>DATHCZ010000141.1:0-10399 GCA_035319265.1 Methyloceanibacter sp. | reverse complement strand
GGGCTTCCGCGCGAGGCGATCCAGCTCGTGCCGACAGTCGATCGCTCGGCGGTCGGTTTCATGCTGCAAGGCCTCGGCGGTGCGATCGACGTGATCGTGCCGCGCGGAGGCAAGGAGCTTGTCGCGCGCGTGGAAGGGGAGGCGCGGGTGCCGGTGTTCGCGCATCTCGAAGGCGTATGCCACGTCTATGTGCATGCGCCGGCCGATCTCGACATGGCGAAGAGGATCGTGCTCAACGCCAAGATGCGGCGGACGGGAGTTTGCGGGGCGACAGAGACTCTGCTCGTCGCTCGCAAGGCGGCGCCGACCCATCTTCACCCTCTCGTCAAGATGCTGATCGAGGCCGGCTGCGAGGTTCGGGGCGATGCCGAGACGCAAAGCGTGGATACTCGCGTGGAGGCCGCCACCGAGGAGGATTGGCCGAAGGAATTTCTCGACGCGATCATCGCGGTCAAGGTGGTCGACGGCCTCGACGAGGCGATCGAGCACATCGCGCGCTACGGCTCGCGGCATACCGATGCGATCGTGACGGACGACAAGAGCGCGGCAGAGCGATTCCTCGCCCGCGTCGACAGCGCGATCGTGCTGCATAATGCTTCGACTCAGTTCGCCGATGGCGGGGAGTTCGGCATGGGTGCCGAGATCGGCATCGCCACCGGGAGATTCCATGCGCGCGGGCCGGTCGGTGTCGAGCAGCTGACCACCTTCAAATATATCGTGCGCGGCCGGGGCCAGACGCGCCCCTGAGTGATGCTCTCCTTTTCAGCTTCCACCGTCGTCCGGCGTAATCCGGAATCCAGATCGGGTACGTGCTTATTGCTGGACACTGGCTTTCGCCGGTATGACCGTCATGGGACTTGCCGTGAGCAGAAGGGGCTGAGAGTGCCTAAGAAAAAGCCGACGACGAAGAAGATCGCGAAGCAAGCGAAGCCGCGAAAGATCAAGACAGCGAAGGCGCTGAAACCCCCCAAGATCAAGAAACCGAAAAAGGTCGGAAGGGCTGCCAAGGCGAAGACATCCTCCAAGTCCGCGAAATCGGCAAAGACCACCAATGCGGTGAAGCCGGCGAGGTCATCTAAGCCGGCCAAACCGTCGAAGCTCGCGAAGCAAAGCAACAAGACGGATAGGACGGAGAGGAAGACCAAAAAGGCGGGGCAGAAGGCCGACCGAAAGCAGGAGGCATCGCTTGCCAAGACTGAGCGACGCGAGCGCAACGAGGCTCGTCCGTCAAAGAGTCTCACGCCGGAGGAGAAGGCGGCACGCCTGCCGATGGTCTCGCCGCGGATGCGCATCGGTCTGCTCGGCGGCTCGTTCAATCCGGCGCATGCCGCCCACGTCGAGATCAGCCTGACCGCGCTGAAGCGGCTCGGACTCGATCAGGTGTGGTGGATCGTCACCTCCGGCAATCCCTTGAAGAAACCGTCCACGCTGCCGCGCCTCTCTGAGCGCGTCGAAGCCGCGAGGAAGATCGCCAATCACCCGCGCATCGCGGTGACCGGCTTCCCGGGCGAGACGGGTTCGCCCTATACGGTCGACCTTCTGACGGAGCTCAAGCGCCGGCACCCTGCCGTCAGCTTCGTCTGGCTGATGGGGGCCGACAATCTCGCTCAGGTCCATCAATGGCGATCTTGGCAAAAGATCTTCGCGACCGTGCCGATCGCCGTGCTCGACCGGCCGGGATTCCGGCTGAAGGCGCGGGCGAGCCAGGCTGCCACCCGCTTTCAGGAGTTTCATGTCGACGAATCGGATGCCCAGGGTCTCGCTCGGATGACCCCGCCGGCCTGGACGATCATCACTCATCGGCTCTCCCCGCTGTCCTCGACGGCGATCCGTGGTGAAGGCAAGGGGAAGGACAAGAAGAGCGGGAAAAAGCGCTAGCAATACTAGCTATTGAAACTTTAACCGCGACCATACTATGTTTATGGGGCGAAGCGGCAACCAAGTGTCGCTGTCCTGCGTTACGGAGGCGGTAAACTTGGGGGCAATCGCTTCCTCGAGGAGCAATGGCAGAAGGATACTCACCAAAACATGCGCTCAGCTAGAGAGGCTGCCCCGCGCGGCACGCCTCCTAACGGATTTGCGTCATTCCGCGCCGATCCGAAACGCCTGCTCGATATCGTGCTCGACACGCTCGACGCCGCCAAGGCCGAGAACGTCGCCTGCATCGACCTGAGAGGCAAGACCTCGATCGGCGACCACATGGTCCTCGCGTCGGGGCGCTCGCAACGGCATGTCGGGGCCGTCGCCGACCAACTCGTCAAGAAACTCAAAGAGGAAGGCTATGGCCGCGCCCGCGTCGAGGGCCAGCCCCAATGTGATTGGGTACTGATCGATGCCGGCGATGTTATCGTCCATATCTTCCGACCAGAGGTTCGCGAGTTCTACAATCTGGAGAAGATGTGGTCGGCGGATCGTCCCATGGAGCGACTGGTGATCTGATCGGCGACTTGTCGCCAGCGGTCTGCCGCGGGCGGTTCGCCGCTCCGGTCTTAAGGCCGAGTGAGCCATGCGGCTCCTGATCGCTGCCGTGGGCAGATTGAAGCAGGGGCCGGAGCGCGACCTGTTCGCGCATTATGTCGGCCGCGCCGCTGCGGCGGGACGAAAGCTCGCTTTGTCGCCGCTCGACGTGATCGAGATTGCGGAAGCGAGGGGTGCCACGCCGCAGGCGCGCATGGAGGCCGAAGCAGAACTGCTTCTTGCCAAGCGACCGTCCTCCTACAAATTGATCTGTCTCGACCGGAGCGGCACTCAGCTCGGAAGCGAAGGCTTCGCGCAAAGCCTCGCCAAGTTTCGCGACGGCGGTGCGCAGGGACTCGCCTTCTTTGTCGGCGGCGCCGACGGTCTCGGGCTCACGGCTTCGTTCAAGGCCGATTTCGTGCTGTCGCTGTCGGCCATGACCTTGCCGCACGGCTTGGCGCGTATCGTTCTCGCCGAGCAGATCTACCGCGCCATCACCATTCTTTCCGGCCATCCCTATCACCGCGCCTAAGCGCCCTGGTCGCGCCCGCAAGGTTAAGGATTCGTAAGCGTTTTGCCTTGATTCTGCCGTATCGCTCCGCTGTCGTTGCGACCGGCTGAAACGGCCAAGGCGCATGGCGCATTCCGATCGATTGGCTCCCGCAAGACGAAGATTTCGATCCGCTCTGCTTCTGGTCGGCCTCGTTTGCGCCTTGCCATGGCTGGCTGAGGCACAGGAGGATCTTTCGCGTGAGGAGGCGAAGAAGCGCCTCAACGAGACCGAGCAGCAATTACAGTCGAACCGCGCCAAGGAGCAGGGGCTTACCCAGGACATCGCGACCCTTGCCGAAGCGCGGGCGAAGCTAAACAGTGAGTTGATCGAAGCCGGAAACAGAGTGCAGGCGAGCGAGGCTAAGCTCTCGGAGACCGAAGCCAAGCTCGCGCAATTGACCGACCAGGTAAACGTCATCCAGAGCTCGATCACCGAGCGGAAGGAAACGATCTACAAGATGCTGTTGGCGATGCAGAGGATGGGCCGAACGCCCCCGCCGGCGCTGGTGACGCGCCGGGACGATGCACTCGCCATGGTGCGAAGCGCGATGCTGCTCGCCGACGTGTTTCCCGAGCTCAAATATGAAGCCGACAATCTGTCGCACGAGCTCGAGGGCTTGGTCACCATCGAGAATACCATTCGCGATGAGCGCGACGCCGAGAAAGGGGAGAGAGATCGGCTCGCCTCCGAGCGGCAGCGGCTCGACGGTCTGCTCGAGGAGAAGAAGACGAAACTCGCGCAAGGCGAGGCGGAGCTTGCCGAGATCAAGCAATCGGCATCCGAACAGGCCAAGGCCGTCACCGATTTGAACGATCTGATCGATCGTCTCGACGCTCAGATCGCCAAAGTCGAGGTCGCCCAATATGACGCCGAGGTTGCTGCGGAGCGGGCGCTTCGCCAGCGCGAGCAGGACCGGGCTCTGGCGACCCCCGCCAATGAGAACGTGGTCGAGATTAAGCCTGATCAGAACAAGGTCGCCTTCGCCAGCCCCGATCGCCTGAAGCCCGCTTTGCCGTTCGAGGCCGCCAAGGGCTCGCTCAGGCTTCCTGCCGCAGGGCGGCGGATCAAGCGCTTTGGCGACGCCGAGAGCGCCGGCGGCACGGCCAGGGGCATCTCCCTGCAAACCCGTCCGGAGGCCCGGATTACCGCCCCTTCCGACGGCTGGGTGGTTTATGCCGGCGAGTTCCGCTCCTACGGGCAACTCTTGATCATCAACGCGGGCGGGGGATATCATGTTCTGCTTGCGGGGATGAGCCGCATAGACGTAAGCCTCGGCCAGTTTGTCCTAGCCGGCGAGCCCATCGCAGTGATGGGATCGGGGGCTCCGAGCCAAAACGATGACAGTTCACGCCCCGTCCTCTATGTCGAATTCAGAAAGGACGGCAGGCCAATAGACCCTGACCCATGGTGGGCCGAGGCTTCCGAAAAGGTGCAAGGATGATGCGGAAATCCGAATACGCGCTGTGGGCGCTTCTGGTGTTGGCCGTGCTCGCTGCCGGATCGACGATGGTGAGCTTGGCGAAGAGCCAGTCCGCATCGGCCGCCAACTCGGAAATCTACCGGCAGCTCGATCTATTCGGCGAGGTGCTCGAGCGGGTGCGCTCGGACTACGTCGAGAAGCCCGATGACTCCAAGCTGATCGAGGCGGCGATCAACGGCATGTTGACCGCGCTCGACCCGCATTCGGCCTATCTCAATCCGAAGCATTTCCGTGACATGCAGGTGCAGACCCGCGGCGAGTTCGGCGGGCTCGGCATCGAAGTCACGATGGAGAACGGTGTGGTCAAGGTGGTGTCTCCGATCGAAGACACGCCGGCCGCCAAGGCGGGAATCATGAGCGGCGACCTGATCACCGCGCTCGATAAGGAGCAGATTCAGGGACTGACGTTGCAGGAAGCCGTGGAGAAGATGCGCGGGCCGGTCAACTCCCCGATCACGCTCACGATCGTGCGCAAGGGCGTCGAGGATCCGTTCGACGTGAAGGTCACGCGCGACGTCATCCACATCAATCCGGTCAAGTACAACGCCGAAGGCGACGATGTCGGTTATATCCGCATCACCACCTTCAACGAGCAGACCACCGCCAATTTGCAGAAAGCGATCGACGATCTGAAGAAGCAGCTCGGTCCGAAGCTCAAGGGCTACGTCATCGATCTCCGCAACAACCCGGGAGGCCTGCTCGACCAGGCGATCTCCGTGTCCGATGCGTTCCTCGATCAAGGCGCGATCGTGCTCACTCGCGGCCGCAATCTCGAGGAGACGCAGCGCTCCAACGCGCGGCCCGGCGATCTGACCGATGGCAAGCAGCTTATCGTGCTGATCAACGGCGGCTCGGCATCGGCCTCGGAAATCGTCGCCGGCGCTCTTCAGGATCACCACCGGGCGACCATCCTCGGCACACGGTCGTTCGGCAAGGGTTCCGTGCAGACCATCATTCCGCTCGGTTCCAACGGCGCGCTCCGCTTGACCACGGCGCGCTACTACACGCCGTCGGGCCGCTCGATCCAGGCCAAGGGCATCGAGCCCGAGGTGATGGTCGAGGAGGAGCTGCCGGACGATCTGAAGAAGAAGGCTGACGAGGTAAGCACGCGCGGCGAAGCCAATCTGCGCGGCCATCTCAAGATCGAGGGCGCTGACGAAGACGAGGAGGCCTCCGAGGAGGAATCCGGAAGCTCGTCCTATGTCGCTCCCGAAAAGGAGAAGGATACTCAGCTGAACTATGCGCTCGATCTCTTGCGCGGCATCAAGTCGGTCGATACCGAAACCAAGAAGAAGGCCGAGGCCAACTAGGCTTAGGCCGCTTCTGGCGACCGCTTCGATGACTGCCGAGGGAGGAGGCGGAGCCCCATAAGAGGGCCGGCGTGCGGGGAGGTAAAGTCGAGATGAAAGCGCTGGTCGTCGCCGCGGGAATTGTGTTTTGGACGCTGGTGCTTGGCATCGCGTGGCTCGCCTTCTTCCCAGGAAGCGACACGGGCGAGCCGGTCGCCATCGTGCAAATCGAGCCTGGACCCGCCGGTGGCGCAGCCCCGGCCGAGGACTCAGCCGAGACGCCCGACCAAGGCGCCGCTTCTGTGCCGAGCGAGGAGCCGGCGGACACCGCTCCGGCAGAAGCTCCTGCGGCTTCCGGCGACAATGTGGACATGCCTCCCGGCTTCGCCGTCGCACCGGGGGCGAATCCCCAGGCGCCAGTAGTCCAGCCGCCAGGCCCTGGTCAGATGATGCCGCCTGAAGCGACGCCGGCCTCTCCCGATGCCGGTGCTCCTAATGGCCGGCAAGGCGCGGCAGACGCTGGGGAGCAGACCGCCTCGACCGCACCGTCAGCTCAGGACGCCGCGCCGCAAGCGTCCGGCAATCAGCAAACTGCCGCCGTTGCGCCGCCACCTCCCCTCGACACGCCTGCGGTCGAGCCTGGGGGCGGTCCGCTTCCGGCGGTTCCCGTCGCCGAGCTCGTCGAGGATTCGCAATACGGTCCGCTGCCGAAGGTCGCCTCCGATGGGCGTCGGGCAATCGACGTCTATGCGCGGCCCTCGCGTTACGCGGCCAAGAATGCCCCGGGAGACCCGGCACGCATCGCCATCCTGGTCACCGGCCTAGGCCTTCCCGATAGCCCGCCCGCCAACGTGCTCAAAGGCTTGCCTCCGTCGATCAGCGTGGCTTACGGCGCCTATGGCAGGAGCTTGCAGGACGGGGTGACGGTCGCCCGCGCCGACGGCCACGAGGTGCTGCTGCAGATTCCGCTCGAGCCGAACAACTATCCGACCGAGAACCCGGGCCCGCATACGCTGCTGACCACACTCCCGCCCGAGGAGAACATGAAGCGGCTGCAATGGCTGATGTCCCGTTATACGGGGTATGTCGGGGTCACCAACCTGATGGGCGCCAAATTTGAGGCGGCGCAGAATGCGCTGACCCCGGTGCTCGAGGAGGTGAAGAGTCGCGGCCTCCTCTATGTCGACGACGGCAGCGTGCAGGGCTCGACCGCAGGTCAAATCGCGAGCTCGATCGGCCTCGACTACTCGGTCGCCACCATCCAGATCAACGAGGCAGCGCCGGCCGATATCGCCAAACAACTGGCGAAGCTCGAGGCGACCGCCAAGGAGCATGGCGCCGCCATCGGCGTAGTCAAGGCGAAGCCGGCCACCCTCAAGCAACTCACCGAATGGGCGAGCAAGCTGCAGAGCAAGGGCTTCGTGCTGGTGCCGGTCAGCGCGGCGGTGCGCTCGCAGAGCCAAAGCTGATTTCCCATGACAGACAAAGAGGCGCTGCCCTACCGGCCATGCGTCGGCATCATGCTGCTCGACCGCCAAGGACGCGCTTTCGTCGGGCGGCGTGCCGATCGCGAGGGCGACCCTGAGGGCGTCGGCCAATGGTGGCAGATGCCGCAAGGAGGGGTGGATGAAGGCGAGGCGCCAGAGGACGCCGCACCCCGCGAACTGTTCGAGGAGACAGGCGTGCATAGCGCCACCATCATCGCGCGCGCGAAGGGCTGGCTCCTCTACGATCTGCCGCAGGAGCTGATCGGCGTCGCCTGGGAAGGCCGCTACCGCGGCCAGAAGCAGATGTGGTTCGCGGCGCGCTTCGAGGGCCCCGACAGCGAGATCAACCTCTCGCCGCGCGAAGGGCATGAGCCCGAATTCGACGCCTGGCAATGGGTGAGGGTAGAAGCGCTGCCTTCGCTGATCGTGCCGTTCAAGCGCGCGGTCTACGAGCGTGTGGTCGAGGAGTTCGCGCCCTTCATCAAGGGCTGATTTCAGCCATGCGCGATCAAGGGCTGATTTCAGCCATGCGCGTGGGTATGCGGAGGCTTGGCGCGGGGCGCTGGCCTGAGGCGGCGCACGAAGCGGCGATAGAGCAGGACGCTCGCCGGCAGCAGCACGAGATCGCCGATCAGCGCCGCCACCAGCGTCATCGCCGAGAGCTTGCCGAACAGGCGGAGCGAGGGCAGGTCAGACAGCACGGTGACCCCGAGCCCGAAGGCGAGGATCATGGACGTGAGCACGAGCGCGGGCCCGATCAGAATGGTGGCGCGCTCGACGCCGATGGCCGGATCTTCTCCGGGGCGGTCCTCGAGCCGCAAGCGGTTGAGGTAATGCACCGCCGCATTGAGAGAGAGTCCGAACGATACGATCAACGCGACAATGCTGGCAAATTGCAGGCCTTCGCCTGAGGCCGCGAGCACGGCGCCCGCGGTGAACACGGGAAAGAGGGTCGGCAGCACCGTGACGATGGCGACCATCACCGAGCGGAAGGCGAACCCCAAGAAAATGCAAATGAACACGATCTCGGTGGTGAGTCCCGCATTCAGCTTGCCGATCATGGTGGCGCTGTTTCGCGCGGCGATGGCCGACAGCCCGGTGACGACGATGCGATAGTCGGGATGGGCGTCGCGCACGACGTTCAGCTTGCCGTCAAGCTTCTCGATCACCGGCAGCAGATCGCTGACGTCGATATCCGGAATGCGCCCGGTGACGACGACCGAATTGTCGGGCTCGTCGATGAAGCGTTTGGTCAGATAGTCGGGCAGGATCGAGACATATTCCTTGAGCTTGTCCGGCGTGTCCTCTTGCGTCTTGGCGAGCCAGCGGCGAAGCGTCTCGATCGACCAGACATTGCCGACGCCCGACTGCGACTCGACGATCGAGTGCACGTCGCCGATCACCTTGAGGACGTCGGGATCGTACAGCGTCTTGCCCTTGGGATAGTCGATCATGACGTGAAGCGGGTTCGCGCCCGTGAGCTTCGCATCGAGCTGCTCGCTAGCTGCCACAGCCTGCTCGCGGTCCGGCACCTGATCGGCGAGGCGATAGCGGGGCGGCAGCGTCACATAGATGGCGCCGAAGCCGACGACCACGAGCAGTCCCAAAGTCACCACGATATGCGGGTAGCGCACGCCCCACTCGGCGACCCAGCCGCAGAAGCGCTTGAGCGCGTTCATCGCCTTGTCATGGCTCTTGAGCTTGGCCGCATAGGCCTTCGCGTTGCGGGGGATCAGCGTTCGAGTGAGCAGCGGCACAAGGGTGATGCCGACCACGAAAGCAATCGCGGTCGACAGCGCGCCGGCGATGCCGAAGGTGCGGATCAGCGCGGAGTCGGAGAAGAGAAGCGCGATGAAGGAAGCCGCCGCAGTGGCGGTGGCGAGAACGCAGGCCGGTCCCACCACGAGCACGGCATAGCGCGCCGATTTGATGCGACGGTCGCCGTCGACCAGCCGGTTGCGCATGGCGACGGTGAGCTGCATCGAGTCGGAAAAGCCGAGCACCATGATCAGCGGGATCATGACGTTGAGAAATAGATTGAGCTTGAAGCCGAGCCAGCCGAATAGCCCGAGCGACCAGATGATGGCGATGACGGGAGGCAGGGCGGCAATGACCATGAGGGACAATCGCCGGAAGAAGGCGTAGGCGATGATCGCGCCGAACAGGAAGCCAAGTACATTATATTTGAAGCGATCGCGCTCGACGGCGTTCCTGATTTCGAGCTGCATGACCGGAGCGCCCGACAGCTGCATGTTGAGCCCGGTATTCTTCAGCTGCTCGGCGGCGGTGTCGTGAATCTGCTGCACCACCGAGTTCAGGCCCTGCTCCTCGACCACTTTGCGGTCGAGGGCGAGCAGAACCAGCGTGAGGGTGCCGTCGTCCGACAGGAGCTTGCCCTTGATGATCTCGTTGTTGCGGACCTTGTCGATGAGCTGCTTATAGGCGTCGCCCTTGGGCAGCTCGGCGGGAAAGACGGGACCCGGAATCTCGCCGGGCTCGGGCGCCTCGCGCGCGGAGAACAGCGAGACCTCGCCCGCCATGCCGTCGACGAACTGCAAATTGATGATGAGGTTGCGCAGAGCGTCGATCGATTTCCGCTCGAGCAGATTGTCGCCGCTGACCACGATCAGCACGTCGTATTCGCTCGACGGGAAACGCTGGGAGATGGTCTCGTAGTCGTGGAACTCCGGCGTGTCGGTGCGGAACAGCTCGGACAGCGAATCATCGACCCTGAGCCGGGAATAGCCGAAGCCCGCGGCGATAGTGACGGCGATGATGAGCGCCGCGGCAATCAGGGGATAGCGAAGTGCGGTGAGACCGAGCCGCTCGATGCCGAAGCTTAGCGAGCGCACCCGTTTCGGTTCGGTCTTCTGCTGCATTTGCCCTCGTCCGCCCCCGCCCCTTAAGGACGAGGCGCGTCCGTAAGGGGAGCCTTTTCTTTGGGCCCCCTTATACCGCGACTCGCGCCGGAGCCCTAACAGGATGTGGCAGTGTCGCGCACCCGAACCTTCGCGTCATTGCCGGGCTTGGCCCGGCAATCCATTCCCCTTCCTCGCGATCTGGAAACGGCATGGATGCCCGGATCAAGTCCGGGCATGACGACGCAATCTACAGGTTGAGGGTAGCTTGGACC
>DATHCZ010000140.1:0-14695 GCA_035319265.1 Methyloceanibacter sp. | reverse complement strand
CGCCAACGAATGCGGCATCCACTTCGACCTGTTCGCCGTGGCCGAGGTCATGAAACGGACACCTTATATCGCGGATTTGAAACCGTCCGGCCGTTATGTCGCCAAGGATTTGTTCGAAGCGGGTGGCGTGCCGCTCCTGCTGAAGACCCTCCTCGATCATGGCTACCTCCACGGCGACTGCATGACCGTCACTGGCCGGACGATGAAGGAGAATCTGGCGCGCGTGCAGTGGAATCCCGACCAAGATGTGGTGCGCCCGGCCGACAATCCGCTTTCTCCCACCGGTGGGGTCGTGGGCCTGAAGGGGTCGCTCGCGCCCGACGGCGCCATCGTCAAGGTGGCCGGCATGAAGGGATTGAAGTTTCGTGGCCCCGCCCGCTGCTTCGATTGCGAGGAAGATGCTTTCGCCGCCGTGAGCGCGCGCAAGTACAAGGAAGGCGACGTTCTGGTCATCCGCTACGAAGGCCCCAAGGGCGGCCCCGGCATGCGCGAGATGCTCTCGACCACCGCCGCTATCTACGGCCAAGGCATGGGCGACAAGGTGGCGCTCATTACCGACGGACGCTTCTCCGGTGCAACCCGCGGCTTCTGCGTCGGCCATGTCGGCCCGGAGGCTGCGCTTGGTGGCCCGATCGCGCTTTTACGCGATGGCGACATGATCGTGCTCGATGCCGAGAAGGGGAGGCTCGATGTCGAGCTCTCCGAGGCCGAGCTCGCTGCGCGAGCCAAGGCCTGGAAGACGAAGCCGACGCAGTTCAGAAGCGGCTATTTGTGGAAGTACGCGAACGAGGTTGGTCCGGCGCGGACTGGCGCTGTGACCCATCCAGGGGCGGGCGTGGAAGTTGAGTGCTATGCTGACGTGTAAACTTGCGTTGGGCGCCGTGGCGGCGCTGATGATGATGGGTCCGGTCGCCGTTGGGGCCGACAGTCCGCCGCCTTATGCGTCGGCCACCGACGCCTATCGCGAGGGCGTGAGCACGATCATGGCCGGCAAAGTTTCGGCTGCGTTGCCTGCTCTCGAATACGCGGCGAAGCACGGCGTGCTCGGCGCCGAGCTCAAGCTCGCGCGCATCTATTCCGCTGGCCGCGACGACGTGGCCGAAGACGACGCTAAGGCCTTCACCTACTACCGGGCGATCGCCGACCAATATGCCGACATCAATCCGACGAGCCCGGTCGCGCCCTATGTTGGCGAGGCGATCGTCGCGCTCGGCCAGTATCATCTCGACGGCATCGCCGCCATGCCGCTTGCCGCCAATGCGGCTTACGCCGCCGATCTGTTTCGTCACGCCGCGAGCTACTTCGGTAACGCCGATGCGCAATACGACCTCGCCCTTCTCTATCTCAAAGGCGAGGGCGTCGAGAAAGACGTCGGCCTTGCCGTCAACTGGCTGGCGATGGCCGCCAAGAAGCAGCACGTTGCGGCGCAAGCGAAGCTCGGCGAGCTCTTGTGGCGGGGCACCGAGGTGCGTCAGCGCGAGGCGAGGGGCCTTGCTCTGATCACGCTTGCCCACGAGAACGCCAAGGCAAGCGGCAAGGAACCGAAATGGATTGGCGACCTCTACGCTGAGGCCTTTGCCAAGTCTGATGCCGCGACCCGCAAGGAGGCCGTCGCCCTGCTTCCGGAGCTTGGCGGTACGGCGATGGCCGCTACCTCGACATCACTCGCGGCCAAGCCGGCCAGTTCGATTGTGCTGCCGGCTATGGGCGCGGGGGGAAAGCCGGTCGCACCCGCTGCGGCCAACGCCAAGTCTGCCGACGCCAAGTCTGCCGACGCCATTCCGCTTAACAAAACTGGCACGCCTCCGGCAGCGCCGATTGGGCTCTCCGTCGGCTATGGCTCCCAGAGCACCGACGCCGAAGGGCTAAAACCCTAGGCGCTGACGGCCGAGGCCCTTGTCGCGCTAGACGGCGAGCTCGATGGAGATCGGCACGTGATCCGAGGGCTTCTCCCAGCCGCGCGGCGCGGGATCGATCTCGCAGGCCTGGAGGCGGTCGGCCGCCTGCGGCGACAGCAGCAAATGGTCGATGCGCAAACCTTGGTTCTTCTGCCAAGCGCCCGCCTGATAGTCCCAGAAGGTGTAGCAGTGGGGCTCGTCATGGCAGGCGCGGAAGGCGTCGGTCAGCCCGAGATTGACCAGGCTCTGGAATGCGGCGCGCGTCTCCGGCCGGAACAGCGCGTCCTCCATCCAGGCGGAGGGGTTGTAGACATCCTCGGGCGCCGGGATCACGTTGAAATCGCCCGCGATGATCATGGGCTCTTCGAGGGCGAGCAGAGCCTTCACGCGCTCGCGCAGCCGGCCCATCCACGCGAGCTTGTAGAGATATTTATCTGTACCCGGAGGATTCCCGTTCGGCAGATAGATATTGAGCAGGCGGAGCACGCCCGAGGGAACCGACACGACGGCTTCGAGGTAGCGGGCCTGCACGTCGTCCGGGTCGCCGGCAAGCCTCGGCGCCACCTCGTCGAACCGGAGCTTTGATAGGAGCGCGACGCCGTTGAAGCCCTTCTGCCCATGCACGGCGACGTTATAGCCGAGCGCCTCGAACTCGAACCGCGGGAAGGCCTCGTCCGCGCATTTGATTTCCTGGAGGCAGGCGATGTCGGGGTTGGCCTGCTTGAGCCAGGTCAAGGCGGCATCGATGCGCGCTTTGATGCCGTTGATGTTCCAGGTGGCGATCTTCATGGGATTCATTTCATAGCATTTCGTCATGCCCGGACTTGATCCGGGCATTCATGCCGTTACCTCGCGGCAAGCCAAAGCGCCAGTGGCATGGATCGCCGGGTCGAGCCCGGCGAGTACGAGATGGAGGCAAAAGGTGAACTAAACAGAGAAGCTGGTGCCGCAGCCGCAACTGGCGGTCACGTTGGGATTCTTGATCTTGAACTGGGCGCCGATCAGCTCGTCGACGAAGTCGATCTCTGAGCCTTGCACGAATTCGAGCGAGACGGGATCGACCACCACGCGGGCGCCGTCGCGCTCGATCAGGAGGTCGTCGGGCGCCCGGTCGTTGACCAGGTCGAAGCGGTATTGGAAGCCCGAGCAGCCGCCTCCTTCGACGCTCACGCGGAACAGCGACGCGGCCGGCTCGCCGCTCAAAAGCTCGACGATCCGATGCGCCGCTCGCGCGCTCAAGGTGATGGACGGTTCGCTCATGTTAGGTGTAGCCAATCTCTGCTCGAAACATAGGATGGCGCACGCGCTTGTCAATCGACCGCAGCCGGGAGGGAGAAGGGAAGTGCCCGCCCTTGGCGAGGCTGGCGGCCTATGCCGCCGATCCGCGCGAGAGCCGGGGCCGGCTTTACGACGAGCCTTCGAGTCCGTCCCGCTCGCCGTTTGCCCGCGACCGCGACCGTATCCTCCACGCGGCTGCCTTCCGCCGGCTGAACTACAAGACCCAGGTGTTCGTCTATCACGAGGGCGACCACTACCGCTCGCGCCTCACCCATAGCCTCGAGGTGGCGCAGATCGCGCGCTCGATCGCCCGCACGCTTGGTATCGACGAGGACCTGACCGAAGCGCTCGCGCTCGCGCACGATCTCGGCCACCCCCCCTTCGGCCATGCCGGCGAGCGCGCGCTCGATGCCGCCATGGCGGGGAAGGGCGGGTTCGATCACAACGCCCAGTCCTTGCGCGTGGTCACGGAGCTCGAGAAGAAATATGCGAGCTTCGACGGGTTGAACCTGACCTTCGAGACGCTGGAGGGGCTGGTCAAGCATAATGGTCCCTTGCTTAGACACGGGGTCAGCAAGCCCGTGCCGGAGCCGATCCTCGCTTACTGTTCGAAGCAGGACCTTGATCTTGCCACCTTCGCCTCCGTCGAAGCCCAGGCAGCCGCGCTCGCCGACGACATCGCCTATAACAGCCACGATGTTGATGACGGTTACCGGGCCTCGTTCTTCACCTTCGCCGATCTCGCCGAGGTGCCAATTGCCGCGCGCGCTCTGGAGGAGGTACGCCACGTTCATCCCGGCATCGACGGCACGCGGCTGCTCTACGAGACGAACCGGCGCCTGATCACCGCCATGATCGACGACGTCACGGGGGAAACCGGGCGGCGGCTGGAGGTGCTCTCTCCGCGCGGCATAGACGACGTGCGGCAGGCCGAGAATGCCGTGGTCGCCTTCTCGCTTCGGATGCAGAGCGAGCTCGACCTGCTGCGCGCCTTCCTCACCGCGCGCGTCTACCACGCCCCGCGCATCGACCGTATCATGAGCGATGCCGCGAGGGTGGTGGCGGAGCTCTTCGCCCGCTATGGCGAGGATCCCGCCGCCCTTCCTCCCGAATGGCGCGAGCAAGCGCCTCCTTCCGGCACGCGCCCTTATGATCGCCACATCGCCGATTTCATTGCCGGCATGACCGACCGCTACGCGCTCGCCGAGCATCGCCGCCTGTTTGACGCCACCCCTGATTTACGTTAGTCGCCCCCGAGCATGATCCGGAAAAGCCGGCACCGGTTTTCCGGCGAGATCATAATCAAATAAGTCGTCCCCGGAGATTTCATGGACGTCTTTGCAGGATTCCACGGACACGTTCTCGCCGCCGTGCAGCAGCTCAAGCATGACGGCGTCGTGCCGCACGAGGCGAGCATCGAGGGCATCACGCTCGAGCCGCCCAAGGACGCCTCGCATGGCGATCTCGCCACCAACGCCGCGATGGTGCTGGCCAAGGCCGCGGGCAGGAAGCCGCGCGAGCTCGCCGAGCGCATCGTCCCGTTGCTCGCCTCTGATCGCTTCATCGACAAGGTCGAGATCGCGGGGCCGGGCTTCATCAATCTGACACTCGCCCATGCCTTCTGGCCGAGCGTGCTCCGCATGGTCCTCGAGCAAGGCGAGAGCTATGGGCGGAGCGCCATCGGCAAGGGTGAGGCCGTGAATATCGAGTATGTGTCCGCGAACCCGACCGGCCCGATGCATGTCGGCCATACCCGCGGCGCCGTGTTCGGCGATGCGCTCGCCAATCTTCTCGCCTTCGCGGGCTTTGCCGTGACCCGCGAATACTACGTCAACGATGCCGGCGCTCAGGTCGATATCCTCGCGCGCTCGGCATTCCTGCGCTACCGCGAGGCGGTTGGCGAGGATATCGGTGAGATCCCCGAAGGACTCTATCCGGGCGACTATCTGAAGCCGGTCGGCGCTGAGCTTGCCGCCCATCACGGCAAGGCTCTGATCGCCATGCCTGAGAGGGACTGGCTCCCCATCGTCCGCGCTGCCGCATTGAAAGCCATGCTCGTCCTGATCGCCGCCGATCTCGAGGCGATCGGCATCCGCCATGACGTGTTCTTCTCCGAGCGCTCTCTGATCGAAGGCGACCATGACGAAATCGCCGCGACCATCGCCGACTTGCGTGCGCGTGGCCTTGTCTATGAGGGACGCCTGCCGCCCCCCAAGGGTAAGGTCGATGAAGAATGGGAGGATCGCGAGCAGCTTCTGTTCCGCTCGACCGCCTTTGGCGACGACATGGACCGGCCGTTGATCAAGTCGGACGGATCGCACACCTATTTCGCCGCCGACATCGCCTACCATCGCGACAAATTCCGACGCGGCTTCAATACCATGATCGATGTCTGGGGCGCCGATCATAGCGGCCATGTCAGGCGCATGCAGGCGGCGGTTGCCGCTCTCACCGAGGGCGAGGCGAAGCTCGATATCAAGATTTGTCAGCTTGTCCGCTTGTTTCGCGGCGGCGAGCCTGTCAAGATGTCCAAGCGTGCCGGGACGTTCGTTACGCTCCGGGAGGTCGTGGACGAGGTGGGGCCGGGCCCCGTCAGATTCATGATGCTCTACCGGAAGAACGACGCGCCGCTCGATTTCGACTTCGCCAAGGTCACCGAGCAGTCGCGGGACAACCCGGTTTTTTATGTCCAATATGCCCATGCGCGGGCGTGTTCAGTTCTGCGTAACGTTCGGGGAGCCTTCCCGGATCTCGATCCAGAGGAGGGGACGTTGGCAGAGAGCGATCTGAGCTTGCTCAAGGACGAGGCGGAGACCGCCTTGATCCGCCGCATCGCGCAGTTTCCACGTCTGGTCGAAGCCGCCGCTCTCGCCCATGAGCCTCACCGCGTCGGGTTCTATCTGTATGACCTCGCCGGTGACTTCCACGGACTTTGGAACAGAGGCAAAGACTTGCCACAATTACGATTTATTTACGAAAGTGACCGAGAGTTAACGCGTGCTCGTGTAGCGCTCGTGGCAGCCACGAAGCGTGTTCTGGCGTTGGGTTTGGGGATCCTCGGGGTTCACGCCATGCACGAGTTGCACTAAGCCGACCTGGGGCAGGGGTGTTCGAGGGAAGTAGCCATGTCTACGCATGATAGCGGGCGCGGCCTCAAGGCCGGTCCGACCCCTGAGTTGCAGTCAGATTTTGCCAACAGGCCGAGTGCCGGCAGTGCGCCGCAGAATTGGGGCGCCAATGCACTCAGCACGCAAAAGAGCGAGGTAGCCTTCATGGTACAGGGAGCGGGTAGGCCAGGGCAGCCCGGACAACGCTCAATCTTCGGGGGAAACGGTCCCGTCTTCGCGCAGATGCCGAGCTATACGCCGGTAACGCGCGGACCAGCCGCCCAGGCACCGGACCCGCAGCAGCCGTCCTTCACACCCTACGCAGCCAGCCAGCCGGCCGCCCAGACCTTCCAGAATCCATTCTCCAACCAGCCCCTCCAGCCCGCTCCACAGCCGGCCCCAGCGCCCGCTCCAAGCTATCAAAGCCTTCAGTCCGCGACCGCGCCGAGCTATCAGGCGGCCGACTTCCAGCCTCAGTCCTACCGAGCCAACCAGCCCGCGGGCGCGCCGAGCTTTTCCAATGCGGAGCATCCTGGTGCCCAGGCCTATCCCGGCTCGAGCTATAACGGCCAGGGCTTCCAGGGGCAGCCCTATCAGCCGCAGCCCTATCCCGACGCGAACTTCGGCGATGCGAGCTTCCCCGAGACGCCCGGGCAGGACGCGAGCTACGCCGAACCCAAATTCGCCGAGCCGTCTTATGGCAAGCAGAATTTCGGCGATGCGAGCTTTGGCGACGCAAGCTTCGAGGATGCGAGCTTTCCCGAACCCAATTTCCCCGCTTCGAATTCGCCGTTCAGCCATTTGGAATCCGGTCTCGACGACCGTTTTTCCGGCCAGCCGCCGCATGCCCAGCCCGATCACGGCTTCGACGCGTTCAGCGAAGAGGGGGCGCAAGACTATGGGATGGCCTCTCAAGGCGGGAACTCCGGCCAGGTGCCGCCGAGCGACCCGCGCCGCCAGCTACAGGCCTTCGACGCCCTTTACGACCAGCCGCCGCAGATTGCGCTCGGCTCGACCGATCCGTCTCGACGCGCGCCGCAGGACTTTTACGAGAGCGACCGTGTCGATGCCGATTTCCTCGACGAGGCGCAGGTCGCTCCGCCTCCTGGCGCGCGCTCCAAGATGGCGACGCTCAGGAGCCGGAGCGCCTTCATGGTGGGCAGCGCTCTGCTTGGCGCGATTGCCTTGGGCGGGGCGCTTGCCTTTGCCTATAAGCAGAGCGGCGGCGGGATCGGCAGCGATCAGCCGCCTCTTGTCACCGCCGACAACCGCCCCGTCAAAGAAGTGCCGGACGAGCCGGGCGGGAAGGACTTCCCTCATAAAAACAAGCTGATCTACGACCGCCTCCAAAATGGCGACGAGCCGGAGTCCGAGCGCATCGTCCCCCGCCAGGAGGATGTCGCGGTCCCGGCGCTGCCCCCGGCTCCGACCGATACCGGTGGCCTTCCGACGCCCGTCGCGACGACCGATCTCGTGCCGCCGCCGACGACACAGGCGGTGGATAGCGCCGCTGGCGCGGCTCCCCAAGCCGTCGCCTCTGCTGACGACGCCGACGGCGGTCCGCGCCGCGTGAAGACCCTCAAAGTGCGCCCCGACGGCTCGGTGGAAGACCCAGCCGGAGGATCTGCGGCCCCAGCCGGAGGATCCGCGGCCAACGCCGCTCAGCCCGCCATGGCTCAAGCCTCCGCCGCCGATGGCGATACCGCGGCGCTTCCCGCCGCGGCACCTGCTCCGTCGGGCGCCATGCCTGTTCCCGCTGCTGCTTCGGCGCCCGCGGCGCCACAACAGGTGGCTGCGGTACAGCCGCCGCCTGCCAAACCGAAGACACCCAAGCCCGCTGCCACGCAGGCGTCGGTCACGCCTCAGGCCGGAGCTGCTCCCGCCGCTTCGGCATCGACCAAATATGTCGTTCAGGTCGGCTCGAAGAAGAACCAGACCGAGGCGCTGGCGAGCTTCGCCGACATGCAGCAGAAATACCCGACCCTGCTCGGCACCTACCGGCCGATGGTGCAAAAGGCTGATCTCGGCTCAAAGGGCGTGTGGTATCGTCTGCGCATCGGACCGATCGCCGACAAGACCGCCGCGGCCAAGCTCTGTAGTCAGCTGAAGGCGCAAGGCCTGCCCGACTGCCTGGTCGCAACGCAATAGCCGCTTCGAGGCGGGGGCCCTTGACCTTTGCCCGCGGCGCAAGCTACGCCGCGTCGTGAACCTAAAAGCCTTCATCTCGGGCTGCTCCGGCACGTCCCTCAACGAGGCCGAACGGCGGTTCTTCGCCGACCAGCGTCCTTGCGGCCTCATTGTCTTTGCGCGGAATTGCGAGACGCCCGACCAACTTCGCGCGCTCGTCGCCTCCTTCAAGGACGCGGTCGAAAGCGAGGACGTGCTGGTCCTGATCGACCAAGAAGGCGGGCGCGTGCAGCGCCTCCGTCCGCCTCATTGGCGCGATATGCCTCCCGCGCGCTGCTATGGCCGCGTCTACGAGAGAGATCCCAGGGCGGGGAAAGATGCGGCCTTCGCCGGCGCGCGGCTGATCGCGCAGGAGCTCGTCGACCTCGGCATCAATGTCAATTGCACGCCGGTGCTCGACGTGCCGGAGAAGGGAGCGCACGAGATCATCGGCGACCGCGCCTTCTCCCCCGATCCTGACGTCATTGCGTCCCTCGGGCGCGCCGTGATGAACGGGACGCTTGCCGGCGGCGTCTTGCCGGTCATCAAGCATGTGCCCGGCCATGGTCGGGCCAAGGCCGACAGCCATCTCTCTTTGCCGCGCATCGATGTCGCCGAGGACGAGCTCCGAGCGGTCGATTTTCGCCCATTTCAAGCGCTCCGCGATGCCCCGCTTGCCATGACCGCCCATGTCCTGTTGCCGTGCTATGACGAGCAGCGACCGGCTAGCGTCTCGCCCGTTATAATGAGCGAAGTGATTCGTGGATTGATCGGGCTCGAAGGCTTGGTGATGAGCGACGATATCGGCATGAAGGCCCTTGGCGGACCCTTCGCTGACCGCGCGCGGGCGGTGATCGAAGCCGGCTGCGACGTGGCGCTTCATTGCAGTGGAGACTTCGCCGAGATGGTGGAGACCGCGAGCGCCGTCCCGCCGCTCGCCGGGCTTGCCGCCGAGCGCTTCGCTCGCGCCCGCTCATTCCTCCATGCGCCGGAGCCCTTCGATCAGCTGGAGGCGATGGCGCTCGTGAGCGAGGCCGCAGGGACGCCAGTCGCATGATGAGCGAGACCGAGATAGAGATGGCCGACGAGGAGGAATCTATCCTGTCCGATTGGGACCAAGGCGAGGAGCGCTCGGACGCTTCGCTCGACGAGACGCTGGTCGTCGATGTTGAGGGCTTCGAGGGGCCTCTCGATCTTCTGCTTGCGCTCGCCCGTACTCAGAAGGTCGACCTTGGCAGGATCTCCGTGCTCGCGCTCGCCCAGCAATATCTCGACTTCATCAGCGAGGCGCGGCGTCTCAGGTTGGAGATCGCCGCCGATTATCTCGTCATGGCCGCGTGGCTTGCCTTCCTCAAGTCGAAGCTGCTCCTGCCCGCCGAGCCGTCGGAGGAGGGCGAGCCCACTGGTGCGGAGCTCGCCGCGTTGCTCGCCTTCAGGCTGAAGCGTCTCCACGCCATGCGCGAGGTCTCGGCCCAGCTCATGACGCGCAAGCGCCTCGGCCGCGACGTGTTCGGAAGAGGCCTGCCGGAACCGACCCGCATCACCCGGAAAAGCATCTACGACGCCAATGTCTACGACCTGCTCAAGGCCTATTCGCAGCAGCGCCAGCGCACGGCGACGCGCACCTGGCAGGTCCGTCAGCGCACGGTATGGTCCTTGAAGGAGGCGCGCGAGGAGCTTGAGCGGCTGCTCGGCATCACCTGCGACTGGGCCCCGCTCAATCAGCTTCTCGCCGAGTTTTTGGTCGAGCCTGAGCTGCGCAAGACCGCTCTCGCCTCGAGTTTCACCGCGACATTGGAGATGACCCGCGAAGGGGCGCTCGAAATCAGCCAGTCGAAGCTGTTCGCGCCGCTTCTGATCCGCCGCCGCAATCGAGCCGCATAAGATGAGCCTGAGGGAAGAACAAGGACGGGGCCGCGCATGACAGCCAAGCAATTGAGTAGGGTACCCACGATGACGGAAGACGAGACGGAGCGCGAGCAGAAGGGCCCGCGTCTTCTATTGCCGCTCCCGTCCAATGTGGTTGCCCTGCAATCGACCGACCGCCGCGAGAAACTGCGCATCGTCGAGGCGTTGCTGTTCGCGGCCTCCGAGCCGCTCGACGAGACAATGCTCGCGCGTCATTTCGTCGAGGGCGAGGATATGCGCGCGCTGCTCGAGGAGCTGCAAGCCAACTATGCCGGGCGCGGCGTCAATCTCGTGCGTGTTTCCGGTAAATGGGCGTTCCGCACTGCCGACGACCTTTCTTTCCTGCTCGAGAAGCACGCCGTCGAGCAGCGGCGCCTGTCACGCGCGGCGCTCGAGACGCTCGCCATTATCGCCTATCACCAGCCGGTCACCCGCGCCGAGATCGAGGAGATCAGGGGCGTGTCCACCTCGAAGGGCACGATCGACGTGTTGCTGGAGACCGGGTGGATCAAGCTCAGGGGACGCCGCCGGGCGCCTGGGCGTCCTGTGACCTATGGCACGACCGAAAGCTTCCTCGAGCATTTCGGTTTCGATCAGATCCAGGATCTGCCGGGCCTGAACGAGCTCAGAGGCGCGGGCCTGCTCGACTCTTCGCTCCCGCCCGGCTTCTCCCTGCCCAATCCCGACGATGCCCCGGCGCTCCGCGACGACGAGGAACCGCTCGAGGACGAGACGCCCGGCGACGGTCCGCTCGGCGAGGACGACGAGGACTAGCCGGCCCCGATCAGAGCGCAACCTCCGGCAGCGTCTTGTCCTTCCAATAGTCGTGCACGAGCTTGAGATTTTGCTCGTGCACCTCGCGGTAGGGCTCGAAGGGATGGATCCAGCCCTTCGCAGCTTCCGTGCCGACGAAGTCCTCCATCGTGCCGTCCAGATAGCCGGCGTCATGGGCCTTGGCGAGCATCCGCGCGACATAGGCCATGGTCGCCTCGATCAGGGTCTTGTCGAATCCGCCCGCCATGATGACGTCGGGATCGCCGTGATTGGGCAGGATCTTGGCAATGTCCCAACCTCGCATTTCCTCAAGGCTCTTGAGGTGCTCGGCGAGGTTTTCCACCTCGATCATGTAGGTCAGCGGGTCCTCGAGCGTGTCGCCGGCGAGCAGAAGCTTGTCTTTCGGCAGATAGGCGACACAGCCGTCGATGCTGTGGATGTTCATGCGGCGAAGGTCGACGACAATCTCTCCCGCGCGAAGTTCCAAATGGTCGTCGAACATGATGTTGGGGAATATGAGTGGCGCGATGGCCGGCGGGCCCCACACTTTGCCCGCTTCGATGTCGGACTTGTGCCTGACCAGCGCGTCGCGCGTCAACGATGTGGCGATGATAGCGCAGTCGGCGAACACGGAATTGCCGGCGATGTGATCGAGGTGCCAATGGCTGAGCACCACGGTGAATTTTTCGATCCCCATGTTCGCGAGATAGTCGCGAACGAATTCTGCATGGGGCACGCTGGTAAAACTATCGTAGACGATTGCCTCTCTGCCGCTGTGAATTGCGTACATTGCGGTGCCCAGTTTCAAGGCGGAATCGTCGACCCAGTTCCGCTCCTCGACGACGCGCCCGGTCGGCTGCCGCCCGGCGAAGAACGAGATCAGGTAGGGGTTGTGGTGATGGACTTTGATGGGAGGCGGGGTCTCGCTCATTGCTTGCGCTTATCCTCGGCGGCTATTGCGTCTGTCAGTGAACAATAGGCCGCCGGCAATTCCTAGCGGCATCGGCGATAGAGCTTGCGCCGTTAGACTGGACTTCGAGAAGGCTTGCTCAGGGTTGCATCGAGCGCGGCGAACCGCGTAGACCAGCGCCATGTTCGAAAGGTTGAAAGCGCGCACCCGCGCCGTCGCCGCCAAACGGCGCAACGCGAGCGCGGCCGGCAAGAGCTCACGCGGCAAGGCCGCCGTCACCTTCGCCGCGCGGCTCACCTTCGAGGAGGTCTCGCGCCGCTTCGGCGAGGGGTTCGCGCTCGATCATGTGAGCCTCGACATCGCACCCGGCGAGGTCATTTGCCTGCTCGGGCCGTCGGGTTGCGGCAAGACCACGCTCCTTCGCATCGCCGCGGGCGTCGAACGGCCCTCCGGAGGCCGCGTCCTGATCGACAATCAGGAGGTGGCGGGGCCCGACCGCTTCGTGCCGCCCGAGAAGCGCGGCGTCGGGCTCATGTTCCAGGACTTCGCGCTCTTCCCCCATCTTTCCATCCTCGACAATGTCGCCTTCGGCTTGAAGTCGCTCACCAGGAGCGAGGCCAAAACGGAGGCCTTTGCCGCGCTCGAGCGGGTCGGGCTCGGTCACTACGCGAGCGAGTACCCGCATATCCTTTCGGGCGGAGAGCAGCAGCGCGTGGCGCTCGCTCGCGCCATTGCGCCGAGGCCGAGCGTGCTTTTGATGGATGAGCCCTTCTCAGGCCTCGATCCACGGCTCAGGGAGAGCATGCGCGAGGAGACGCTTGCCATCCTGCGTGAGACGCACGCAACCTCGATCGTCGTCACCCACGACGCCGAGGAAGCGATGCGCATGGGCGATCGCGTAGCACTGATGCGCAAGGGTAGGATCGTGCAGGCCGGCAAGGCGCTCGATCTCTACCGCGCGCCGAAAGACATCCTCGCGGCGCGCACCTTCTCCGATTTGAACGAGCTTCCGGCGCGGGTCGAGCAGGGGAGCGCGCAAACTCCGCTCGGGCGCTTCTTCGCCGGTGGCATCCCTGACGGCAAGGACGCCATCGTCTGCGTGCGCCAGCTTGGCGTCAGGCTGCTCGCGCCGGGGCAAGGGGTGCCCGGCCGCGTGCTCGACACGCGCTTCTTGGGCGATGTCGGCTTGGTCGAAGTGGCGATTCAGGGCCTCGACGCGCCGATCCTCGCCCGTGTCCGTGAGAGCGACGTGCCGCCTGAAGGCGCCGAGATTGCGATTGGGGTCGACGCCGGGGCGGTTCTGGTCTTCGAGGCTGAAAACGGCCCTCAGCCAGAAAGGTAACTCCCTCACCCTGAGAAGCGAGCAAAGCGAGCGTCTCGAAGGGTGAGGCCATGCTTCGAGACGCCGCCTTCGGCGGCTCCTCAGCATGAGGCTCTTGTTCGCCCAGGGCGGGGTCCGGAGCCCGGCTTGAGAGGGGCGGCCTTTGCTGCCATAGTGCGCCGAATTGGACCGCGGGGCGCGAGACCTCGCCCTTGGAGATCGCTGATGGGATTGAGCTGGTCGCATATTTTGATCGTGCTCGTGCTGTTCGTGCTTCTGTTCGGCCGCGGCAAGATTTCGGAGCTGATGGGCGACGTCGCGCAAGGCATCAAGAGCTTCAAGAAGGGCATGGCCGACGACGAGGAGCCGGCCAAAGGGCCCGAGCCCGCCCCCAAGGTCATCGAGCATAAGGAGCCGGCGCCCGCGCCCCGCGCCACCAAGACCGCCTCCCGCGCCAAGACGCCGCGCAAGCAGAAATCGGGCTAGTCTAAGCTCCCGCTTCGGGCAAGGCTCTTCGCCAATCCCGTCTTTGGCCTTACATCACGTCCATGTTCGACATCGGTTGGTCTGAGCTCCTTGTGATCGCCGTCGTTGCGATCGTCGTCGTCGGTCCCAAGGACCTGCCGCCCTTGATGCGCACCTTCGGCAAATATGCCGGCAAGCTCCGCCGCGCGGCCTCGGACTTCCAGCGCCAGTTCGAGGAGGCGATGCGCGAGACCGAGATGGAGGAGGTCAAGAAGGCGATCGAGAGCGTGCGCGATGAGACGTCCGGAGTCGATCTCAAGGCGCCGATCGACAAGCCGATCATGGTGCCGAGCCCTCCGCCCGCTGCGGCGCCGGCGCAGACAAATGGAAAGGGCACCGAGGCCGCGGAGGCCGCTCCGGCCGAGGCTGCTCCCGACAAGGTCGCACCAAAGCGTAAGCGCGCCGCCAAGTCCAAGACGGCAGCGTCGAAGGAGCCCGCCGCGAAGACGCCGAGAAGCCGCAAGCGCAAGGCAGAGTCGGAGCCGTCCGCAGAGCCCAAGCCACCCAAGGCGGAGCCCAAGCCGTGACGCATGAGGACATCGAGGCCACCAAGGCGCCGCTCATCGAGCATCTGATCGAGCTCAGGCGCCGGCTGATCTGGTCTCTGCTCGCGATCTTCGCCGCCTTCCTGGTCTGCCTCTATTTCGCCAAGCCGATCTACAACCTCCTGCTCTTTCCCTACCGGCTCGCGGCCGGCAGCGACGCGCCGATCGAGATGATCTACACCGCCCCGCAGGAGTTCTTCTTCACCGAGGTGAAGCTCGCCCTGTTCGGCGCGATCTTCGTCGCCTTCCCGGTGATCGCCTCG
>DATHCZ010000139.1:0-10900 GCA_035319265.1 Methyloceanibacter sp. | reverse complement strand
AGATTCAGCGGCCTGAACAGCGGTTGCAGCCAACACCGCAGCCGTGCCGATCGCATACAGAATGACCTTCATGACGTTGACTCCTGTGCTTTCGCTTATGAGGTCAACGTGGGGCGAATGCGAGGGTTCCTCGGTCAAAAGAGGCCATTTCGCGACTCTCTTCGATGCGATGGATTGGCGGCACTCAAGGAAGATGTTTCAGGATGGCCTCAGGTACGGCCGATTCCGGTAGGATGACGGTCTTCGACGTTCCGTCGTCCTGCTCGATCGAGAACCGGTAGCTGTAGCCATCCAGCGGACCGCGCTTAGCGTTTCCTTTTTCGGTCAACAGGCTACGCATCGCGGCCTCCGCGGCGGATCCGAGCGTCGCCACATCCAGCTCGACTTCGGGCTGAAGCTGCGGCAGCTGCCCTCCGAACCGTCTCACTCGCACCTTCATGGACGCCTCTGGATCGTTCACGCCGAGCGGTGAGCGTAGCCGAGTTCCGGTTCCTATGCCGCCCGCTTGCGCCGCGTGGGAGGGTGCTTGGGGAACGCTGCCGCTTTCTTGCTCGCAGCGCTCAGCCGGCGGATCTTGCCCCTCGACAGTGAGGCCATCGGCCCAATGCCGGCCTTGATCACGCCAACCGAGACCCAGGCAGCGCTCACTTTTTCGGCTGTGTCGTTGTCGAAATAGTCGCGGGCGACGGAAATTGTTTCCAACGCGCATTTGCTGAAATTGGAATCGGCTCTCAGCCGCTGGGTCAACGTCACATACCAAATCTTGCCGACAACTTCCCAAGCGGGTTTACCGATGGCTACGGCGGCGCGATAGAAGGCAACATTGGGGATTCCGGAATTGTAGTGCACGCCGCCGTAGTCCCCTTCCTCGGTATCGGGGAGCTTCACATAGTCGCGCATGTGACTCGGCTGGGGATCCTTCCCAAGTCCGGAGATGCGGTCGTTATAGGCCGTTCCCGGCGCGCTCATCGAGCGGAGACCGACGCCGTGGATCGTGGGTTTGAGCAGACCCTCGCCGATAATCCAACTCGCACGGGATGGGTCTCTCTGTCGACTGCTCCACTGCTTAACCAGGATGCCGAAAACATCTGAAAAGTGCTCGTTCAATGCGCCCGGTTGATTGCTGTAATCGAGACCTGCCGTGAACTGGGTGACGCCATGGGTCAACTCGTGACCGATAATGTCGATCGACTTGGTGAAGCGTTCAAAGACGATACCGTCGCCATCGCCATAAACCATTTGATGCCCGTCCCAGACGGCGTTGTTGTAATCGCGCCGGTAATGTACCGACGAGACAAGCGTCAACCCGGCATTGTCGACGGACGATCGGTCGAAAAGATCGTGATAGAATTTCCATGTGGTGCCGGCGGCTGCATAGGCTTCTTTCACGGCGACATCGCTCGGTAGGCGACCACCCTCCTCGAGCACTTGCCGGCGCGCCGTATCGTTGGTGTTCTGGCAATCGAACACCCGGCGCTTGAGCGGCGCCGCTTCGGGCGCCAGGCCCTTCATCAAGGTGTTGCCAAGTAGACTTGCGCGCACGGCGCGCAGCTTCCGGTCGGTCGCGCGCGTTTCAGCAACGGCTTGCCTGACCTGGGGATCATCCGATTTGGTGCCGAGCTCTTTGAGGAGATAGGGCGGGACGATCGAGCAGAAGCCGCGACATATCGATGACGTCATTTCACCCTCCTTACCTGACGTCATTATGCTACTTTACCGTGTATACAACATCAATTGCCTGTTTTGCGTGCCTCAATAGGCTGGCGAGGCCTGGGGGATGTCGCCTCACTTCTTCGGGTAATCGAGACCCATCTCGCGGTAGCGCTCGGGATCCTCACCCCAGCGCTCGCGCACCTTGACGAACAAGAAGAGATGAACCGGCACGCCCGCCATCTCGGCGATCTCGTTGCGTGCGGCACTGCCGATCTCCTTGATGGTCTGGCCCCTGGCCCCGAGCACGATCTTGCGCTGGCTCTCGCGCGTCACGTAGATCGTCTGCTCGATTCTGACGCTCTTGTCCCTCAGCTCCTTCCATTCGGTGGTCTCCACAGTGAGCTGATAGGGAAGCTCCTCATGCAGCCTCAAGAACAGTTTCTCGCGGGTGATCTCCGCGGCGCTTTGGCGAAGCGAAGCATCGGTGAGCTGATCGTCGGGGAACAGCCATGGTCCAGGCGGCAAGGCCCCAGCCAGATAGGATTTGAGATCGGCGACGCCATCGCCGGTCAGCGCGGATAGCATGAAGACGCGCTCGAAGGGCCTGATCGCCGAAACGTCGGTTGCCAGCCGCAACAGTTCGGGCTTGGAAACCTGGTCGATCTTGTTGAGAACAGAAACGATGGGGTGCCTTACCTCGGGCAGGTGTTTCAGAAGCACCTCGAGACTCTGGTCGAGGCCGCGTTGCGCATCGATCACCAGCACGACGATATCGGCATCGCCGGCACGGTCCCACGCCGAGGCAAACATGGCGCGGTCGAGCCGCCGCTTCGGCTGAAAGATGCCAGGCGTATCGACGAGGATCACCTGCGAGGTGCCGATCAGTGCGATGCCGCGCACGGGTCCCCGCGTCGTTTGTGCTTTGTGAGTGACGATCGAGACCTTGGCGCCGACCAGCGCATTGGTCAGCGTCGACTTGCCGCTGTTTGGCGCGCCGATCAGCGCCACGAAGCCGCAGCGCGTATCCTGTTCGCCCGTAGCGTTGTCGGATGGCCTGCTGCCTCGGTCGCGACCGGCGCTCGCTCTAGCCATCATGCGGGGACTGCCAGACCCCTTCGCGCAACAGCATGGCGAGCGCTGCCGCCTGCTCGGCGGCGCGCTTATTGGCGCCCTGCCCGCGCTCGGGTGCCACGCCGTCGATCTGCACCTCGGCGGTGAAGCGCGGCGCGTGATCGGGCCCCTCACGGGCAACCTCGAGATAACGCGGCAGCGCCAAGCGCCGTCCTTGCGCCCATTCCTGCAACACGGATTTCGCGTCGGGCGCAGCCGCCTCGAGCTCGCTCAAATGCGGTTCCCAGAAGCGGCGCACCACGGCACGGGCGGCATCGAAACCCGCATCGGCAAAGATCGCGCCGAGCACCGCCTCACAGGTATTGGCGAGGATGGTCTTCTTGCCGCGCCCCCCACTCAGCGCCTCGCCGCCGCTCATCAGGATGAAGTCGCCGAGCCGCCAGGTTTGGGCTACCTCGGCGCAGGTCTCGGCGCGGACCAGATGGTTGAACCAGCGGGCAAGCTCGCCTTCATAGGCGTCCGGAAACTGATCGGCGAGAAGCTCGGCAATAGCGAGGCCGAGCACGCGGTCGCCGAGGAACTCGAGGCGTTCATTGTCCTCGTTCGGCTTGCCGCCCGAGCGAGCGCTGGCGTGGGTTAGCGCGAGCTTCAACAGCGCGGCATTGGAAAATTCGTGTCCGAGCGTGGCGGACAATTCGGCAACGGGCTTATGCCGTCGTTTCGGCAAGCTCAGCGCACCACATGGAAGATGCGCGCCCAGCGAACGCTTTCCGGCCAATCCCACACCTGCCAGAAACTCGCCTCGTCGTTGATCGAGAAAAAGATGATCTGCGCCTTGCCGACCAGATTCTCGAACGGCACGAAGCCGACTTCCGAGAGGAAGCGGCTATCGGTCGAGTTGTCGCGATTGTCGCCCATCATAAAGAAGTGGCCCTCGGGCACTTTATAGACCTCGGTGTTGTCGCCGAAGCCGTCTTCGACGAGATCGAGCACAGGGTAGCTCACGCCGTTGGGAAGCGTCTCGATGTAGCGCGCCATATGCCGCTCTCGGCCCGAAGCGTCGGTAGTGACGAAGTCGTCGGTCTTCACTTTGGGCACCGGCTTGCCGTTGATGTTGAGCACGCCGTGGATCATTTGGATCTCATCGCCCGGCAGGCCGATCACGCGCTTGATATAGTCAGTCTCGTTGTCGCGCGGCAGCTTGAACACCACCACGTCGCCGCGATCGGGCTGCTTGGCCCACACGCGGCCCGAGAACAGGTTCAGCCCGAAGGGAAAGGAATAGCGGCTGTAGCCGTAACTGTATTTCGAGACGAACAGGTAGTCGCCGATAAGCAGTGTCGGGATCATCGATCCCGAGGGAATGTTGAAGGGCTGGAAGAGAAAGATCCGCACGAGCAAGGCAAGGATCAGCGCGTGGATGATGACGCGAACGGTGTCCTTGACGCTCGTCTTGGCTTCCGCCTTTTCGGCCTCAACGCTCATATTGCAAAGCTCTCCTGAAGTTCATTGGTCGCGGCCTTGACCGCCCTCGGGGTTGCGCCCCTATAGCCTCTCGCTCGCGATCAGGCAAACCGCTCAATCGCGCATGGAGACCTTGAAGGCCGATATGATGACGATGGCCTGGGCCGTGGGAAAGTCGTCGGTAATGGACAGATCGATACGTACGTCGTGACCTTCAGGGGTGAGTCGCGCAAGCGCCCTCGCCGCGCCGCCGGTCAGCTCCAATGTCGGACGGCCTGACGGCAAATTCACGACGCCCATGTCGCGCCAGAATACGCCTTGCCGGAAGCCGGTGCCGAGCGCCTTGGCGCACGCCTCCTTGGCGGCGAAGCGCTTGGCGTAGGAGGCGGCGCGAGCCGCGCGGTTGTCGGACTTGTGTCGCTCGGTATCGGTGAAGATGCGGGACAGGAAGCGCTCGCCGTAGCGCTCGATCGTGCGCTCGACCCGCCTGATGTCGATGACGTCGTTGCCAAGCCCGATGATCATCACGTCCCGAGGCTCGCTTCCGTGTCGCTTTGCCGCAGTTTCGCGCGAGCACGATCCATCACCGTGCGCATGCGTGCGACGCTCGCGGCGAGACCGACGAAAATGGCCTCGCCCACGAGGTAATGACCGATATTAAGTTCGACAATCTCGGGAATCGAGGCGACCGGGCCGACATTATCATAATCGAGCCCATGTCCGGCATGGACTTCGAGGCCGAGACCGGCGGCTTGGCATGCACCGTCGGCGAGGCGCTTGAGTTCGCGGTCGCTCCGCCGCCTGTCGCCCTTAGTCGCGGCCAGGCAATAGGTCCCGGTGTGGAACTCGATCGCGTCAGTCCGGACCTTGGCTGAGGCTTCGATCTGCTCCGGCTCCGGGTCGATGAAGAGAGCGACCTGGATGCCGGCGCGGCGGAGCTTGGCGACGAACGGCGTAAGCGTCTCGATCTGTCCCGCCACATCGAGCCCGCCCTCCGTCGTGATCTCCTGCCGGCGCTCGGGTACGAGGCACGTCGCATGCGGCTTCACGCGAAGCGCGATCGAAAGCATCTCCTCCGTCACCGCCATTTCGAGATTGAGCGGGGCGAGTTTGGCGGTCGTTAGCCGCGCAATATCCTCATCGGTGATGTGGCGGCGATCCTCGCGAAGATGGGCGGTGATGTTGTCGGCGCCGGCCTCGACCGCGAGCTTCGCTGCGCGCACGGGATCGGGATTTCGCCCTCCTCGCGCGTTGCGGAGCGTGGCGACGTGGTCGATGTTGATTCCGAGGCGGATCGGCGGCGCGCCCTTCAGGTGGCGCGGTTCAGCCGAAGCTCTTACCGTCATGGAGCGCCGAGCGCCTCGCGGGATCTGAGTTCGAGCTCGCGGAGACGGCGATGCCGGTAGGCCTCGACCATCGGCTTGACGAGAACATAGCTCAACGCGGCCAGGGCAAGACCTACCGGAATGCATCCAAGCGACATGGGCTTCAGGATCGGCCAGAGCTTGGCGAGTGAGGACTGGAAGATGCCATTGGAGAGGTCGATGTGATGCTTGGCCGCCCGCCCTCCGAGCATGAGATTGCCGATCTGGTAGGTCGAGTACCATAACAGCGGATAGGTCAGCGGATTGCCGAGGAAAGTCCCGAGAACGGCAGCGACGATGCTGCCCCCGACAATCCAGGCAATCAGAGCCGCCATGACCATGTGAGTGCCGAGAAAGGGCGTGGTCGCGGAGAAGACGCCGACGGCGAAGCCGAGCGCCACTGCGTGCGGTGACTCGCTCAAGCGCCGTAGGCGATAGACGACGTAGCGGCCGGAGCGGCTGAAGCTGCGGCGCGGCCAAAGATGGATGCGCACGCGCTCAAGCCAACTCTCCGCCTCCCGGCGCCTGAACAACATCACGACCTCGCAAATTGCGCCCGAACCAACCGCCAGATGATGGCAAGGCGTTGGTGGGAGACGCGTACCATATTTAGGTTAAGTTGCTCTAGTTTTCAGCCACCTGGGCGCTTTAACCACTCGCCCGCGCCGCGCTCGAGACCATATCCTTGGCCCGCAGCCCCGCGATGATGTCGTTCAGGTGCTTGAGGTCCCACACTTCGAGGTCGATCAATATCTCGGTGTAGTCGGGCACGCGGTTGGTCATCTTGATGTTGTCGATATTGCCGTCGGCCTCACCGATCACGGTCGCAACCTGCGCGAGGCTGCCGGGCTCGTTCAGCACGGTCACCGCGAGCTTCGCCGGGAAGCGCTGCGGATTGTCCTCGTCGATGTCCCAGGTCACGTCGATCCACCGCTCGGGTTCCTCGTCGAAGGCCTTAAGCGCCTCGGCGTGGATGGGATAGATGGTGATGCCCTGGCCAGGGTTGAGGATGCCGACGATGCGGTCGCCCGGCACCGCGCCGCCATCGGCAAAATTCACCGGCAAGTCGCCGCGCAATCCCCTGATAGGAATGCCGCTTGGACCATCTTTGGCGGCGCGTCCGCTCGACCCGGGCCAACGGAATTTGAGCCCCATGACCTTGCCGAGCCCGAACCAGCCCTCCTCGCTCCGCGTCACTTTGCGGCGGCGCTTGGCGGGCTCCGTCGTTTCTTCGGGGAAGACCGCACGCACCACGTCAGCCGAGGCGAGCTCGCCCCGTCCGACCGAGGCCATCACGTCATCGGCGGTCTTCTGCGATAGCCGCCCAAGTGCCTGGCCGAGGCTTTCCTCACTGAATACTTTGCCGCGGCGCTGGAAGGCGCGCACCAGGATCTCACGGCCGAGCTTGCCGTATTGGGCACGCACGGCATCGCGGGTGGCGCGCCTAATCGCCGAGCGAGCCTTGCCGGTGACGGCAAGACTCTGCCAGGCCGACGGCGGGAGCTGCGCCTTGGAGCACACGATCTCGACCTCGTCCCCGTTCCTGAGCGAGGTCGTGAGCGGCATCGGGCGTCCATTGATCTTGGCGCCGACACAAGTGTTGCCGATACCGGTGTGGACCGCATAGGCGAAGTCGATCGGGTTCGCGCCGCGGGGTAGTGCAATCAGCCGCCCCTTTGGCGTGAAGCAGAACACTTGATCCTGAAACAGCTCGAGCTTGGTGTGCTCGAGAAACTCCTCGGGGTTGTCACCGTCGAGCAGCATGCCGACGAGATGGCGCAGCCAGCGATAGGCATTGGTATCCTGGCTCGGCACGATTCCATTGGTGGGTCCCGAGCCGTTGAGCGAATCCTTGTAGAGGGCGTGCGCCGCCACACCATATTCGGCGATCGAGTGCATACGCTCCGTCCTGATTTGCAGCTCGACGCGCTGATGGCGCGGACCGACGATGGTGGTGTGGATCGACTGGTAGTCGTTCTGCTTCGGGTTCGAGATGTAGTCCTTGAAGCGGCCAGGCACGGCGTGCCAGGTGGTATGGACCACGCCAAGCGCGCGGTAGCAGTCCTTCTCCTCGGGCACGACGATGCGGAAGGCGTAGATGTCGGAAAGCTGCTCGAGCGAGATCTGCTTTCGCTCCATCTTGCTCCAGATCGCGTAAGGCTTCTTTTCGCGGCCGGCGACGATGGCCGGAACCTTGGTCTCATCGAGCTTGCCGGTGATCGCCGTCTCGATCTCGTTGATCAGGCCTTGGTTCCGCTCGCGCAAGACCTTGAGCCGTTCGACCACCGCGGCGTAGCCTTCCGGGTTCAGCCAGCGAAAGGCATGATCCTCGAGCTCCTCGCGCAGCCACTGCATGCCCATGCGCCCGGCAAGCGGCGCATAGATATCCATGGTCTCCTCGGCGATAATCTTGCGCTTGGCGGGTTTCACATGCTCGAGGGTACGCATGTTGTGCAGGCGGTCGGCGAGCTTGACGAGCAGCACGCGAATATCGCTCGAGATGGCGAGCAGCAGCTTCCTGAAGTTCTCGGCCTGCTCGGCCTTCTTGGTGACGAGGTCGAGCTTCTTGATCTTGGTGAGACCGTCGACGAGCGTGCCGATCTCCCGCCCGAACATGGCGTCGATCTCGCCGCGCGTCGTCTCGGTATCCTCGATGGTATCGTGCAGAAGGGCGGTGGCGATGGTGGCGTCGTCGAGGCGCATCTCGGCAAGGATGGTGGCCACTTCCAGCGGATGGGAGAAGAACGAAGCGCCTGAGGCCCGCTTCTGATTGCCGTGGGCCTTCATGGCGTAGACATAGGCGCGGTTCAGCAATGCCTCGTCGGCATTCGGCTGATACCTCAGCACGCGCTCGACCAGCTCATACTGGCGGGTGGTCATGACGTGTCCCCCGCCCTCGGGCGTGGCGCCATGCCGGAATAACCCGTCAGACAGGAAGTGTTGAAATCACCGCGCCGGCGGCGTGAGGGTAAGTCAGCGCGAGCGCGGTCCCGCATTGGAGCCATCCGAAGGTGCCTGGCTCGCCATCCTGCGCAACAGCTCCTCCTCGGTCATCTTGTCGATCGCGGTGTCGGTCGACTGATCGTCCTGGCCGAGAACGGGCATCCTGGTGTCGGTCGAGAGCATCGGCACGGCCTCTGCCTCCGGCTCATCCACCTCTACGTATTTCTGCATCGAGTGGATGAAGTCTTCCTTGAGGTCGTCGGGTGCGATTTTCTTGTCGCCGATCTCGCGCAGCGCCACGACCGGGTTCTTGTCGTTGTCCCGCTGAACGGCAATCTGGGCGCCGGCCGAGATTGTGCGCGCGCGGTGGCTGGCCAAAAGCACGAGCTCGAAGCGGTTGGGAATCTTGTCGATGCAGTCCTCGACGGTAACGCGAGCCATCAGCAAATCCTTGTGTCAGGTGCGGAAGTTGCCTCTATTTAGGCGCTTCGCCGGTACCAAGCAAGGTAAAGCTCAGGCTTAAGGATAGCGGCAGTGGTCGAAGAAACGGTTACCGCCGTTGAGCTGCTTGAGCGTCTTCGCTTCCTTGAGGCCGAAGCCGAAGAGGCCTATGGCCGCATGTATGACGCGAGAGCCGGTTCCGACCTTACCGCATGCTATAGCGACACCAAAGAGGCCTTCCACGAGGCGATCGCGGTTGCCCGCCGCCTCGGGCTCACGCGCGAGACGAAGCGCCTAGAGAAACGCCTGGCGGAGATCAAGACGATCTATCGAAGCCAATTCCCGGCCTGACGGATTGGAGACGCTTAAGGACGCGGCCCGCACCCGCTTTCGGCAGGGCACGCAACAGCTCTGCCGCGCTCTTTTGCAGCACCGGATGGCGCCAGTCGGGCGCGACATCCATGAGGGGCTGAAGCACGAAGGGCCGCTCTTGCGCGAGCGGATGGGGCAAGATGAGAGGTCGCGGACCTGCACGTCTGAAATCGGCCATCCGTCCTCGCCAATGGCGGACGAGGCCGTCATAATCGATGATGTCGATATCGAGCGTGCGAGGACCCCAAGGTCTGCCCCCGCGGCGTCCGGAGCGGCGCTCGATCCCCTTCAGCACGCGAAGCAGCGCCTCGGGGGAGAGTGTCGTGCGGAGAAGTGCCACCGCATTGACGTAAGCAGGCTGCCGGGCATTGCCCACGGCTTCGGTCGCGTAGAGCGGAGAGACGGCCGCAACGTCGATATGAGCGCGGTCGATTTCGCCCAAAGCTTGTGCAATTGCACTGGAGGGGGTCCCCCACGGTCCGGGACAATTTGCGCCAAGTCCTACCAGAGCCTTGCCGCGCGCGCGCAATTGCGAAGTCACGCTGTCACACCTATGTTGTCAACGCAGCCCTCTAGTGACGCATTGGCGAGAGGCTGCTCTCTCACATTCCAGGCATATTGCATTGAACGGAGCTCACATGAATTTTTATCCGACCGAGCGCATCGCGCTCTTCATCGATGGCGCCAACCTTTACGCGACCGCCAAATCGCTCGCCTTTGACATCGACTATAAGCGTCTGCTCGCGCTGTTTCGCAGCAAGGGCCAACTGGTCAGGGCTCTCTACTATACGGCGCTCGCCGAGGATCAGGAGTACTCCTCGATCAGGCCGCTCATCGACTGGCTCGATTATAACGGCTATACGATGGTGACGAAGCCGACCAAGGAGTTCGTCGATGCGGCGGGGCGCCGCAAGATCAAGGGCAACATGGACATCGAGCTTGCGGTCGATGCCATGGAGCTTTCGGACCATCTCGACCATATCGTGCTGTTCTCGGGAGACGGCGATTTCCGGTCGCTTGTCGAGGCCCTGCAACACAAGGGCAAGCGGGTGAGTGTCGTTTCCACGCTCTCGACCAACCCGCCCATGGTCGCCGACGAGCTGCGCCGCCAGGCCGATCAGTTCATCGATCTTGCCAATCTCCAGGAGGAGATCGGCCGCGACCCGTCAGAGCGCGGACAGCGCGGCGAACGCCGCCGCCCGGACCCCGAGCCGCTCGACGAGTTCGAGTCCGAGGATCTGATCGAGACTTGAACCGCGGCACGCGAGTGAACTCATGCCGCTTTCGGCAACGCGCGCATCTCACCAGCAGCCAGAGCCGGCAAAGGACTGCCCACTCTGCCCGCGGCTGGTCGCCTTCCGCGCGGAGAATGTCGCGGCCCATCCCGACTGGTTCAACGGTGCGGTGCTCTCATTCGGACCGGAGAACGCGCGGCTCCTGATCGTAGGGCTGGCACCCGGCGTCAAAGGCGCCAACCGTACTGGGCGACCCTTTCTCGGCGACTATGCCGGCGAGCTTCTCTATCGCACGCTGCTGAAATTCGGATTGGCCAAGGGACGGCACGACCCCGCCGAGCCGCATTCGCTTCAGCT
>DATHCZ010000138.1:0-8725 GCA_035319265.1 Methyloceanibacter sp. | reverse complement strand
CTATGGCCGCCATGGATTTCATCCGGCGGCAACGCTAGGCGACCTCGTCGCCGACGGCTATGACGAGATCCTCTTGCGCAAGTTCCCGCTGCACGGTCGACTCTAGCCGAGAGTCCCTATTGCTGGTTCGGTGCTTCGGGGGCCTCTGGAGCCTCGGGTCCGGCGGCTCCGGGCTGATCGGTGTCGGAGCTAGTGTCCGAGTTGGAGTCGGAGCTGGAGTCGGAAGCACCCTGGTCGTCACCACCGTTGTCGGGCGTCGAATCAACGAAAATCACGCCATCCTCGATCGAAACCTGCTCGCCCCCCTGCATCTCGTATTGCTCGCCGCTCTCAAGCTCGACGGTGCAGCCTTTGTCGCAAGGCGGATCGACCTCGGTCTGCGGCTCGATCTTGAGCTCCGTGCTGTCGCTTCCGACCTTCACCGTGATGGTGTGTGGGTCGGGATCGGTGTTGGTGATGGTGAGAGCTTCCGCCGGGACGGCGAAAAGCATGCCTAAAAGGCCGAGGCCGAAAATGCTTGCGACCCTCATCGCGATTGCCCTCTCAAAAGCGCCATGGTTGAGCGCCGGCCCCCCGCCTCCTCCGCCACGCTTTCCGGCGGGGGGATAGCCGAGAACAGCGCCTTCATTGTGTTGCCGTCGCGGCCAAACTATGCCCGGCGATTATGGTTTCCGGGGCCGGGCGAAAACACCGGGGCGCCAACGATTCTACTTTTTACCATCCTTGCCGGGAGTGTTTGCAACTGTTTCGCGCCCTTCCGACAATGTTGAAGTGCTGTGAAACCAAAGAGGTGCAAGCCGCGTTTATCGGTCTGCACCGCGGCGCAAAGGAGTTTGTGCGGTGCAAAAAGGAAACATCTTGGCCATCAACGAGGGGGCTCCTGCAGTCGCTAGCGGCGACGAGAGCGTCCCTCCGATCGGAAAGGAGCTTCCGATGGAACTCACAGCCACAATGACTGCGATCATGGCTATCATGTCGTTCGGCTTCCTCGCTGCCGTGATCTTGGGGATGATCTAGGGCCCTGTCCTAGCGCGCTCTTCTTGCAACTCAACAGCCTTTACGCCGCGGATTATTCCGCGGCGTCGGCGATGCGCCCTGGATCATAATTGAGGATCGGCGCAAGCCAGCGCTCGGCCTCCCCTTGGCTCCAGCCCTTACGCACAGCGTAGTCGGCGACCTGGTCGCGGCCGATCTTTCCGATGCCGAAATAGCGGCTCTCGGGATGTGAGAAATAGAGTCCCGACACGGCGGCAGCAGGCCACATGGCGTAGCTTTCTGTGAGCTTCACGCCGGCGGCCTCCTCCGCATCGAGCAGGGCAAAGAGCGTGCGCTTCTCGGTATGGTCGGGCTGGGCAGGATAACCGGGCGCCGGTCTGATGCCTGCATAATTCTCGGCGATCAGCTGCTCATTGGTGAGCTTCTCTTGCGGCGCATAGGCCCATAGCTCGCGGCGGACCTTCTCGTGGAGGGCCTCGGCCAAGGCCTCAGCCAGGCGATCGGCGAGCGCCTTGACCATGATCTTCGAATAATCGTCGTTCGCGCGCTCGAAGCGCCGGGCGACATCCTCTTCGCCGATACCTGCGGTCACGGCGAACGCCCCGACATAGTCGGCAAGGCCCGTCTCCTTGGGCGCCACGAAATCGGCGAGAGCGAGATTGGGTCGTCCCGAGTCTCGCGCCATCTGCTGGCGGAGCGTATGCAGCGTCGCTAGGCGCTCGGTGCGGGTGTCGTCGGTGTAGATCTCGATATCGTCGCCAACGCTATTCGCCGGCCAGAAGCCGACCACGGCGTTGGCGGTCAGCCATTTCTCGGCGATGAGCTGGTGCAGCATCGCCGTCGCGTCGTCGTAGAGATGGCGCGCAGCCTCGCCATATTTGTCGTCCCGAAGGATACGCGGGAACGCGCCCTTAAGCTCCCAGGCCTGGAAGAACGGAGTCCAGTCGATATAGCGAGCAAGCTCGGCGAGGTCGTAGGCCTTGAAGGCGCGCGTGCCGAGAAAGGTCGGCTTGGGCGGCGCGTATTTCGACCAGTCGATCCTGAGAGCGTTGGCACGAGCGTCCTTGATCGAGGTGCGGACCTTCTCCGCCTGACCACGGGCGTAGGACTCCGCCATGCGCGCATAGTCTTCGCGCACCTTGGCGATGGCCTTCGGCCGCTCCTCAGGCGACATGAGGCCCGACACGACGCCTACGGCACGACTCGCATCCGTCACGTAGATCGCCTGACTGCGGTGGTAGTTCGGGCTGATCTTCACCGCCGTGTGGACGCGGCTCGTGGTGGCCCCGCCGATCAAGAGCGGCAGATCGAAGCCCTCTCGCTCCATTTCGGCGGCGACGTGGCACATCTCGTCCAATGACGGCGTGATCAGCCCCGACAGTCCGATGATGTCCACCTTCTTTTCGCGCGCGGTATCGAGAATCTTCTGGGCCGGCACCATGACGCCGAGATCGGTGACCTCGTAATTGTTGCATTGGAGCACGACGCCGACGATGTTCTTGCCGATGTCGTGCACGTCGCCCTTGACGGTGGCGAGCAGGATCTTGCCGGCGGGCTCCCCTTGAGCGAGCCCAAGCTCCTCCTTCTCCTTCTCCATGAAGGGCATGAGGTACGCGACGGCCTGCTTCATCACCCGCGCCGACTTCACCACTTGCGGCAGGAACATCTTGCCCGACCCGAACAGGTCCCCGACCACGTTCATGCCGGTCATCAGCGGTCCTTCGATGACGTGCAGCGGGCGCTCGGCCTCCTGCCTCGCCTCTTCGGTATCCTGATCGATGTAAGTACCGATGCCGTGGACGAGAGCGTAGGTCAGGCGCTCGCCGACCGGCTTCTCGCGCCAGGAGAGATCGACCTCCTTCTTCTGCGCGCCTTCACCCCGATAGCGCTCCGCCGCTTCGAGCAGACGATCGGTCGCGTCGGGGCGCCGGTTGAGGATCACGTCCTCGACGAGGGTGCGCAGCTCTGGGTCGATGTCGTCATAGAGCGCAAGCTGCCCGGCATTGACGATGCCCATGTCCATGCCCGCCTGGATCGCGTGATAGAGGAACACCGAGTGCATCGCCTCGCGCACGCGCTCGTTGCCGCGGAAGGCGAAGGAGAGGTTCGATACCCCGCCCGACACATGCACGTAAGGAAGCTCCGCCTTGATGCGGCGCGTCGCCTCGATATAAGCGCGGGCAAAGTCGTTGTGCTCCTCGATGCCGGTCGCGACGGCGAAGATGTTCGGATCGAAGATGATGTCCTCGGGCGGGAAGCCGACCGTCTCGGTGAGCAGCTTGTAGGCGCGCTTGCAGATGTCGAATTTGCGCTCCGCAGTCTCGGCCTGACCCTTCTCGTCGAAGGCCATGACGACGACGGCGGCGCCATAGCGGCGTACCTTGCGGGCATGGTCGAGGAACGGCGCCTCCCCTTCCTTCAGGCTGATGGAGTTCACCACAGCCTTGCCCTGCACGCATTTCAGCCCGGTCTCGATCACCGTCCATTTGGAGGAGTCGATCATGATCGGCACGCGCGCGATGTCGGGCTCGGCGGCGATGAGATTGAGGAAGGTGGCCATCGCCTTCTCTGAATCGAGCAGGCCCTCGTCCATGTTGACGTCGAGCATGTTGGCGCCGTTCTCGACCTGCTGGCGCGCGACCTCGAGCGCGGCCGAATAATCGTTCGCCTCGATCAGCTTGCGGAAGCGCGCGGAGCCGGTGACGTTGGTCCGCTCGCCCACCATGACGAAATTCTGGGCGCCGTTTGTCATGCCCTACCCGTGCACGAAGGGCTCGAGGCCGGAGAGGCGCAGAGCATGGGCGACATGCGGAACAGGCCGCGGCTTGTACTTGGCCACGGCCTCGGCAATGGTGCGGATGTGGTCGGGCGTCGTGCCGCAACAGCCGCCGACGATGTTGATCAGCCCATCCTTGGCCCATTCCTCGAGAAGTCCCGCCATGAAGTCAGGGCTCTGGTCGTAGCCGCCCATCTCGTTGGGGAGGCCGGCATTGGGATAGACGCTGATCAGCGTGTCGGCGACGGCAGCCATGTCGGCGACAGCGGGCCGGAGCTGCTCGGCGCCGAAGGAGCAATTGAGTCCGACCGAGAACGGCTTCAGATGCTGCATCGAGTACCAGAAGGCCTCGGGCGTCTGGCCCGACAGGTTGCGGCCGGACAAATCGGTGATGGTGCCCGAGATCATGATGGGAAGCTCGACGCCCATCTCGTCGAACACCTGCTCGACGGCGAACCCGGCCGCCTTGGCGTTCAGCGTGTCGAATACGGTCTCGATCAGGATGGTGTCGACGCCGCCGTCGATCAGTCCGCGCACCTGCGTGGCATAAGCCGCGACGAGCGCATCGAAGCTCACATTGCGGAAGCCCGGATTGTTCACGTCGGGCGAGATCGAGGCGGTGCGGTTGGTTGGGCCGACGGCTCCGGCGACGAAGCGCGGCTTCTCCGGCGTTTTCTTGGTCCAGGCGTCGGCCGCCTCGCGCGCGAGCTTGGCGGCGGCGACGTTCATCTCATAGGCGATGTCCGCGAGCCCGTAGTCCGACTGGCTGATCGCCTGCGCGTTGAAGGTGTTGGTCTCGACGATGTCGGCGCCCGCCTCGAGATAGGCGTTGTGGATCTCGCTGATGATCTTGGGCTGGGTCAGGACAAGGAGATCGTTGTTGCCCTTGAGGTCGCGCGAGAAATCCTTGAAGCGCTCGCCTCTGTAGCCCTTCTCGTCGAGCTTGTACCGTTGGATCATTGTGCCCATGGCGCCGTCGAGGATGAGGATGCGCTCCTTCGCCTCGCGCTTCAGAGCGACAATGCGTTCTTCACGAGTCATGACGCCGCCTTGGTTTCGGTGAAGGCCTTTGCCGGGCGAAGACCGAGCAGGTAGCAGATGGCATAGACGAGATCAGCGCGGTTCAGCGTGTAGAAGTGGAACTCGGTAATGCCTTGATCGACCAGTCCCAGCACCTGCTCGGCGGCGACGGCACCAGCTACGAGGTTGCGCGTCTCCTGGTCGTCGTCGAGGCCCTCGAATCTGTGGCCGAGCCATTCCGGGACGCTCGCGCCGGACTTCTCGGCGAAGCTCGAGACCTGCTTGAAATTGTGGATGGGGATGATGCCGGGCACGATGGGAATGGTGATGCCCCGCGCGCGAACGCGGTCGAGATAGCGGAAGAACGCCTCGTTGTCGAAGAAGAACTGGCTGATGGCGCCCGTGGCGCCCGCATCGATCTTCGCCTTCAGCATGTCGATATCGGCCTCGACCGAGGGCGATTCAGGATGCTTCTCGGGATAGCAGGCAACCGAGATTTCGAACGGCGCGATCTCTCTGATGCCCTTCACGAGGTCCGCGGCGTTGACATAGCCGCCGGGCGTCGGTTGATAGCGGTCGCCGACGCCTCCGGGCGGATCGCCCCGGAGCGCAACGATATGGCGGACGCCCAAGTCCCAATAATCGCGGATGACCTCGTCGAGCTCCTCCTTGGTTGCGGCGACGCAAGTGAGATGCGCGGCAGGCTTCAGCGTCGTCTCGCGCAGCATGCGGGCGACCGTGGCGTGGGTGCGCTCGCGCGTCGAGCCGCCTGCTCCATAGGTCACCGAGACATAGCGCGGGCGAAGCGGCTCGAGACGTCGGATCGAGCGCCACAACGTCTCCTCCATCGCCGCCGTCTTGGGCGGGAAGAACTCGAAGGAGACATCGATCGCGCCGCGCCCGAGGATGCGGCGTTTGGGTTCGGTGCTCGCAAGCATCAGGCGGCGACCTCCACATTGGATTGGGTCTTTTTCTTCTTGGCGACGGCGGCAGGTTTCAGGGCAAGCCAAAGCGACACGGTGAGCTTGCCTTGGGCGGGGCTCGGAGCGAGCTCGCGGAAGCGCTCCAGCTTGAGGCCGGCGCCTTCGAGCCACCGGCCGAGCTGATCACGGGCAAAGCCGAGGCGCCGATGCGCCGACTGCTCGCGCAGGAACTCGAGCTCGTGCGGCGCGAAGTCGACCACGAGCAGCTTGCCGCCCGGCTTGAGCAGTCGCGCGGCCTCTGCGATCGCAGCAGCCGGGTCGTCGAGGAAATGCAACACCTGATGCAACACGACCGCATCGGCGGTGCCGTCGGGCAGCGGCACATTATAGAGATCGCCGTGCCGGACTTGGGCATGAGAGAGCCCTGCCCGCTCGAGCTTCATGCGCGCATAAGCAAGCATGTCGTGATTGAGATCGAAGCCGAGGACGCGACCGGCACGGGGGCCGAATAGCTCGAGGATACGCCCCGTACCGGTGCCGAGATCGACGAGAAGCGAGAAGGGCCCCTGCCCTAGCGCCTCATCCATCGCGCTCTCGACCTCCTTGTCGGCGACATGCAGGTTGCGGATTCTGTCCCACTCGGAGGCATGCGTCTTGAAATAGGCTTGGGCCGCCTCGGCGCGCGCCTTCTGCACCGACGCCGCTCGAGTGCGGTCGCGGGCAAGAGTGAGATCGGAGGGATCGAGGCTCGCAACGATGGCGGAGGCGAGAGCGCTCTCAGCGCCATTCTCGGCGAGGCGGAAGAAGACCCATGAGCCCTCGCGGTAGCGCGTGATGAGTCCGGCTTCAGCCATCAACTTCAAATGGCGGCTGATGCGGGGCTGGCTCTGGCCGAGAATCTGGGTGAGATCCTTGACGTTCAGCTCAGCAGAGGCGAGCAGCGCGAGAATGCGCAAACGCGTGGCTTCTCCGGCCGCGCGCAGCACCGCGAGGCCTTGAGCACGCGACAGACCGGGCAGACTTTGTTTGGCTCTCTCATCACCTGACATAAAGATATGTTTATACGTTCTATCCCCGGACCGCAAGGGCGCGATAGGCTTGGCCCTCGCTCGTTGAAACTCACGCATATACAACTTTTGGTATATGCTAGCGCTATCTACAATTCATGAGGCGTCCCCATGATCAACCGGTCATTCTTTTTCGATCAGGTGAGCTTGCGGCTATTCGACGGCAGGCTGCTCGCAAAGACCAAAGAGTCGCTCGGCATGATCCTCGACGAGTGGGAGAAGAATTATGCCAAGGCGGACGACCGTTGGCTTGCCTATGCGCTCGGTACCGCCCATCACGAGACGGACCGAACCTTCGGCCCCATCCGTGAATATGGTCGTGGTAAGGGCAAGCCCTATTATCCCTATTACGGTCGGGGCTTGGTGCAGCTTACCTGGGATTATAATTACAAGAAGATGAGCGCTGTGGTCGGGGTCGATCTCGTGAAGAACCCGGATCGCGCGCTCGACCTGAAGAATGCGATTCCCATCATGTTCGTTGGGATGGTGCAGGGTATTTTCACGGGCAAAAGGCTCGCCGATTATTTCAACAAGACGACCGAGGACTGGGTCAACGCGCGGCGCATCATCAATGGGCTCGACAAAGCAAACCTCATCGCGGGACACGCGAAGAAATTCTACAGCGCCATAAGCTATACGACGTGAGACCCCCCGGGGACGGACCCCCTCGGCCGGGATGTGTCAGGCGCGGGCGAATTTCTTGTATTTGATGCGCTTCGGCAGCACGGCGTCCTCGCCGAGGCGGCGCTTCTTGTCCTCCTCGTAATCCTCGAAATTGCCCTCGAACCATTCGACGTGGCTGTCGCCCTCGAAGGACAGGATATGGGTGGCGATGCGGTCGAGGAAGAAACGGTCGTGGCTGATGATGACGGCGCAGCCGGGAAAGTCTTCGAGCGCGGCCTCGAGTGACGACAGCGTCTCGACATCGAGATCGTTGGTCGGCTCGTCGAGCAAGATGAGGTTCGCGCCGGACTTCAGCATCTTGGCGAGATGCACGCGATTACGCTCGCCGCCCGAAAGCTGGCCGACCTTCTTCTGCTGGTCGGGGCCCTTGAAGTTGAACCAGCCGACATAGGCGCGTGAGGGCACCTCGCGGTTGCCGAGCTTGATCATGTCGTTGCCGCCGGAGATCTCCTCGAACACCGTCTTCTTGGCGTCGAGCGCATCGCGGGACTGATCGACATACCCGAGCTTCACCGTGTCGCCGATGCGGACCAAGCCCTCGTCGGGCTTGTCCTGGCCCACGATCATGCGGAACAGCGTGGTCTTGCCGGCGCCGTTAGGCCCGATCACGCCGACGATGCCGCCCGGCGGCAGCTTGAAGGAAAGATCGTCGATCAGAAGACGATCGCCGAAGCCCTTCTCCAGATGATCGGCCTCGATGACCACGTCGCCGAGACGCGGCCCGGGCGGGATGGTGATCTGCGCCTTGCCGGTCTTGTCGCGTGCGGACTCGGCAAGCATGTCCTCATAGGCGCGGATGCGCGCCTTGGACTTGGCCTGGCGCGCTTTGGGGCTCGCCCTGATCCAATCGAGCTCGCGCGAGAGAGTCCGCTCGCGTGCCTCGTCCTGCTTGCCCTCGACCTCGAGCCGCTTCGCTTTCTGCTCGAGCCATGACGAGTAGCTGCCCTTATAGGGATTGCCTGCACCCCGATCGAGCTCGAGCGTCCATTCGGTGATGTTGTCGAGGAAGTAGCGGTCATGGGTCACCATGATCACGGTGCCCTTATAGTCGCGCAAATGATGCTCGAGCCAGGCGACGCTCTCGGCATCGAGGTGATTGGTCGGCTCGTCGAGCAGAAGAATATCGGGCTTGGCGAGCAGGAGCCGGCAGAGCGCCACGCGGCGCCTCTCGCCGCCTGACAGCGTCTTGACCTCGGCATCGCCCGGCGGGCAGCGAAGTGCGTCCATGGCCTGCTCCACCTGTGCGTCGAGGTCCCACA
>DATHCZ010000137.1:0-5658 GCA_035319265.1 Methyloceanibacter sp. | reverse complement strand
CGGCGCGCACGAAGCTCACCGCCTCCTCGTCCTTGAGGCTTGGCACGAAGAGCGGCGCGGGTGAGAGACGGCGCGCGCGAAGCGCTTCGCACAGCGCGTCGATCGGAGCGGTATCGGAGGCGAGCAGGGCGGAGCGATAGAACAGGATGGGCACCACGGGCCGGTCTTGCGCGCGTTGGGCGTGAAGCTGATCGAGAGGGATCGCGCCGACGCCAGGCAGATAGCCGCCCATGCGCGGCAGGGGCTTTGGCGCCGATACCGGCAGCGAAGCGCCGGCATGGGCCGCGAGCCTTCCCAGCAATCCCCGTAGATTCTCCCGGCCCCCTTCGCGGAAATAAGCAAGCAGCTCGACATATTCGTCGGGCGGCAAGGTCGAAGCATCGGCGAGACGTGGGTCGTCGCGATCCTCGCCTGGGAGCACGGCGAGGGCGATGTCTCTCTCACGCGCCAAAGCGGACAATACCTCGACGCCGTACCGCCACCAGTCGAGCCCGCCGAGGAGCCGCACCACGATCACCTTGGCGCGCCGCGCGCATTTGTCGATCCACAGATCGATCGACATGGGATGGCGCAGATCGCGGAGATGCGCGAGGCGAAGCGACGGCAAGGCGTCGTCTTTGGCGGCATAGGCCGCGGCAAGTCCGGCGAGATCGCTGTCGGCGAAGGACAGAACCACGATATCTCCCGGCGTCTGGCCGAGATCGACCGGCTCGACGATGTCGTCGAACGTCGTTGAGCTGGTCTGGAGCAGATGCATCGCTTACTCGGACAGAGATTTCGCCACGGCCTTGCGATCGACGCCCTTCAGCCCGATCACCACGAGGCTTCCCCGGCGCGACTCCGACGCGCCCCAAGGCCTGTCATAATAATGGCTGACGCGGGAGCCGACCGCCTGGACGAGGAGCCGCATCTTTTTGCCGGAAACCGGCAAGAAGCCCTTCATGCGCAAGACGTTATGCGTTTCGGCGATCGCTGCGACGCGTTTGGCGATTGCCGCCGGATCGCCGATCTCGCCGACCTCCACGACGAAGCTCTCGAAGTCGTCGTGGTCATGGTCAAGCTCGTCGTCGTGATGGGTCTTGCGGTTCTCGATGTCGTCCTCGGTGCCGACGCCGAGCCCGAGCAGCGCCGCGGGATCGACCTTGCCTTCGGCCACCATGACGATCTTGACCGCGCGGGGCAGCGCGCCGGCAATCGCGGCGACCGCCTTCGCCATACCCTCCGCATCGAGCAGGTCGCGCTTGTTGAGCACGACGAGATCGGCGCAAGCGATCTGGTCGCCGAACACCTCCTCGATGGGATCGTCGTGATCGAGCGCCGTATCGGCCTTGCGCTGTTGCGTCACCGCATCCAGATCGGCGGCGACCTGGCCTTCGGCGAGTGCAGCGCCATCGACCACCGCCACCACGCCGTCGACGGTGACGCGGCTCTTGATGGCGGGCCATTGGAAGGCCTGCACCAGAGGCTTCGGCAATGCGAGGCCGGAAGTCTCGATCACGACATGCTCGATGCGCGGCTCGCGCGCGAGGATCTGATCGAGTGCCGGCACGAACTCATCGGCCACGGTGCAGCAGAGGCAGCCATTGGCGAGCTCGACGATGTTCTCCTCGGGGCAGGCGACATCGCCGCAGCCTTTGAGGATCTCGCCGTCGATGCCCACGTCGCCGAACTCGTTGACGATGACGGCGATCCGACGTCCATTTGCATTCTGGAGCACATGGCGGATCAGCGTCGTCTTGCCCGAGCCGAGGAAGCCGGTGACGATGGTGCAGGGGACGCGCGCTAACGAGCTCATTCACTCTCCTCCGGAAAATCGATCGGCGGCACGCGCGCGATCAGCCCGCGCTTCAAGACCTCGGGACGTCCGCGCCAGGGCATCAATCCGTCTTCGGCGCGGGCGAAGAGCTTCGCGCCTTCGATCAGCGCCGCGGCGTCGCGGTCGGCTTCGAGCTCGCCGAACACATAGGCCCAGCCGCCGTCGCGGCGCATGGCGCAGCTCAGTGCGCGATTGCAATTGGCGAGGCAGCGGACGCGTTTGACCTTGAGGCCCGTCCCTTCGGCAGCGCGCTTGGTCGCGCGCGCGAGCAGGAGGCCCGGCCGTGGCGCATCGTCGGGGTCGCCCGGGCGCCGGCAGGTGATGCAGACATAGATCGTGGTCGCTTCGAGCGCGCTGATCTCGTCGTCCACTTGGAGGTCGGTGAATGCCACCCTGAACGTCGCTCCTTGAAGCGTACGCGTTACAGGGTGCTTAACAGCGGTCTTGCTGAGGCAAGGCCGCTGGCTAACCAACCGACGCCGAGGCACCCCGCCCGGCGGCCGACTGCATCGACGGTAGGTCTCCTGGCTCGCGGGTCTCAGCCCTCGCCGCCTTCCCGGGATTCCCTCCCAGTGGCCTCGAGGCTCGGGCTCGCCGCTTACAGTTGCGGGGGCAGCCGCGGATTTGGCACGTCAGTCCGTACCGCGTTCCCTGTTCGCTCTCTCTTCGAGAGACCGCCGAATAGGGGCACTTAAGCTGTGGCCTAAGCCCTTTGTCAATGCGAACTCCACCGCCCGCTTGCCAATGCCCGTGTGGCGGCTATAGTCGCAAGCGTCGTCGGTTCCCGCATGAGGCGGGACGCAAAAGGGAACGCGGTGAGGGTCTCGTGCCCGATGCCGCGGCTGCCCCCGCAACTGTAAGCGGCGAGCATCCCTCAGTCAGCCACTGGAGGCCAGAAAGCTCCGGGAAGGCCGAGGGAAAGGCTGAGACCCGCGAGCCAGGAGACCTGCCGGCGGCATAACCTGAGCCGCGTCCTCGGGTGGAGGGCGCAAGGGGGATCGAATGAACAGCCTGCCGACCAACACTACGGGCGCCACGCACGGCGCTGTCACTTCGCTCACCGCTTCTCGCGCCATTTCCATTTTCGCCGCTGCTCTGCTCGGCGCGTTCCTGGTAGGCGGCGTGGGCTTCTCCCACCTCACGGCGGTCCACAACGCGGCTCATGACTACCGGCATTCCATGGGCTTTCCCTGCCACTAGGGAGGGCGCGACATGGATTATTTCCGCAACATTGTTCTCGTTGCCGCCATCGCCGGCGTGCTCGCTGGACTCGGCATGACAATCGCGCAGCAGCTCGCCACCGTGCCGCTCATCCTCAAGGCCGAGGTCTATGAGGAACAGGGCACAACGGCCCCACATGACCACGGCGATGCCGCCGCGCAACCTCTGGCGCATGAGCACGAGCATGGGGGCTGGCAGCCCGCCGACGGCTTCGAGCGGACCGCCTTCTCGGCTCTCGCCAATATCGTGACGGGCGTCGGCTTCGCGCTCCTGCTCGTCGCCGCGAGCGAACTCGCCGGCGGCATCGCGAACTGGCGTCAAGGTGTGTTCTGGGGCCTTGCCGGCTTTGCCGTGTTCACGCTCGCCCCTAGTCTCGGGCTTCCGCCGGAGCTTCCCGCCATGCCGGCGGCCGAGCTCGGCGCGCGACAGCTGTGGTGGGTCGCGACCGCGCTCTCGGCCGCGGCGGCGCTTGCGCTTATGTTCTATGGGCGCACGCCACTTGCCATCGTCGCCGCCGTTGCGCTGCTCTTCGCGCCGCATCTCGTCGGCGCGCCGGAGCCCGCGAGCTACGACACGCCGATCCCCGAAGGCCTGCATCACAGCTTCGTCGTCGCCGTGGTGCTGACGGCGCTTCTGTTCTGGGTGCTGCTCGGCGCCCTTGCGGGCCTTTTCAGGGGACGGTTTATTCACGCAAGCGGATGACGCAGGAAATCGCCGCCGGGCGGGGGCTTGTCACGCTCGTGCTCGGCGGCGTCCGCTCAGGCAAGAGCCGTTACGCCGAAGGTCTGATCACGCGGTCGCCGAGGCCCTGGGTCTACGTGGCGACGGCCGAAGCGCGGGACGACGAGATGACCGAGCGCATCGCCGCCCATAAAGCGCGGCGCGCCCAAGGCTGGCAGACGATCGAGGCGCCTCACGATCTTGCCGACGCGGTGAAGCAGGCGCCGGCGGAAGCAGCAGTCCTGGTCGATTGCCTGACGCTTTGGCTTTCGAACCTGATGGAAGGAAGCTTCGACATCGACGGGGAGACGACCCGCCTGCAAGAGGTCCTCGCCGGACGGGCCGGCCCAACCGTTCTCGTGTCGAACGAGGTAGGCTTAAGCATCGTGCCCGACAATGCGCTCGCCCGGCGCTTTCGCGATCTGCAAGGCGCGCTCAATCAGGGGATGGCGGCGGAGGCCCAGCGCGTGGTGATGATGGTGGCCGGCATTCCAATCGTGGTGAAGAGTCCATGACCAAGCCAGTCGACGACAAGGAGGTAGAGCGCCACCGCGCCAAGATGGCGAAGCGCAAGGCGGTGCAGGACGAGGAGGTGGCCGGCAAACACGTCGAGAAAGGGCTCCTCATCGTCCATACCGGGACCGGCAAGGGGAAATCGACGGCGGCCTTCGGGTTGGCGCTCCGCATGCTTGGGCGGGGCAAGCGCGTCGCCGTGGTGCAGTTCATCAAGGGCGCCTGGCATTCGGCCGAACGCGACGCGCTCGAGACATTCGGCGACCAGGTGTCCTGGCACTCGATGGGCGAGGGCTTCACCTGGGAGACGCAGGATTTGCAGCGCGACATTGCGGCAGCGACCAGAGCCTTCGAAAAGGCGCAAGAGCTGATGGCCGATTCCTCCTTCGCGCTGGTCATTCTCGATGAGCTCAACATCGCCCTCCGCTACGACTACCTCCCGCTCGATGAGGTGATCGCCACGCTAAAAGCACGGCGTCCCGGTCTGCACGTCATCGTCACCGGGCGGAACGCGAAGCAGCCTCTCATCGATGCGGCGGACCTCGTCACCGAAATGACTCTGGTGAAGCATCACTTCGCCGCGGGCGTGAAGGCGCAGGAAGGCATCGAGTTCTGATCGATGCCCGCCCGCGCGATCATGTTCCAGGGCACGGGCTCGGATGTCGGTAAGTCGCTGATAGTTGCCGGTCTTGCGCGCGCGCTTGTCGGGCAGGGACTGAAAGTCGCGCCGTTCAAGCCGCAGAACATGTCGAACAACGCGGCGGTGACGCAAGATGGCGGAGAGATCGGCCGCGCCCAGGCGCTCCAGGCGCGCGCGGCATGTGTCGAGCCGAGCGTGCACATGAACCCCGTTCTCCTCAAGCCGCAGAGCGAGGTGGGCGCCCAACTCGTGGTTCAGGGCCGCGTCTACGGCCGCGCTAGCGCCGCCGAATATCAGCTGGTGAAGCCAGAGCTCATGCCGTTCGTGCTCGATAGCTTCGCGCGGTTGAAGGATGCCGCCGACATCATCTTGGTTGAGGGTGCTGGCAGCGCTTCAGAGATCAATCTTCGCGGCGGCGACATCGCCAATATGGGCTTTGCCCGAGCGGCCGAGGTGCCGGTAGTTCTTATCGGCGACATCGACAGGGGCGGGGTGATCGCGAGTCTCGTCGGCACCAAGGCGGTGATCGAGCCCGAGGACGCCGCTCTGATCAAAGCCTTCCTGGTGAACAAGTTCCGTGGCGATCCCAAGCTCTTCGCCGGCGGCATGGAGCTGATCGCCGCGGCGACGGGATGGGAGTCGCTCGGGCTCGTTCCATTTTTTACAGGCGCCCGTCTTCTTCCCGCCGAGGACGCTCTTGCGCTCTCGGCTGAGCGACCTGAGAAAGCAAGCGCGCGCATCAAGATCG
>DATHCZ010000136.1:0-13083 GCA_035319265.1 Methyloceanibacter sp. | reverse complement strand
GGCCATTCGATCGCGCGGACGCAGAACCTGTCCGACGAAACCCAGACCGTCGTCGACGAGGAGATCCACCGTCTGGTCGACGAATCGTTCGAGCATGCGCGTAAGATCATCACCACGCATCTCGACGACCTGCACACCATTGCGCGGGGGCTGCTCGAATACGAGACGCTGTCGGGCGACGAGATCAAGGACCTGCTCAAGGGCAAGCCGCCCGTGCGCGAGTTCGCGGCCGACGTCACGTCGCGGCCGGGACCGGCCTCTGCGGTTCCCGCTGCGGGGCGCGGCAAGAAGGCGCCGCCAGAGCCCGACACGGGAGGTCTGGAGCCCAAGCCCGCGACTTAAGTCGCGGTCGCGCACCACGACATGCAAATGCCCGGCCTCGTGCCGGGCATTTTGTTTTGGGCACCGCATAGCTCTCGCATGCGTTGTTGCCCCGCTTATCCCCGCACCAATATATAGGATTAAATTCCTCATTCTCAAGTCCGAGGAAGGAGCTCGAGCGTGGAGTCGCGGGTCTCATGGAGGTCAGCACAGCACTCAGGCGATTCGCTTGGCTACTTCATGCCGACAACGTCCTGGCCAAAGCCCGTGCCCTCGCGCGCGTCGTCAAGGCCAACTTCAATCCTAATCAGCCGCGCGTGCCGCGCGGCAATCCCGACGGTGGACAATGGACACCCGTCGGAGGCGGCGGCGGGCGTGTGCGGATCGCTCAGAACATTCCGCGGGAGGAGGAGCGCGATTTCGAAGATGGAAACCCCGCCAGCGAAGCCGAGTTCGCGGCCATCGACGTCGAACGGCAGGAGCTTATACGCCGCGTTCGCGAGATCGACCCGACATGGAGCCCGAGCCAGAGCGCAACTCAAGGCGATTCAATCGAAAGCGACATCGCTAAGGCGAGGGGCGAAAGAGACGAGGCTGAGGCGCGTCTCAGGGAACTTGGGCAAGAATCTGCAGGAGACCTAATCAACGCTTTTCGTCAACGCGACCTCGATCTCTTTGGTGATCCACTCTTATCCCATGGACAAAACACCGTCGTCGTTTGCAAAATCAACGGAACCCCTTTCTTTGGTGTGAACTCCAATGCACCTGCACCACTCTACACGGATAGAGACTTCACTGACGCAATTGCCCTAAGGGGGAGCATACTGGAAAACCAGCCAGAGTTAGGCAGCCGCAACGCGGTCACGCGCCGCTTAATGCGCTCTTTCACGCAGAGACAACGTGTCTCCTGCGCGCCGCGCGGGCCAACGGTGGCACCCTTGCGGGTCGGGAGATCGAGGTCCACGTTGATGGGAAAATTTGTAAGAACTGTAGTTCAGCTCTCCCACTGATTACTGGGGCGCTAGGCAACCCGACCGTCAGATTCACGGATCACACGGGGTATGTGGGAACCATACGCAATGGTGATTGGGAGTAGTGGCGAATGAAAAAGTGGAGCGACTTTGGCCAATTTCGTGGCCCCTACTGGCCGGATCCACAGCAACTGAAGCAATATTTTTTCGCGACGGGCAACAGGTGGCTGCAAGATAATCAGAACGATGGTGCCATCCTCATGGAGCAGGCGGCCTATGGGACCGACCATCTGCCGGTGGATAAGGGCCGAGTCAAAATCAATTTACTTTTGTGGGGCAAGCCCGAGCTTGGAGTGCTCCTATTCTACGAAAAATTCGGCGGCGGTTATGCTGACGTGTTCAGCTCCAAGGGCGATATGAGCCGCATTCGCGAATGGGTGCGCAGCACGCACGGCGATCCGTTGCCGATCGGACTCTTCATTCCTTTCGCGCCGGCATTTCAGGCGGTGAAGGAATTCATCGAGATAGATGGCGAACTGCCCAAGAGCATCGAGTGGATCGCCAACAAGAATTTGCCGCCCAACACCTTCCCCGAACCGTGGAACGTCCCTCCTGGCGCTGAGCGGAGCTATCCTGACGTCACCTAGTCGACACGGAGAAAGTGGCTTGCGGGATTTGCGCCTGTGCTAAGTCTCGCGCATGGCTGAAGCGAAGCTCTACGTCAGGCCTATCGGGTTCCTCTATGGCGCCGTCGCCGAAAGGGCGGTCGCAGAGGAGTTAGCGTTGCCGCTTGCCGGCGGGCCGATCGCGTTCTCGGCCATCGAGCTGATCGAGGGTGTGCCGGGGAGTGCCGAGCGCCGCATTATAGCCGCCGCGGCGCTCGCCAAGGAGAGCGCCCGCGATGCCTATCTCGCCACTCTCCTCTCGCGCGTCACCGCCAAGCGGCTGTCCTTCGCAGGGCTCAGCCTCGACACGCCGCTCCTCATGGGCATCGTCAATGTCACGCCCGACTCATTCTCCGACGGCGGGCTCTACGACACGACGGAAGAAGCGATCGAGCATGCCGCCGAGCTTGCTCAGGCAGGCGCCGCGATCGTCGACATTGGCGGGGAGTCCACGCGGCCTGACTCGGAAGGCGTCGACGAGCAGGATGAGCTTCAGCGCGTCATGCCGGTGATCGAGGGGCTCAAGGGCTTCCGCGCCGCGATCTCGATCGACACGCGGAAAAGCTCAGTCGCCCGGGCCGCAGCGAAAGCGGGCGCCAAGATCTTCAACGACGTGTCGGCGCTGACATTCGATTCCGGCAGCCAGGCGGCAGCGGCTCTGACCGGAATGAGCGTCGTGCTCATGCATGCGCAGGGCGAGCCCAAGACCATGCAGGACAATCCGACTTACGCGGACGTGGTGCTCGAAGTGTACGACTATCTGCAAGAGCGCATCGAAGTCGCCGAGGCCGCCGGCATCCCCCGCGCGCGCATAGCGGCCGATCCGGGTCTCGGCTTCGGAAAGACCCTCGCGCATAACCTCGCTTTGATCTCGCATGTCAGCCTGTTCCACGGGCTCGGCGTGCCGCTCCTGATCGGGGCGTCGCGCAAGCGCTTCATCAAGGGGATTGCCGGAGGCGACGTGCCGGCGTCGCGGGAGCCTGGGTCGCAGGCGGCCGCAATCGCCGCCGCGGCACAGGGCGCGCAGATCTTCCGGGTGCATGACGTGACAGCCGCCCGCCAAGCGCTCGATGTCTTTCGTGCCAGCATGTTAGGGACTGAAACTTAATGAAAATTCATAAAGGCGCGACGCCGCTTCTGGTGTAATGATTGCTTACATTTTTTGAACCCAAAGCTGCTATACCAGGAGCATAATTTGTGAGGCGCCATAAGGACCAAAGCGCAGAGCAGGCGCCTACAGGGGGATTGGACCGGGGGACGGCCGCCATGACTCGCAAATATTTTGGCACGGATGGAATCCGTGGCAGCGCTAATTCCTTTCCCATGACCTCGGAGGTCGCGCTCAAAGTCGGGATGGCGGCCGGCAAGCTTTTCTCCAACGGACAGTATCGTCACCGCGTGGTGATCGGGAAGGATACGCGGCTCTCCGGCTATATGATCGAGTCGGCGCTGGTGTCGGGTTTCACTGCCGTCGGCATGGACGTGTTCCAGCTCGGCCCGATGCCGACCCCCGCGGTCGCCATGCTGACGCGCTCGCTAAGAGCCGATCTCGGTGTGATGATCTCGGCTTCGCATAACCCCTTTGTCGATAACGGCATCAAGCTGTTCGGGCCTGACGGCTACAAGCTCTCCGACGAGAAGGAGGAGGAGATCGAGGAGCTTATGGCCGGCGACTCCTCCGAGCTGCTCGCGGCGCCCGAGAAGATCGGCCGGGCGACCCGCATCGACAGCGCGCGCGAGCGCTATATCGAGTTCGCCAAGCGAACGCTGCCCAAGAACATCCGCTTCGACGGCATCAGGATCGTGATCGATTGCGCCAATGGAGCTGGTTACAAGGTGGCGCCGGAAGCTCTGTGGGAGCTCGGCGCCGAGGTAATCAAGATCGGCGTCGATCCAAATGGCTTGAACATCAACAAGGATTGCGGCTCGACCTCACCGGAGGATTTGACCCGCAAGGTCAACGAGGTGCGCGCCGATATCGGCATCGCTCTCGACGGCGACGCGGATCGCGTGGTCATCGTCGACGAGAAGGGCCGCATGATCGACGGCGACCAGCTCATGGCGGTCATCGCCGAGTCCTGGCTGAAACGCGGGCGCCTCGCCGGCGGCGGCATCGTCGCCACGGTCATGTCCAATCTCGGGCTCGAGCGCTATCTCGAAGGCCTCAGTCTCGGCCTGGCTCGCACGCCGGTCGGCGACCGTTATGTGGTCGAGCATATGCGCCAGCATGGCTACAATGTCGGCGGCGAGCAGTCCGGCCATATCGTGCTCTCCGATTTCTCGACCACCGGCGATGGACTCGTGACCGCTCTCCAGCTACTCGCCGTGGTGGCACAGAGCGGCAAGCCCGTCAGCGAAATCTGCAATCGTTTCGAACCTTTGCCGCAAGTGTTGAAGAATGTCCGCTACAAGAACGGCGGACAGCCGCTCGATAATGTCGGGGTGCAAAGGGCGATCAGCGCCGGCAAATCGAAACTCGGCAAATCCGGGCGCCTCGTCATCCGCCCGTCGGGAACCGAGCCCGTGATTCGCGTCATGGCGGAAGGCGACGACGAGCGGCTGGTCAAGACCGTGGTCTCGGATATCGTGCACGCCCTTTCCGACGCTGCGGCATAATCTCACGCTTCCGCATTTCGCATCGCGCGCCGATTTCGCGTCTCTCTCGCGTGCCGAATTCGGTGCGCCGGCCGCACATTTCCATCCCCCGATTCCCGCGCCGGGACACCGGTTAGGCCTCCATTAATTCTTTGCGCCCATAGTCCCGCAATGAAACAGCCCGTGTGACGCGGAGCTGCCGTTAGGGGGGACGGAGATGGGAAAGACGCGCTCAATCATCATCGGACTTGCTCTGGTTCTCGGCCAGAGTGCGGCGGCCCATGCCGCCGATCTCGGGCTTCTGCCGCCGCCCCTGCTGGACACACCCGCTCCTTGCGTCGGTTGCTCGGGCCCGTGGTACTTCCGAGGCTTCGTCGGCGGCGCCAATCCGATGGTCGGCGACATCTCGAGCGAACTTTTCCAGTTCAACGACTTTCAAGTCTTTCACAAGGACATCAAGAGCTCGCCGTTTGTCGGCGGGGGCATCGGCTACGAGTTCAACAGCTGGCTGCGTTTCGACGTCACCGGCGAATATCGCGGCGATGCGACCTTCTTTGGTCAGGACCGATATCCCGGTAGCGATGGCTTCAATCGTGTCGACACGGATATCCCAGGCAATTTCAATCCAGGCACCAACGAATACACGGCCGACATCCAGAGCTGGGTCGGGCTCGCGAACGCCTATATCAATCTCGGCACCTATCACTGCATCACGCCTTATGTCGGCGGCGGCGTCGGCTTCGCCACGATCTCGGTCAACGGCCTCAAGGACGTCAACGTCCCCAACAACAGCGTGTTCTACGCCGCCGACCATACCCAGACCAACTTCGCCTGGGGCGTCTATGGGGGCCTTTCCTATGACGTGACGCCCGGCCTCGCCATCGACCTCTCATACCGCTACACCGATCTCGGCGATGCGAGCAGCGGACGCGTCACGGCCTTCGACAATTCGAGCTCGTACCGGAGCTTGAATATCGACAACATCACCTCGAACGACGTCATGCTCGGCGTGCGCTGGAAGCTTGGCTCGCAGCAAGCGCCGGTTTCCTTCAAATAAGCTCTTCCCACCACCTAAGACTGCCAGCCTCGAACCGCTTGTCTTCGCGACGGGCGGTTTCTTTTTTGCGCGTGGGGTGGTCTTGACCTCGCCTGTGGCAAGACGTAGGGCACGTTTGATTGGAGATCCCATGACGACGCTTGTAAAGCCGGCACTGCGCCCGAAAAATCCGCGCTTCTCCTCTGGACCTTGCCCCAAGCATCCCGGCTGGTCGCTCGACGCCCTGCGAGGCGCTCTGCTCGGCCGGAACCACCGCGCGCCCGAGACCAGAGCGAGGCTCGCGCTCGCGCTCGAGCGGACGCGAGAGCTGCTCGAGCTTCCCTCCGGCTATATCGCGGCCATAGTACCGGCCTCGGACACCGGAGCCGTCGAGATGGCGCTCTGGTCGCTGCTCGGGCAAAGAGGCGTCGACGTCCTCGCCTGGGAGGCCTTCAGCCGCGACTGGGTCACCGACATCGTCGAGCAATTGAAGCTCAAGGATGTGCGCGCGCTGCTCGCGCCGTACGGCGATCTGCCCGACCTCGGCCAAGTCGATTTCGATCGCGATGTCGTGTTCGCGTGGAACGGTACGACCTCCGGCGTGCGCGTGCCGAACGCGGAGTGGATTCCGAACGAGCGGCGAGGGCTGGTTATTTGCGATGCGACCTCGGCGGTCTTCGCGCAGGCAATCGACTGGGAGAAGCTCGATGCCGCGACCTTCTCGTGGCAGAAGGTGCTGGGCGGCGAGGCGCAGCACGGGATTCTGATCCTCTCCCCGCGCGCCGTCGAGCGGTTGGAGAGCTACACGCCGCCCTGGCCGTTGCCGAAGCTGTTTCGCATGACGAAGAATGGCAGATTGATGGGCGCTCTGTTCGAGGGCTCGACCATCAACACGCCATCGATGCTGTGCCTCGAAGATTATCTCGACGCGCTGGCCTGGGTCGAAAGCATTGGCGGCGTCGAGGCGACCATTGCGCGTTCCGACGCGAATGCCACGATCGTCTCCGACTTTGTCGAACGCACGCCCTGGGTCGAGTTCCTCGCGCGCGCGGCGGAGACCCGCTCGAACACCTCAGCCTGCCTCAGACTCGCCGATCCGGAAGTCTTGGCGCTGCCGCCCGAGATGCGCGACGCCTTTCCGCACCGCATGGCGGCCCTGCTCGACAGAGAGGATGCCGCCAAAGATATCGCCTCTTATCGCGACGCGCCGCCTGGGCTCCGCATCTGGACGGGGGCCACGGTCGAAGCGAGCGATCTCGAGGCGCTTCTGCCGTGGCTCGACTATGCCTTCGCCCACGAGAAGCAGGCCCTCCTCAAGGCGGCGTAGCGCTAAGGTCTCTTCCCCGCTCCGCCAAGAGGGAGGAGCGGGGAGCACGTGGCATTGTCGGGCGCTAAGAGAGCCTAGCCCTTCTGGGGCGCGGAGCGCTCATGGCCAGGAGCCTGGGCCGCGTGCCGCGGCAAGGGCTTTGCCTGCATCTCCGAAGCGGGCGTGATGTAGCCGGGGCAACCTTTGGCGCTCGGGTTCTCCGTGCAGCCCGCGTAATTGGCCAATGCCGGGGTGACCGCGGCGACAAGTGAGAGCGCTGCAGCAGCTCCAAGTCCTAAAATGGTGGTCTTGAGCATGGGGGATACTCCTTAACCAAGGACGCCACCTCATGTGACGCCTATCGTATGAACAAAACGCCCGGGCATGCGCGACGTTGCTTCGCGCGGTGTCGCAGGACGCACGTGTCGCATCTTTCCATCTGTCGCAGCGCCGATTGCCGCAGCGGTCTTGAAGCGGAGAGAAGGCAAAAACCGCCAATAACCGCGCTCGCATCTCCCGCCGCAGGTCGCTATAAGGTGACACGGCCCCTCGATCCTGCGGGGCCGTTTGGCTTTTTTCTCAACGAGGTTGAAGGAACGCGAATTTGGCCAACGTCGTGGTCGTCGGCTCCCAATGGGGCGATGAGGGGAAGGGCAAGATTGTCGACTGGCTGTCGGAGCGGGCCGATATCGTGGTGCGCTTTCAAGGCGGCCACAATGCCGGTCATACGCTGGTGGTCGACGGCACCACCTATAAGCTCTCGCTGCTCCCCTCCGGCGTGGTGCGCAAGGGCAAGCTCTCGGTCATCGGCAACGGCGTCGTGATCGATCCCTGGGCGCTGGTCGACGAGATCGCCAAGATCGAGAAACTCGGCGTCACGATCAACCGCGACAATCTCCGTATCGCCGAGAACGCGACTCTGATCCTTCCGTTCCACCGTGAGCTCGACTCACTTCGTGAGGCTGCTGCCGGAGAAGGGCGCATCGGCACGACAAAGCGCGGCATCGGCCCGGCCTACGAGGACAAGGTCGGCAGACGCGCGATCCGCGTGATGGACTTGCAGGACCTGCCGAGCCTCAAGCCCAAGATCGAGCGCATCCTCACCCATCACAATGCGCTGCGCAGGGGCTTGGGCGAGCCCGAAATCTCCGGCGACGATCTCTGTGCGCAGCTCGCCGAGATCGCGCCCAAGATTCTCCCTTATGTCGACACGGTGTGGGCCCTGCTCGACGCACAGCGCCGGCAAGGCAAGCGCATCCTGTTCGAGGGGGCGCAGGGCGCGCTGCTCGACATCGACCACGGGACCTATCCCTTCGTCACCTCGTCCAACACCGTGGCGGCGCAAGCCGCGACGGGATCGGGGCTTGGCCCTGGTGCGATCAACTATGTGCTCGGTATCACCAAGGCCTACACCACGCGGGTGGGCGAAGGGCCGTTTCCGACCGAGCTCAAGAACGAGACCGGCAAACTCATTGGCGAGCGCGGGGTCGAGTTCGGTACGGTGACAGGGCGGCCGCGACGCTGCGGCTGGTTCGATGCTTGCCTCGTGCGCCAAACGCGCAAGGTCGGCGGCATCAACGGCATCGCTCTGACCAAGCTCGACGTGCTCGATGAGCTGCCGGAGCTCAAGATTTGCGTCGGCTACCGGCTCGACGGATTGCCGCTCGACCATCTGCCGGCGGCGCAAGATGCCCAGGCCCGGGTGCAGCCCATCTACGAGACGATGGAAGGGTGGACGCAATCGACGCGCGGCGCGCGTTCCTGGGCCGAGCTTCCCGCGCAATGCATCAAATATGTGCGCCGGCTCGAGGAGCTGATCGGAGCGCCGGTCGCGCTGCTCTCGACCAGCCCCAAGCGCGAGGACACCATCCTCGTGCGCGACCCCTTCGTGGATTGAGGATTGGGCTCGTGGCAGAGACCAGCTTTCCGTGGAAGATCGCGTGGATCACCGGCGCGTCGGGCGCGATCTGCGGCGAGATCGCGCGGCGGCTTGCCGCCTCCGGCGTCGGCGTTGCCGCCACCGCGCGCCCGAGTGAGAAGCTCGATCAGCTCGCCGCGGGAGCTCAGCATATCAAGGCCTATCCTGCCGATGTGCTCGAGCCCGACGAGCTGAAGGCCACCGTCGCCAAGATCGAGAGCGATCTCGGGCCCATCGACCTCGCGCTGCTCGGCGCCGGCATGTACGCGCCCTTCGACATCAGGAATATCGACCTCGACGGCTTCCATCGCTCGATGGCGCTCAATGTCGATGGCGTGATCAACGCGGTGGCGGCCGTGCTGCCGGCGATGCTCGCACGAAGAAGCGGTCATATCGCCATCATGGGCTCGCTGTTCGGCTATGCGGGCTGGCCCGGCAACGGCAGTTATGGCGCGAGCAAGGCGGCGGTGATCAATCTCGCCGAGAGTCTCAAGCTCGAGCTCGAGGGAACCGGCGTCGACGTGACCATCATCAATCCTGGATTCGTCGATACGCCGCTCAACGCCTCCTACGACGCCAAAAAGAAGCTCTATGTGATGAGCAAGGAGCGCTGCGCGCGGAAGATTCTGGAGAAGCTCCCGCGCAAGCCCTACGAGATCGCTTTCCCGGGCCAGGTCGAGGGCTTCCTCAAGACGGTGCGCTCTTTGCCGCGCGCGCTGTCCTTCCCGCTCGCCCGCTGGTTCACCAAGACGATGCAGGGTTAGTTGAAGCGTCATGCCCGGACTTGATCCGGGCATCCATGCCGTTACTTCAGCAAGTTGCGACGCCAATGGAGTGGATTGCCGGGTCAAGCCCGGCAATGACGGAGCCTAGTTTGAATTCTGCGCGGACGACTAGCTCAGCAATTCGCGGAAATAGGAGTCAAGCAGGCGGTTCTTGGGGTCGGCCGCCTTGCGGATGGCGCCGAATTGCTGGAGCCGCGTGCCGAAAGCACGCCGCACCTGCTCGCGGGTGAGGAACGGTGTCTGGTTGAACAGAGGCACGCCGCGCCGCTCGCTGCAGAAATCGTTGTAGTGCCGCAGGAACTCTTCCCATTCGGGGCCGCCGGTCGAGGCCGGGTCGATGCTCAGCGTCGGTCCTTCCCAGCTATAAGAGAACAGCGCCTCGACGTCGCGCGCGATAGCGTAGCCGACGCTTGGCAGGTCGCAGCGATATCCGGTCTGCCGCTCGTAGGCGATGCAGAAATCGCAGTACTGGTCGAGCGTGTCGAAGAAGCCCGCCTCGCGGAAGGCCCACATGCTGAACAGATATTTGTTGGCGCCGGGCTCGCGCGGGTAGGAGATGATTTGCGCATGCGGCCAAGTGCTGTCGCTGCGCACGACGAGAACGAGCGCCTGGCGGAGCAGGAAGAAATGGAGCTTGTCGGCGGCCGCGCGGAGCTTCGGATTCTTGGTGTTCTTCTGGATCCACAGGGTGACGGCCGGGCCGTATTTCCGCCAGAAGCGGTTGCGGTAGACCCAGCGGTAGCGCGAGTTCGGCTGAACCTCGGGATTGTCCTTGCGCAGCTCGACCAGGACGCGCTTCACGTAAGGGAAGATGTAGTACATCACGGCGAAGCCGCGCGCCTTGTAGACGGGGAAGTAACGCCGAAAATTTTCCAGGCTCAGCGAATAATGGCGCACGGCGAGCGCGGTCGTCGGCCTCACCTTGATGGTCACCTCATAGACGATGCCGAGCAGCCCGTAGCTCGAGCGGATGATCTGCATCTCCTTGGGATTGTCGCGCTCGGTGATCTCGCGGAGCTTGCCGTCGGGCGTGACGAGGCGAACCGCCGTCACATAAGAGCTGACCTGGCCGAAGCCGCCGGGGAAGGATGAGTCCTTGGTCGCCGCGGTCGCCATCGCACCCAAGGTCACGTTGCCGATCTCGGTGGTGACGTAAGGTTGCAGCCCGCGCTCTTTCAGCGCCTTGGCGAGATCCATATGGGTCACGCCGGCCTCGACCGTCACCGTGTCGTCGGTGAAGTGAAGGATGCGGTTCATCCCTTTCATGTCGACCATGGTGCCGCCGTCGTCGCCGTTCATGCGTGCGGTCGAGTGCATCGAGCCCGCTGGGCGGACCGGCGAGGGAAAGCGCACCTCGTCGGTCATGATCTCGACGATATCCTCGGCGCTCTCCGGCGTGGCGATCACCTTGGGATGGTAGGTCCAGGTACCGTCCCAGGTCTTAATGGTGACGTCGCGCTTGATTTCCATGAACCCGCTTCCCTCAACACCCGGTCGGCGACAGACCATAAAGCAAAGTGCAGCCGAATCCAGGCACCTGTGGCATAGAGCGAGTATCGGGCGGCGACCGATTTGACACAGATCAATGAGGCCGCGGACGGGTGCTAGTGGGTTGAACGTCGCGGGCCGGGATGCTTAGGTCTCGCGCGGGCCGGCGCAAGCGAGGCCGGAAGCCGCGCTCAACACGTCAGTCGAGAGGTGAAGGATTTGAAGCGTTATTGCATCATCGGGGCGGGGGCCTGTGGCCTTGCGGTTGCCAAGACTTTTGCCGAGCAGGGCATTCCCTTCGATTGCTTCGAGGCGCTCGGCGACGTCGGCGGTATCTGGAATCCGGAAAGCCCGCACGTGGTCTATGGCTCGACCTATCTCAACTCGTCGAAGAAGCTTTCGCGCTATCCCGACTTCCAGTTTCCCGAGGAGTGGGCCCCTTACGCGAGCCGGGCGCAGGCGCAAAGCTATCTGCGTGCCTATGCCAAGGAGTTCGGCCTCTATCCGCTCATCAGCTTCAACAAGGCGGTGACAAGCGCCGAGCATGCGTCGCAAGGCTGGCAGGTGAAGATCGAAGGAGAGAGCGCGCCTCGGCTTTATGCCGGCCTCGTCGTCGCCAATGGCCACCATTGGCAAGCGAAACTGCCCTCCTATCCCGGACATTTCGATGGCGAGATGCTTCACTCGCACGACGTGAAGTCGAAGGAGCAAGTCAAGGGCAAGCGCGTGCTGGTGGTCGGCGCGGGAAACTCGGCCGTCGATATTCTATCCGATGCCGCGATCGAGAACGGCCGTGTGGTGCATTCGATGCGCCGCACCTATTACTTTTTCCCCAAGACAGTGTTCGGCAAGCCGACCGACGTGTTCATCGATTACACCTGCCGAGTGCCGCTGCCGCGCAAATTGATGCGGCTTCTCTATCGCTGGGGCATGCGGATCGTGGTCGGTCCGCATCGCCGCTTCGGATTGGAGCGGCCGGACCACGACCTGTTCGAGGCCCATCCCACGGCCTGCAACACCTATATCGATCATCTCATTCACGGGCGGACCATCGTGAAGCCCGGCATCGAGCGGCTCGACGGCAAGCGCGTCACGTTCACCGACGGGAGCTCGGAGGAGATCGACCTTCTCGTCTGGGCCACGGGTTTCACCCCCAGTTTCCCCTTTATCGACCCTTCCTACATTCTCGACGAGCAGGGCGGGTCGAAGCTCTTCATCCACACCTTCCACCGCGAGCTCGATGATTTCTTCGTGGCGGGACTGTTCGAGCCGGCCGAGGGGGGCGTGTGGCAGATCGCCGACTATCAGGCGCGGCTGATCGCGGCCTTCATCAGGGCTTGCGAGAGCGATCCGAAGCGAGCGGCCTGGTTCAGGGCGCTGAAGGCGCACGCCCATCCCGATATCGGTCACGGCATCCGCTGGCAGGATACCTTCTGGCACAAATTCGAGATTCAGCACTATCGCTTCCGCAGATATATGAAGCGCCTGCTGCGGAAGTTCGGCGTGCCTGCGGGAGATGCGGTCGAGCCACGCGTCATGCAGCTCGAGGGCCCCGCCATCCCCAAATCCCAGCTCAAGCTCGCGTCTTAGTGAGTCGGCAGCGCCTACAGGAAGGCGAAGGCCGCCGCGACCAGAATGCGATAGATGCCGAAGGGGATGAAGGTGTTGGTGCGCACATAGGCCAGCAGCCATTTGACTGCGAGCAGCGCGAACACGAACGAGGTGATGAATCCCGCAGCAAGCACGCCGAATTCTTGCGGCGCGAAGGTGGCGGCGTTCTTGTAGAGATCGTAGAGCGTTGCTGCGAGCATCGTCGGCACAGCGAGCAGGAAGGAGAACTCGACGATCGTGCTGCGCGACAGGTTGAGGATCAGGCCGCCGATAATGGTAGCGCCCGAGCGCGAGACGCCGGGAATCATCGCGATGCTCTGAAACACGCCGATAGCCGCGCATTTCGAGTAGGGGATCGCCGCTACATCGGCGACGGCGTCGTCCTTC
>DATHCZ010000135.1:0-15814 GCA_035319265.1 Methyloceanibacter sp. | reverse complement strand
CCCCCACCGAGGCCAAAGCTGCTCCGGCACGACCCCCTTCGCCGCCACGTGCCGATCACGAGTCGGAGAATCCGGCGCCTTCGCTCGAACCTGCGCCAGCGCTGGAGCTGCGGAGCTTCGACGATGTCGTGGCGCTCGCCGAAACCAAGCGCGATCTCAAGCTGAAGCATGCTCTGCTCGAGCAGGTGCGGCTCGTCCATTTCAAGCCCGGCAACATCGAGCTCAATCCGCTGCCCCAGGCTGCCAAGGACCTGACCCAGGAGCTGATGCGGAAGCTCAAGGCCTGGACGGGCCGCGTGTGGATCGTCGCGGTCAGCGATGAGCTAGGCGCGGAACCGCTTGGTATCCAGCGCCGCGATCACGCAGCGCACGAGATCGAAAGGATCCGCAACCACCCGAAGGTCAAGGAGGTGCTCCAGCATTTTCCCGACGCGCGCATTGCCGCGGTCAGGCCCACGGCTGAGCCTGAGAGCGACGGGGAGCCGGCCCACGATGCCGACGAATTGAGAGAGGACGGGACGATCAGATGAAGAACTTCACACAGATGATGAAGCAGGCCCAGGAGCTGCAGGGCCGCATGGCCGAAATGCAGGCCGAGATGGAGCGTACGATCGTCGAAGGCCGCTCGGGCGGGGGCATGGTAATGGTGTCGTTGAACGGCAAGGGCGACATGACCGGCGTCAAGATCGACTCTTCTCTGCTCAAGCCGGGCGAGGGCGAGATCCTCGAGGATTTAATCGTCGCCGCGCATGCCGACGCCAAGACGAAGGTCGAGGAGGCGATGAAGGAGAAGATGAAGACGCTGACCGGCGGATTGCCGCTTCCTCCCGGCCTCAAGCTGTTCTGATGGCTAAAGTCGCGGCTGGGCCTGAGATCGAGAGGCTGATTCAGCTGCTGGCGCGGCTGCCGGGACTTGGCCCTCGCTCGGCGCGCCGCGCCGCGCTCGCCCTCGTCAAGAAGAAGGAGCAGCTGCTCGCCCCGCTTGCCGCAGCGCTCGCCGAGACGCGCGACACCATCCTCACCTGCGAGATCTGCGGAAATATCGATACGCAAAGCCCGTGCACGCTGTGCCGCGATCCCTCGCGCGACCGCGCGCTGATCTGCGTGGTCGAGGAGGTCGGCGACCTCTGGGCGCTCGAGCGCGCCTCAGTGCTCAACGGGCTCTATCATGTTCTCGGCGGCACTCTCTCGCCGCTCGACGGCGTTGGCCCCGAGGATCTCACCATCGCCAAGCTGATCGAGCGGGCACGCGATCCGCAGGTCAAAGAGGTGCTGCTCGCGCTTAACGCGACCGTCGAGGGCCAATCGACCGCGCACTATCTGATGGACCAACTCGGAGGCGCAAACGTTACCGTCTCGCGTCTCGCCCACGGGGTGCCGATCGGCGGCGAGCTCGATTATCTCGACGAGGGCACTCTCGCCGCCGCCGTCAAAGCCCGCAAGGCGATGTGATCGTCGCTCAAGATAACTCTCCAAGGTTAATCTTCGGGAGCGTCTCTTTGCGTTGATCCGCCGCAAGGAACCAAGGGGGAATTTCATACATTCTGTCATCGAATGTTGATGCCGATTGCCTCCCCAAGGAGATGACCATGAGACGCTTCCTTATAACACTGCTGGGCGCCGCAGCGCTCGCCTCGGTTGCGCTCGCACCTGTTCCCGCCTCTGCTGGACACGGTCACTGGCACGGCGGCCACGTTCATTGGCATGGCGGCCATTGGCACGGCGGTCATTGGCATGGCCGTTGGGGCGGCCCCCGCTGGGGATGGGGCGGCTGGGGCTGGGGTTGGGGACCCAGGGTCTATGTCGGCCCGCGCTATGGTGGCTGTTGGGCCCCGGGCTACGGCTGGGTGCCGTGCGGCTATTGGTGGTAGCTCGATGTGAGAGCGGCCTGCGCCCTAGCATCCCGCTCTCGCTTCGCCTCACGCAGAATTGGCGGCCCGTTCTTTGGCTTCGATCTCGGCGAAGTCGCCGCGTTTGATCAGAAGCCATAGCAGGAGAAGGCCGGGGATCGCCGCCGCGGCGCACAGCGCGAAGAACCAGAGCCAGCCGACCGCACTGGCGACATATCCGGTGAACGCCGCAAGCTGGGTGCGGCCGAAGGCGGAGAGCGCCGTGAGCAGGGCGAATTGCGTCGCGGTATAGGCGGCGTTGGTGCAGAGTGCCGAGAGATAGGCGACGAACACGACCGTGCCGATCGCGCTGGTGAAATTCTCCGCGGTGATCGCGAATGTCAGCGCCGCATGATTGACGCCGAGCCACGCCACCCAGGAGAAGCCGAAATTGGCCAGGGCCTGCAAGATGCCTGCGATCAATAGCGCACGCGAGAGCGGGACCGCCCGCGCCAACAACCCGCCAGCGAAGCCGCCGACGAGCGAAGCGATGAAGCCGACGCCCTTGATGATCGCGGCATAGCTCGCCTTGTCGAAGCCGATATCGAGCACGAACGGCCCGGTCATCACGCCGGCGAACGTGTCTGTCAGCTTGAAGATCACGACGAAGAGCAGGATTAAGAGGGCGTCGCGCTTGGACAGAAAGTCGGCGAAGGCGGCATAGGCCGCGGCGAAAAAGCGGAGCAAAGGATTGCCCGTGCTCCCGGCGTCGGCTGCCATTTCCGCCTTGCGCTCGGGCTCATCCGCGATCAGTGCTCCCGCAAGACCGATCACCACGAGCGCGGCCATCGCCGCGTAGCCGATCGGCCAGATCAGGGTCTTGTCGACGCCGGTATATTGCAGATAGGCGACGAAGCCGACGATGAGGCCGGACGAGACGAGCATGGCGATGCGGTAGGCCGCGACGTAATAGGCCATGCCCGTCGCTTGCGCGTCGGTCGGCAGATATTCGGTGCGGAACGCGTCGATGACGATGTCCTGCGTGGCCGACACGGTGGCGACCACGACCGCGGCGAGCGCCACCCACCAGAGCGAGGTCAGCGGGTTCTGGATGCCGAGAAACAAAATCGCCGCGATCAAGAGCAGTTGGGTCAACACGAGCCAGCCGCGGCGATGGCCGAGCAGACGCCCCAGCACCGGAATTTGAAACGCATCGACCAAGGGCGCCCAGAGGAATTTGATCGTGTAGGGCGTGCCGACCAGCGCAAACAGGCCGATCGTCTTGAGATCGACGCCGACGTCTTTCATCCACAGCAGGAGCGTCGAGCCCGAAAGCGCGAGCGGCAAGCCGGACGAAAAGCCGAGTAGCATGATGACCAGCACGCGCTTCTCGATTAGCACGCGCACGGTACGCGCCATGCGCTCGCCCAAGCCCGGCTTTCGCGTTCCCTCCGCCGCCGTCATGGCCTGTTTGATAGCAGGCTACCGCGGCCGCGTCATTCTTCCCCTCTCGGCGGGATAGTGGATTAGTCGCGAACGCCAGGCGCGTAGAAGGCGTTATCCTTGCAAAAGAGGCAGGTTGGAGGAGAAAGCTTCATGGTGTGCGTGACAGGGATCGACCACCTCGTGGTCAGCGTCGGCGATTTCGAGACATCGAAGGAATTCTATGCTCCGCTGATGGAATTCTTGGGCTTCGGCGTCGAGGCCGAATATGCCGGCAGCATGATGGGCTGGGCCAACGGCAAGACGCTGTTCTGGATCGCCGCCGCCGATGAAGAAGGCATGAGGCACAAATACCGCAAGGGCGATATCGGCTTTCACCATTATGCCTTCCGCCTGCGCAGCCGGAAAAATGTCGATGCGCTCCAGGCTTATCTTGAAGAGAAGGGCGCGACTATCGTCGATCCAGCCGGTGAGTATTACGACGACTATTACGCGGTGTTCTTCCTTGATCCCGACGGCATGAAGCTCGAGGGCATGCGTTACGGCGAGAAGCACGAGCAGGCCGCACGCAAACGCGCAGCCAAAAAACGCGCCGCTGCCGCCAAGAAAGGTGCGTCGCGCAAGGCTCGCCGCTGAGTTCAGCCCGCTGGCGACGCGGGCGCAACCGCCGAGCGGCGCAGGATCTCAATGATCACCGCCGTGGACCAGCCGATCAGCATGATGCCGTTGAGTGCGGTCATCGGTCGGAGCAGTCGCCACTGCTCGGGCGCGACCAGCTCGGAATAGCCGAGCGTCGTGTAATTGTCGAAAGCGAGATAGATGAGTTGGATGCTGGCCGGGGCGATGCCGACCAGCCCGTAAGTGATCGCCCACACCATCACCTCGACGAAATGTCCGGCCATCAACAGCGTCCCCGTCAAGACGATCATAATCGTGTAGCGCAGGAAGGATGGAACGAAATCGTCCCTGAGAGCGATCCCGCGTACGGTCCAGACCACGATGCCGAGCAGCACGGCGTGGATGATGAGGTTGACGAGGCTTGCCGCCGCGCCGACGAGCATCTGCTCGAGCACGATGCCGTGCCACAGCGGTAGAGGTGTGGTCATGGCTCTTTGGCGAGCAGGTCCGGTTGACGGACCACGCGCGCGCCGCCGTTCCGCCGCCGCTCCAGTACGTCTCCACCGTGGGGAGAGGGCAGGGGCGCGGGAGATGGTACGGCGCCGTTACGGTGCTCGATCTCGGCCGCACGTGCGGTTTCCTCGAATTCGAGCGTCTCGATCTTTCGCCCGCGTGCGGCGATCCGCTCCGATGAGGTAAGGATCTTCTCGATATCGGCGTTGGCCTGGCCGAAATGGCGCTGGAGGTCGAGCACGCGCTCGGTGAAGCGGCTCATGTCCTCCATCAGCCGCGCTACCTCGCGCTGGATGAGATGGGCCTGCTCGCGCATCTTCACGTCCTTGAGGATCGCCTGCATGGTCTGCACCGCCAGCATGAGCATGTTCGGCGAGGAGATCACGATGCGGGAGCGGTGCGCCTTCTGTACGAGATCGTCGAAATGCTCGGCAAGGTCGGCATAGACCGACTCCGACGGCACGAATAGGATGGCGGTGTCTTGCGTCTCTCCGGGGAGGAAATAGCGCTCGGCCATGGCTTCGACGTGGCGCGCGACATCGACGCGCACGCGCCGCGCCGCTTCCTTCCGCTCCTCGTCGCGGCGCGCGGTGCGGAACGCCTCGAAGCCTTCGAGCGGAAACTTGGCGTCGATCACCACGCCGGCGCGCGTGTTTGGCATGTGCAGGAGGCAGTCTGGGCGCTTGCCGTTGGACAGTGTCGCCTGGAACGAGTAGGCACCCTTCGGCAGCCCGTCCATGATGATGGTCTCCATGCGCATCTGGCCGAAAGCGCCGCGCGCCTGCTTGTTGCCTAGGATCTCCTGAAGGCTCACCATGTTGGTCGAGAGGTCGGTCAGGTTCTTCTGCGCCGTGTCGATCACCGCGAGGCGCTCATGCAGCTTCGAGATCGACTCGTTCGTCTTGCGCGCCGTCTCGTTGAGGTCGGAACCGACGCGATGCGTCATGCGGTCGAGCCGCTCATTAACGGCTCGGGCGACGTCGCCTTGGCGCGCGACGCTGATCTCGGCGAAGGTCTGCAAGCGGCCCTTAAGCTCTGCGAGCTCGGCGGCCCGCGCTTCGATCTCGCGGCGCCGCCCCTTCATGTGCATGATCAGGGCCACGGCAAGCACGACGAGTGCGAGCACGGCAAGTCCCGCAAGGACGAGCAGAATGATAACCGGGTCGAGCGTGATGCCGGCTAATCTGATGGGCTCCAAAGCCATTCGGCCAAGATAGACCGATTCGCTCCCCGTCTGGACCAAAACAGGAACGTATTGACCCGTAGGCGCCGCAATCCTATCTCAGCCCTTCAATGGCAATCAGACCTATTCTCACGCTTCCCGATCCCAACCTGCGCAAGAAGGCAAAACCCGTCGAGCGCGTGGATGCCGATCTCCGCCGTCTCATGGATGACATGCTGGCGACCATGTACGACGCGCCGGGCATCGGACTGGCGGCGCCGCAGATCGGCACTCTCAGGCGGCTGATCGTCATGGATCCTGCCAAGGACGAGGCGCCCAAGTCTCCATTGGTCATGGTTAACCCCGAAATTCTTGAGCGATCGGCAGAGATGCGGGTGCACGAAGAGGGCTGCCTCTCAATTCCCGACTTCACTGCGGAGATCGAGCGGCCGGCCAAGACCCGCGTCGGTTACATCAATCGCGAGGGCAAGAAGCAGGAGGTCGAGCTCGAGGGCATTTGGTCGACGCTCGTCCAGCACGAGATCGATCATCTGAACGGGGTGTTATTTATCGACTATCTGTCGCGGTTGAAGCGCGACATGGTGGTGCGCAAGTTCACCAAGCAGAAGCGCGCCGAGGCGCTTTAAGCTGCTTCCCTTCCCATCGTAAGCGGCCTAAGAGGCGAGCCCATGCGCATCATCTTCATGGGCACGCCCGACTTTGCCGTGCCGACGCTTCGCGCGCTCCTCGAAGCAGGCCACGAGGTCGCTAGCGTTTATACTCAGCCGCCGCGTGCGGCGGGACGCGGCATGGCCTTGCGCAAATCTCCGGTGCATCAGGCGGCGGAGCGAGAAGGGCTCGCGGTTGCCACCCCGGAGCGGCTCAAGAATCCCGATGAACAGGAGCGCTTTCGCGCGCTCGAGGCCGATGCCGCGATCGTCGTCGCCTATGGTCTCATTCTGCCGAAGGCCATCCTCGAAGCTCCGCGCCTCGGCTGCTTCAACGTCCACGCTTCGCTCCTGCCGCATTGGCGTGGCGCCGCGCCCATCAACCGCGCCGTCATGGCGGGCGACAGGGAGACCGGCGTCTCGATCATGCGCATGGACGAAGGTCTCGATACGGGTCCCGTCTGCCTCGAGGCGCGCGTCGTGATCGGCCGCGAAGAGACGGCAGGCGAGCTCCACGACCGGCTTGCAACGCTCGGCGCAGACCTGATGGCGAGTGCGCTGGCGCAGCTCGAAGAGGGGAGTCTCTCCTGCCGCCCGCAACATGACGAGGGGGCGACCTATGCGCCGAAGCTCGATGCGAAGGAGACGCGCATCAATTGGCGGCTGCTTTCGCGCGACGTGAATGACCGCATTCGGGGCCTCTCCCCTAATCCGGGAGCGTGGCTCGAGATCGAGCTGAACGGCAAGCGCGAACGGATCAAGATCCTGCGCTCCGTCGTCGCCACGGGTAGCGGAATGCCCGGCATGATCCTCGATGAGAAGCTGACCGTCGCCTGCGGCGACGCTGCCGTGCGCCTCACCGAGGTGCAGCGCGCAGGCAAGAAGCCGATGAGCGCCACGGATTTCCTGCGCGGCGTTCCACTTCGCCCCGGCACGCTCCTCGAATAACCCCATGCCACGCTACAAGCTCATCATAGAATATGACGGGACGCCCTTCGTCGGCTGGCAGATGCAGGGGAACGGCCGCTCGGTGCAGGGTCGCCTCGCCGAGGCGATCAAGGCCTTCTCAGGCGAGGATACCGTGCCACGCGGCGCGGGCCGGACTGATGCCGGCGTGCATGCGCTCGGCCAAGTCGCTCATATGGAGCTCATCAGGGACTGGGAGCCCGACAAGATTCGCGATGCTCTGAATGCGCAAGTGAGGCCCGATCCGATCAGCGTGCTCGCTTGCGAGCGCGCGCAGGAGGACTTCGACGCCCGGCTTTCTGCGACGGCTCGCCATTACCTCTACCGCATCGTCGATCGCCGTGCGCCTCTCGCGCTCGAGCGCCACCGCGCCTGGGGCGTGTTCCGCTCCCTCGATGCCGAGGCGATGAACGAAGCGGCGCAGGTGCTCGTCGGCCATCACGACTTCACCACGTTCCGCTCGACCGAGTGTCAGGCGAAGTCGCCGATCAAGACCCTCGACCAGCTCGACGTGTCGCGCCTCGGCGAGATCATTCGCGTCGAGACGAAAGCACGCTCCTTCCTGCACAATCAGGTGCGCTCGATGGTGGGCTCGTTGAAGCTCGTCGGCGAGGGGAGGTGGACCGCGAGCGACTTGAAACTCGCGCTCGAGGCGCATGACCGCGCCGCCTGCGGTCCGGTCGCGCCCCCGCAAGGTCTCTATCTCGTTAAGGTCGATTATTGAGCGGGTGCGGCGCGGAAGCCGAGTCCGAGAGTGTCGTGCCGTCGCCCTAAAGGCCGCTTTTCCGCCATGCTTCGCGATGCCGCGCCTTGGTATCCCTGGCGCTTCGGCTGCCGCATAGACAGGCCCTCCGGCCTGAGCTAGGAGCTTTGTCACCGTTGGCGAGCTTCCCCTCCCTTTCGCAACGGGGGAGGGCCGGGGAGGGGGTTCAGTTGCACGATAGCTTCGTTCGCCGGGCTTCCAGCACTAGATGATCAGACGCATCGCCACCGTTGGCGGGCTCACGCTCGTCTCGCGCCTCACCGGCTTCATCCGCGACGTGGTCATGGCCGCGATCCTCGGCGCCGGGCCGATCGCCGACGCCTTCTTTGTCGCCTTCAGGCTGCCCAACCATTTCCGCGCCATCTTCGCCGAAGGCGCCTTCGCCGCCGCCTTCGTGCCGGCTTATGCGCGCACCCTCGAGCAGGCGGGCTTGCCGGCCGCGAAGCTCTTCGCCGACCAGATCGCCGCTGCGCTGATCGTGCTCAACCTCGTCCCGCTCGCGCTCGCTTTGCTCTTTACGCCCGAGGTTGTTGGCTTGCTCGCGCCGGGTCTGTCGGACGATCCGATCCGCTTCGATCTCGCCGTCGCGCTGACCCGCATCACCTGTCCCTATCTCGCGCTTGTCTCGATCGAGACGTTGTTTGCCGGCATCCTCAACGCCAATAGCCGCTTCGCCGCCGCGGCCGGCGCTCCCATTCTGCTCAATCTTTCGATCGTCACGACGCTTCTGCTCACGCCGTTGTTCCCCGATGCCGGACACGCCGCCGCCTGGGGCGTGCTGTTGGCCGGCGTGCTGATCGTTCTTGTCGTCGGCGGCGACGCCGAGATGCATGGCATCGGCATCAGGCTCCGCATGCCGCGTCTCGACGCGCCCACGCGCAGATTCCTCAAGGCGCTTGGACCCGCCATCATCGGTGCCGGCGGCGTCCAGCTCGCGCTGTTCGCCGATACGCTAATTGCCTCGTATCTTCCGACCGGCGCGCTTTCGGCTCTCTATTACGCCGACCGCATCAACCAGCTCCCGATCGGCGTGGTCGGCATCGCGGTCGGCACCGTGCTGCTGCCCGAGATGTCGCGGCGCCTTGCCGCCGGAGACGAGAAAGGTGCGGCGTCGGCCCAAGCGCGTGGCATCCAGCTTGCGCTTCTTCTCACCGTTCCTTGCGCCGCGGCCTCGATCGCCATTCCGGACCTCATCATGCGGGCGTTGTTCGCCCGCGGCGCCTTCACCGCGGCCGACGCAGCCGCTGCTGGCGCGACGCTTGCCGCCTACGCTTTCGGCCTTCTGCCTTTCGTTCTGCTCAGGAGCTTCACCTCGCCCTTCTATGCGCGCGGCGACACCGCTACCCCGGTCAAGGCCGCGCTTCTTGCCGCGAGCATCAACATTCTCCTGAAGGTGCTGCTCATGGGGCACCTCGCTCAGGTCGGGCTTGCCGCAGCGACCAGCGTCGGCGCCTGGATCAATCTGAGCCTGCTCGGCTACTTTGCCCGTCGTCAGGGCTTTGCCGTGTCGGGTGCGGCCATCGGCAGGCCGGTGGCGAAGCTGCTATTTGCTGGCGCGGTGCTCGCCGTCGTTCTGCTCGGCGCGTCCTACGCGCTCGAGCGGGCGCTCGTCCATCTCACCCACTTTCATGAAGAGACAATCTTGCTCATCTTGTTCGTCCTGGGCACCATCGTCTATGGCGGAGCCATCCTTCTCCTGCTGGGACTTCCCTGGCTGAAAAGCCTGCTCAGAGAGGTCAGCGTTGTCGCCGACACTGAGGCGCCTCCGGTGCTCGAGCCAGCCGATCCGACCGACGACTCGGCCGCACTGCCCGACTCGGAGCCGCCACCCAGGATCTAACGAAACTATCCCGCTAGCAGGTCCACGAGTTCGACCGACTTAGGGTCGATCGGGCGTCCAAGGAAGATCTCGCCGACGCGGGCGAAGCGTTCCGGTGAATCGGTCGCGAAGAACCGGGCTTGCCCGACGCTCTGCGGCGCGCTGGCGAGCCGCCTCTCGCCAAGCGCGCTGGCGACAGCCGCAGCAGTCGTTTCCGCCGAGTCGACAAGCGTGACGGCGTCTCCGATGCTCTTGCGGATCGAGGCGGCGAGCACCGGGAAATGGGTGCAGCCGAGCACGAGCGTGTCCGGTGCGTGCTCCCCGCTGAACAGGCTCTTGAGATAGCGGTCAGCGGCGGCAAGTGTGACCGGAGAATCGGTCCACCCCTCCTCGGCGAGCGCTACGAACACCTGACAGGGCTGTTGCACCACCACTGCGTCGCGCATCAACCGGCGAATGGCCCGCATATAGGCCCCGCCTTTCACTGTGCCCTCGGTCGCGATTACGGCGATGTGGCGGTTGCGGGTGGCCGCGGCGCCGGCGCGGGCACCGGGCTCTATCACGCCGATCACCGGCACCGGCTCCCACGCCTCCTGCAATAGATAGAGGGCGACGGCGGAGGCCGTGTTGCACGCAATCACCAGCATCTTGACGCCCTGGTCGATCAGCAGCCGCGTTGCCTGGAGCGCATAGGCCTGAATGGTCTCGGCGCTCTTGGTGCCGTAAGGCAGCCGCGCCGTGTCGCCGAGATAGACGAAATGCTCGTTGGGGAGGCGCGCGATGAGCGCCCGTAGCACGGTAAGACCTCCCATTCCGGAGTCGAACACTCCGATGGGCCGGGGATCACCCGGCATCGGCGCCCCCGAACGTCTTGAAATAGAGCTCGATGAAGCGGCGATAGATGGCGGTGAGCTGCTCGAGATCGGCGATGGTCACATGCTCGTCGATCTTGTGAATGGACGCGGTCATGAGTCCGAACTCGACCACTGGACAATAATCCTTGATGAAGCGCGCGTCGGACGTGCCGCCGTCAGTGGAGAGCTTCGGAGTGATTCCGGCGACCTCGTGCACCGCCTCGGAGAGCAGCGCATCGAGCGGTCCGGGCTCGGTCAGGAAGGAATGGCTCGGCGGCTCGAAATCGAGCGTGAAGGAAAGCTCGCTGCCGGCGATCGCAGCCTGGGCTTGCTCTTGAAGCAACGCTTGCAGCGAGTCGGCCGAGTGGCGGTCATTGAAACGGATGTTGACACGTGCCTCCGCCGCAACCGGGATCACGTTCGCTGCCTGATTGCCGACGTCGATGCTCGTGACCTCGAGATTCGATGGCGAAAAATGCGCACTGCCGTAATCGAGTGGTGAATCGTAGAACCGGGCTAGGATCTTGATGAGGCCCTTGACCGGGTTGTTGGCGAGATGCGGATAGGCGACGTGTCCTTGCACGCCCGTCACCTTTAGCCTGGCGTTCAAGCTGCCGCGCCGTCCGATCTTGATGGACTCGCCGAGCCGCTTGGCATTGGTCGGCTCGCCCACCAGGCAATGGTCGGGGCGCTCGCCCTTCTTCGCCATCCATTCGAGCACCTTGCGCGTGCCGTTAACGGCGGGACCTTCCTCGTCGCCGGTGATGAGAAGGCTGATCGAGCCGTCGATCTCCCGCCCGCGCGACTTGACATAGTCGAGCGCCGCCGAGACGAAGCAGGCGATCGCTCCCTTCATGTCGGAGGCGCCTCGTCCATAGAGCACGCCGCCGAGTACATTCGCGGCAAAGGGTGGATGCCGCCAGAGCTTGACGTCGCCCGGTGGCACCACGTCGGTATGGCCGGCGAAGCAAAGATGAGGCGGTCCTTCGCCCACTCTCGCGTAGAGATTCTCGATCCGCTCGTGCCCTTCGCCGAAGCTCAAATGCTCGCACACGAAGCGCGCAGGCTTAAGCGCGTGAATGAGCACCTCGATGGCGCCTGCATCGCGCGGGGTCACGCTCTCGCAGCGGATCAAGCTTTGCGCGAGCGCCACCGCCTTATCGCCGAGCATGGTCATTGTGTCGGCACCATGACGGCCAACCCGGCAGGTGGCAAGTCCGGCTGCGGCGCTGCCAAAGCTCCAACCATGGCGGCAAAGATCGTGTTTGCGTAGAGCGCGCGATCCGTCGCCATGAAGATAAGAATTACCGCACTGCGGCCAAAGGATCTCCGCCGAACCGGTTCGGTCCGGGCGTTCCCTTGAGGATGCCGAGCTCGATCAGAAACCACAGTCCGACGCCCAAATTGATGAGCGCGCATACCCAACCGATTGCGGTCAGTTGTTGCGTTCCGGTCAAACCCAATGCCGCAAGCAGATTTGTGAGGAGAAGGGCGCCTAGCCCATAGGCGGCCATGATGCCAGGCTTGTCACGGTCTTGAAAGCGCTTCGCACAAACGGCGTAAGTAAAGTAGAGGAGCGCGAGGAAAATCACGAAGCCCAGAAGCCGCCCAAGCAAACCCAATCCGAAAATCTGAACGATGATGAAGCTGAGAACGATATTGATGATGCCCAGGATAACGACGCCAGCCCACCATTTAGCCCGGTTGATGCGCCCGTCGAACGACGTGAAAAGATATTGGAAATCCATTCGTGTCCCCTCCCTTTGGCCGGACTTCACCCAGGCCCCGTCTCTTGTAAAGCCGAAGGGCAGGCTTCTGGAAGGGGGCATCTGTGGCGCCGAACGGCGGAAGATCTCTGAAACCGAGTGAAAAACCCCCAATTCCCGGATGCCGATGGCGCGCGGTCAATCCCTGAGTAGCTCATTGATCGAGGTCTTGGCGCGCGTTTTCTCGTCGACCGTCTTCACGATCACGGCGCAGTAGAGTGATGGCCCCGGCGACCCGTCGGCGAGCGGTTTGCCTGGCATCGTCCCCGACACGACGACGGAGTAGGGGGGCACGCGGCCCTGATGCACGAAGCCCGTCTCGCGGTCGATGATCTTGGTCGATTGGCCGAGATAGACGCCCATCGACAGCACCGAGCCTTCGCCCACAATCACGCCCTCTGCTACCTCGGCGCGGGCGCCGATGAAGCAATTGTCCTCGATGATGACAGGGTTCGCCTGGAGCGGTTCGAGCACGCCGCCGATCCCGGCGCCGCCGGAGAGATGCACGTTCTTGCCGATTTGCGCACACGAGCCGACGGTCGCCCAGGTGTCGACCATGGTGCCGCTATCGACGCGCGCGCCGAGATTGACGAAGGAGGGCATCAGCACGACGCCGGGTGCGATATAAGCCGAACGGCGCACGACCGCGCCCGGCACCACGCGAAAGCCGGCCTCCTTGAAGTCTTTCGCCTTCCACTTGGCGAACTTGGTTGGCACCTTGTCCCACCACGACGCGCCGCCGGGGCCGCCCTCGATGCGATGCGGCTCATGCAGGCGGAAGGAGAGCAGGATCGCCTTCTTCAGCCATTGATTCACCACCCAGCTCCCGCCTTGCTTCTCGGCAACTCTAAGCTCGCCCCTGTCGAGGAGTTCGAGCACCTCCTCGACGGCGTCGCGCACCACGCCCTTCGTCTCGGGCGTGATCTCGGCGGCATGCTCAAAGGCGCTGTCGATGAAGGTCTTGAGATGGTCATAGGTCATGGCGGACCGTCAGGTGAGGCAGAACTGGGCGTTGAAGGGGATGGCCTCGGCGTTGCGCTCTTTGGCAAGTGCCGCGCCAATTTCGGCTAAGAAGGGAGCGAGCGCGTCGGTGCGGTGCTGGATATGGGCGGGAAGCTCGGTCCACGACGCGATCGCCTGGTGCTCGGGATGCTCCGTCATGCCGTGGACCAGCACCGTCGTCATGCCGAGCCCATGCGCTGTCTTCAGATTGTGCGGCAAATCGTCGAACATCGCGGCGCTCTTTGCCACCACGCCGCAGCTCCGCGCGAAGCGCTCATAGGCCTCTAGTGTCGGCTTGGGGTGCACATATTCGAGCGCATGGATGTCGAAGATGTCGTCGAAGCGGCCGAGAACGCCAAGCCGCGCCGCAACTGCCTCGGCATGCTTGCGCGAGCCGTTGGTGAAGATGAATTTCCGCCCCGGCAGTGCATCGATCGCGGCAGCAAGCTCCGGCGATGCGGTGACCGCGCTGAGATCGATGTCATGCACATAATCGAGAAAGGCATCGGGCGAGATGCCATGTAGGCGCACCAGACCGGCGAGCGTCGTGCCGTGCTCGTAGTAATAGGTCTGGCGCAAGGCCTGCGCTTCGTCGAGCGCAAGCCCGAGTTCATGCGCGATGAACTCCCCCATGCGCCGGTCGATCTGGTCGAACAGATTGCAGTCCGCGGGGTAGAGTGTGTTGTCGAGGTCGAACACCCAGGTCTCGACATGGTCGAAGCCGTACGCTTTCTTGGGCTGCCCACTCATGACAGCTCCCTCTTGCTGCTTCTTGGCCGGCGCCGTTCGATCAGCGTGCCGGCGCCATGCTCGGTGAACAGCTCGAGCAGCACCGCATGCGGCACGCGGCCGTTGATGATCACGACGGCTTCCACGCCTTCGGCGATCACGTCGAGGCAGCCTTCGATCTTGGGGATCATGCCGCCGGAAATGGTGCCATCCTCGATCAGTGCCTGAGCCTCCGCCGTTGTCAGCGACTTGATGAGCTGACCGGCCCTGTCGAGCACGCCCTCGACGTCGGTCAGGAGCAACAAGCGCTTCGCCTTCATGGCGGTGGCGAGCGCCGCGGCGAAGGTGTCGGCGTTGATGTTGAGCGTCTCGCCGTCAGGTCCGACCCCGAGCGGGGCGACCACCGGGATCAGGTCGGACTTGCTGATCACATCGATGATATGCGGATCGACCGCAGCCGGATCGCCGACGAAACCGAGATCGACGATCTCCTCGGTATCTGAATCCGGCACCCGCATCCGCCGCTCGAGCCGCTTGGCCCGCATGAGGTTGGCGTCCTTGCCCGAGATGCCGACCGCCTTGCCGCCCTGATTGTTGATGGCGGTGACGATCTCCTTGTTGACGGAGCCGGCCAGAACCATCTCGACCACCTCGACCGTCGCGCGGTCGGTGACGCGTAAGCCGCCTTTGAATTCCGATCTGATGTTGAGTCGCTCAAGTAGGGAGCCGATCTGCGGTCCCCCGCCATGCACCACGATCGGATTCACCCCGGCTTGCTTGATCAGCACGATGTCGCGGGCGAAATCGGCGGCGAGCTCGGGATCACCCATGGCGTGGCCGCCATATTTCACCACGACCGTCTGCTTGTCGTAGCGCTGCATGTAGGGCAGCGCCTCGGACAGCACCTTGGCCTTGGCGTGCACCGAGGCGATTACGTCCGCCACGCCTTGGGCGGCAGAGGGCGCCTTGGGAACGGCCCGTTCCTTGGACTTGGTTTGGCTTGGCTTGGTTTTGCTCACCTCGCGCTTATAGCGGCGCGATGGCAGCGGGGACAAGCGATAGGCTGAGCTATTCAGCCTTGATCGGCTCCACTATACGTCTCCTGTCAGGCGCGGGGTTTTGCGGTCATTTCCGCCGCCACGGCCATGGAGGCAAGATCGATGCGAGGAGAGCGACCGGCCGACCGCCCCTCCGAGTCCGTTGATGACGGCCTGCCACGCCAACAGGCGGCTCTTCCCGGGCGCGGCGGTCTCGCCCGCATCGTTGCGGCCTTCTGGAACTCGCTTCGAGGCCTTCAGGAAGGGCTTTCGACCGAATCGGCCATCAAGCAGGAGGTGGCGATCGCCTGCCTTCTTCTGCCGGTCTCCTTCTTCATCGCCCGCGACGTGTGGACCTGGGTTGCGTTGGTCGGAAGCCTGCTCTTCGTGCTCACGATCGAGTTCCTCAACACCGCCATCGAGCGGCTCTGCAATCACATCCAGCCCGATCGGCACGAAGCGATCCGCATCACCAAGGACCTCGCCTCGGCCGGCGTCTTCTTTTCCCTTGTCCTCGGAGCTCTGGTCTGGATCGCGGCATTGTGGGCCCGCTTCGCTCCGTGAGGGCCGCTACGCGGCGGCAGTGGCGACGGCGGCGCGAAGCTCATCGATGCCTGAGACCATGCGCGCGGACGTGGTGAGGAT
>DATHCZ010000134.1:0-6598 GCA_035319265.1 Methyloceanibacter sp. | reverse complement strand
ATAATGACAAAGTTGCGCTTTCGCGCGCACTTGCCGAAACGGGGCGCATCGAGCTCGAAGGCGGACGGTACGAGCGGGCGGCGATGCTGTTTCGCGCCATTGCCGAAGGCCCTGCCAAAGACTTGCCGCCGCGCCAGGCGCAAAGGCTCAAGGTCAATTTCTGCCAAGCGCTGAACCGAACGGGCCAGTGTGACCAGGCTCTCGCCATCGCGCGCCAATTGAAATCCGAGCTGCCAGCGGAGGAAGCGCGCCTCGCCTTTCTGGTTCGCATCGAGGAGGCCCGCGCCTTTGCCGGGCGCGGTCAACTTGACGAAGCCGAGAACAGCCTTGCCGAGGCGGAAGTCTATTTGGCCGACAAGAGCGACGCGTTCAGGCGCGTCGAATATCTGGAGACCAAGGGCGAGATCGATCTGCTCAAGGGCGACGGCGGCGCCGTCGATATTCTCGAGCAGGTGGCGAGCGAGTTCACCGAGCAGGACCTGACCGCGCGCGCCGCCAACGTGCGGGTGAAACTCGCCAGCGCACTGTACAAGGTGGGCAGGGACGATGAGGCGCGCGAGGCTCTCGCGCTCGCGCTGAGGAGCGCGATTGCCGCAGACTTGACCGAACTCGCCGACCGCATCCGCTCCGACATGATGAAGAGCGACGGCGGCAAGCATCTCAAGGAACTCGCCGAGGATATCGAATCGATCGGGGGAGGGGCCGGCGTGTCGCGGCGCTTCATCGTGCTCGGCAGACTCGGCGCCGGCGGGGGCGGGCAGGTCGACCGCGCACTCGATCTGACCGACGGGGAGCAGGTCGCGCTGAAGAAGGTCGATCTCGCCGCCTACAGCGAGGATCAGCGCAAGCGGGCCATCGATTCGGTCAGGGCGGAATATGCCTGCGCGCTCACCCTCACCCATCCGGGCGTCGCGCACGTACGCGATCTTCTGATCGAGCCCAAGGGTGCGGTCTATATCGTGCAGGAGTTCATCGACGGCCCAACCCTCCGCCAAGTTCTCACGCGCGAGGCGACGCACGAGCAACTGCTCGGCTTTCTCGCCGGCGTCGCCGATGCGCTGGCGGCGCTTCATGCCAAGGGGATCGTGCATCGCGACGTGAAGCCCGACAATGTCGTGTTGCGCGGGGGAACGTCTCCCGTGCTGATCGATCTCGGCATCGCTTTGGTTGCTGGTTCGCAAGATGGCCTCGCGCGGATCGGCACGCCGCCTTACATGGCGCCCGAACAGAGGGGCGAAGGGGTGGTTGATGGACGGGCTGACATCTATGCGCTCGGCCAGATGGTCGCGGAGATTTTCGGCGGCAAGCTTCCCTCAGCGATTTCGTTCGGCTCGTTCGGCCACAGGCCGCAAGATATGCCGCCCGCACTCGGCAAGCTCGTGCGGCTGATGCTCAAGGAAGACCCCGAGCGCAGACTGGCCGATCTCAAGGTCATTGCCGAGACGCTGCGGGCGGAGAGTCTGCCGGAGACGCCGACGCCGTCTTAGGCTCCTCCCAGCTATAGGCGTGAAGCGTGAACTTCGCCGGCTGCGTGACCAGGCTCCACACGATGACGTCGAGCGTCGTCGGTTCGGTCACCGTGATCCAGGCGGTGGGCGCAAGCTCGAGCTCGCTCGATTGCCGGGGGTCCTTGGCGTCGCGCAGAAACTCGCCGGTGCCTTCCTTCTTGACGTTGATGCCGATCGGCACGCCGCCTTCGGCATCGGCGATGAAGCCATAGACGCGACCCGGCACGGCGTCGAACGTGTAGGTCTTCTGCACGAGCTTGAAACTCTTGGTGTCGCCGGCATCGAGCACGCCGTTGCCCATCAGCGTGTCCTCGCCCTGGCCGACTTTGTAACGTTGCTTGGCCAGATCCTGGAATGCCTTCACCGCGACCTGGAAATAGTCGTCGAACTGCGCGGCGGTCTTGTCCCAATAGGTCTCGTCAGCCGCGAGCTGGTCGGCAGCCTTACCGTCCGCAAGCGCCCTCAGGAGATCGACGCGCTGCGCGAAATTGATCAGAGCGGCGCTCGGCGTACGCGTCTTGCCGGTGGCCGAATCCTCGCTCTTCATTACGGTGGTATTGCCGCCATTGACGAGGCCGATGACCTTGCCGCTCGGGTCTATGAGCGGCGAGCCACTCGCTCCGCCGGTGACCGGGACGCTGTGCTGAATGAGCAGGCGGTGGGCCGGGTCGGTTCGGCACATGAACACGTCGGTCAATGAGCTGATGAAGCCGAAGTGGAGAGTCGCCGGCGCCTTGGTCGCCGTGGCCGAACCCACGAGGTTCTCGACGGGAAAGCCGACCGAAGCGACCGGAGTGCCCGGCGCGAGATTTTCGAGTTGCTCGTCGGAGGCAAGCTCGAGCGTCACCGGCTGACCGGTCTTGGCGTCGACGGGAAGGGGTGTGGAGGGATCGATCTCGATGATGCCGACGTCGTATTCGTTGATCAGGTCGAGAGGAGTGAAATTGCCGTAACGCGTCGTCCCTTGCGTCGTCTTGTACTTGCCGAAGGCGAGATAGCCCGGATGCGAGGTGACCTTCTTGATCTTGATATGCGCGCCGTCGGGAGCGACCAGGAAGAAGTCGTTCTCGTGGCCCATGATCGCCTGGGTGACGTGGGCATTGGTGGCGAGCAGATTCGGCGCGAAGGCCCAAGCTGTGCCCTCGGCCTCTTCGCTCTGATCCTCTTCCTTGGCGACGAGATAGACGGCGGCCTCGAGGCGGGCGAGGGTCGCCTCCGAGAATTCCTTCTGCGCCCGCGCGCTGGCGGCGGCATTAGCGGCAGCGATCTGGTCCTCGAGCGAGGTCGTGCGCAGCATGAAATAGCCGATTGAACCGGCGACCACGAGCGCGAGCACGCTGGCGACGACCGCGCCAAGCCGGCGCGTCTCGGTTACCATCTCGTACCACGACTTCACTTTGGTTTGCGGGGCCGTCGCGGGCAGCTCGGCAGCAGCCTTGTCGATCTCGACGGCGAAGGAGGGTCCATCCTTCTTGTCGCCGAGTCTGAAGGTGCCACCGTTCGGCACCACAGTGTTGTTGTCGGCCGGAACGCCGTTGATCTCGACGTAACGCTGGCCGAGCAGGTTGACGCGGTAATCGCCGGTGACCTGGCGCAGGAGCTGGAAGTGCCGCTTGCCAACCACGGTGTATTCGGGGGCATAGACGACTTGACAGTCGCGCTCGCGTCCGAAGGTGATGGTGTCGACCGAATCGCCGAAGGTCTGTTCCTTGGGCTGACCCTCGGCGAGGTTGCCGTCGCGATGCTTGATGGTGATGGACATGGCCGTGCTCGTTTACTCGCGCAAAGCGCGCTCGATGAAATTACGCTGATTTGGGACCGTCAAGCGGCGGCGAAACCCGTCCGCTCGCCCATTCGACCGTGAAAACGGGAAGGGTTGGGCGGCTCCTGATCGCCTGTCTTTCCCTTTCCTCTGATGTGGGCTGGACTTCGGCCCGCCCGACCGGGATCAGCAAGATCCTATCGCCGAGATCGAATTTCGCCTGCGCGGCGTAAGCCTCGGTCGCAAGCACGCAGTCGGTGGGAAGGCCGAAGAAGTCGTCGGCGGATTGCAGATGCGCGATCAGCTTCTTGTCTGGCTTCGACTTGGCGCCCTGCACGAGGCCGAAGTCGCAGATGACCCGAAGCGCACGCTTGGCGTCGCGCGCGGCCTTCACCGCCTGGCGCCCCATGTCGAGCGCTTCTGCGGTAGAGCCCGCAGTCAGGCAAAGGCCGCGCCTCCCATCGCGATGGGTGCGCTCGATGCCGTCGCGCCCCTTGCCAGCCGATTTGAACAGCCGGTCGAGCGAGCCATTGCCTGTCTTGATGCCCGGCGCCGCGTCCCACAGGAACACGACCGGCCTGAATACGGCGATATCAGCTTCACGTTGATCCTTGCCGATGCGGGGGTGGGGATAGCGGATCAGGTCGAAGGGACGCCCATGCTCGCGCCAATCGTCAAGCACGCGGTTCGCGCCGGCGACGGTGTCGGGCCCTCCTCCGTCGGCGACGACAAGCAGCCGGCAATTCGTCTGAAGCGTTGCCGCCCGCTGGAGTGCGCAACCTGCGGCGTAGCGGAAGGCGTAGAAAAAATAGGCGTCGAGATCGCGCTCGACCGGCTCGTTAGGGTCCATGATGGTCAGCGCGCGCACGCCCTGAGACTCAAGGATGGTGCGGAAGCGCTTCTCCCACGTGCCGGGTTTTCCAGGCGGGTCGCCGATCTTGACGGAGGTCTCGACGAAGCGCTCGGTCGGGAAGGGCAACACCACATCGAGTTCGGCGCCAGATGCGAGTGCAGTCTCGGCGAGGACGATGTCGGTGCCGGCGGCGAGCGCGCCATAGACGATGCCGACATTGTGCTCCGCGAAGAGGGGTTCTGCCGCGGCGCGGATGTCGGCTTCGATGGCGCTTTGCGTACTCTGGTCGAGCTCGTTGCCTCTGAACAGATGGCCCGAGAACACCGCAACGCTGCGCGGCCTGAGCGCGCTCACCAGCGCCTCGATGTCGGCGTCGAGCACGGTGCCGAGCCGCCTGAACTGAAGAATCGTCGAAGCCTTGGCTCCATCGTCGGCTCCCCTCGCTGTGCTTGCTTTGGCGAGCACCTCTTCTGCTTCAGCCTCGCGCCCGACGATGAGCAAGGCCTCAGCGAGCGTCGCGAGAGGCCAGTAATCGCTCCGGCCGGCGTCGAGCTCGGCGATGAGTGCGCCGGCAATTTGGCGCGCGATCTCGGCGTTGCCCGCGATGAGCGCCATGGTCGCGGCGTTAACGCCGGGGTAGTAGCCCTGGCTGTGCTCGTAGAGACCGTGATAGGCGCTGAAGGAGGCCATTGCCTGCTTCTTCCGGTCGGAGCTGCGCGTGGCCTCGAAGGCGTGCTCCTTGAGGAGCCGAGCATTGAGCGCGGCGAGATCCTCGACGAGCTGCGCCTCGCGCTCGGCCTCGCTCGCGTCGGTCGCTGCGATCGCGGCCTCGCCGTCGTCCTCGCCATAGCCGTCGTCGACGAAGGGCTCGGAGAGGATGCGGTCCATCGGCAGGAACGGATTCTTGCGCGCCTTGCTTACGGCGTCCTCGAGCGTGCTCAGCGGGCCCATCATGGGAAGGCCCGAGCGCGCGAGGAGGTCGAGCGCACCGCGCGCATCGCCGCCGCGGGCAGCGGCCAAGGCGGTGCGATGGATGAGCTCCGGACTTGACGCGTAATAGCGCATGATGTCGAGGCCGATATTGCGGGCTCTGATCACCTCGCCGCAGGCGATTGCCGCGTCGATGTCGTCGATGGTCCGCTCGAGCGCCGAGCGGCTCCTCGCCGAACGGAGACTCGCAAGCCGGCTGATGCGTTGGTAGTCGAGGATCTCGATCTGCTGGCTGCGGGCGCCGGTGCGCAACAGGCCCGAGCGCTCCCATTCATTGAGGCGGCGGCTGATGGTCTCGCGCGAAACGCCGAGATCGGCAGCGATGTGCTTCTGGGCGATTTTGCGCGGGAAGCGCACGCGGTTGCCCTCGGCGATGCCGATGTCGGCCGAGAGCTCGACCAGCCAATCGGCGAGCAGGAGATCGGGGAAGGTGTGCACCTTCTCATGCTGCTGCATGAGAGCCGCGACCAGGCGTTGCGAGCCGATGCGGATGACGCGCGAGCGGATCACGCCGTCAGCGTCGAGCAGCTCGGCAAAAAGGGAAAGGGGAAGGGGAACGACCGCGGCGGGGGTGAGCGCGAAGGCAGAGGTCGTCCGCTTGGCGCCCTTGGGCAGCATACCCTGCTCGAGGAATTCGAGCTCGCCGAAGATCTCGCCATGCACGATGCGCTCGAAGCGAAGCAGACGCTTGCCTGTGGCCGGCTTCAATTCGACCTGCACCAGCGGATCGACGTCGAGTCCGTCGGCATTGGTGCGTGCGCCAAGCAGGAGATACACGGCCTCTGCCGCATCGCCCGGGCGGAACACGATCTCGCCCGCGGCAAGTGTGCGCAGGCTGAGCCGCGCCCGCTTGAGAAGCGAGAGCGCGGCGTCGCTCGTTCCGCGCATAAGGGCTGACCTGGCGACCAGGTCGGGGAGTGTGTCGTGCATCCTGATCGGTGCCTTGGCCGGCAGGAGCAGAGCGTAGTCCATTTGTAGCGGGCCGACCAAGCGCGCCGATGCAGGGAAAATGACATTCATGGGCTAGAAGCAGACATATTGGTAATGGATGCCGGAGAAGCTCCACACCGAGGACCAGCCGCAGGCCGGGCTGTCGAAGCCGGTCAAGGCCGCGAGCGGTACGGAGAGGCCAAGAAGGCCGAGCGCCGCGAGGCAGAGATTGCTGAGCTTGAGCATGAGGGACACTCCTGTGGCAAATCGACGAAGGGCACGAGCCTCAAAAACCCGCGCTTTCCGAGTCTCAACGTGCCACAAGGCGACGGTGCGCATTGTGAGGGGGCTCACAGAGCCATGAGGCCTAGTGCGGCGCCGGGGTCCGCAGCGCGAGCAGTTGGTCTCTCCAGGTTTTCTGGTTCGGCGAGAGCTTGCCCTCGTCTTCGAGGCGCTTCAGCAGGGCGAGCGCCTCATCGATCGACGCCTGTTGCTGGTCTCCGGTCGCCACGCGCGCGACCTTATAGAGAGCAAGGACGAGATCAGTTTGGAACT
>DATHCZ010000133.1:0-18989 GCA_035319265.1 Methyloceanibacter sp. | reverse complement strand
GGCCCGGCTCGGGAGGCGACCCAATATCCTGTTTCCCGGCTTCCGGTACCTTCTGACTTGAAGGGGCCATAGCTCAGTTGGGAGAGCGCGTGAATGGCATTCACGAGGTCGGCGGTTCGATCCCGCCTGGCTCCACCAAATTCCTGACAAATTCGACCTCTCGTCCTGTGCTCGACGGGCAACACTCGCGAAGCATTTTCCGCTGGGCATGGAATAAGCCTGGACGCGGGTGGTACTGTCGCTGGGGCGTGAGTCGCGGGGGCGCGTGCCACGCCAAATCGGGGAGGGTCGGATGTCCTATATCTTCTTCATCTTAGCCATGGGTCCAATGTCCGCGGCAGGAATTTACAATCCGCAGGTGACGCATCACAACCGCTGCATTGTCGAGCCAGGCTCATTTGAGGCGCTCTACTGTCCGGCACCGGCGACGACCACTCCTGCTCATCCGCGCCATAAGAGATAGGCCGGGGACGCGAGCAACGCGGCGGCTGTCCGGTTTCGTACGCGCGTCGCAATGTGGTCGCGGCCTGAGGTAAGCCGCGACCCCCAATTCCTCTCCGTGCTCGGACCCCGAGAATTGGCCTAACCAGAAACGACTCGGCTACTCGGCGCCTCGGGGGCAATGCCCTCCACACTCTCCTTGCGGGAAACGTCTTCGTGATCCCGCGTTAGCGCGCGCCGTGCCGGCTGCTCGATGAAGCGGTACGCCAAATGCGCGGCAACCAAGAGCGTCGCAAGGATGAGCACGAGCAACTTGTTGCCGTGGAGGTGGAGGCCGAGAAGGAGGCCGAGGGTCTTGCAAAAAAAGATCGCCGGCTTTTGCAGCAGGTAAAGGCCGAACGAAAGCTCGCCGAGGTAAACCATCAGGCGGGAACCGAGAATCCGCTCGGCAAAAAAGCCCTGCCCGGTCGCGGCACAAAGAACGATGGCTCCGGTTAAAATGAGCAACGCGGTCGACCGGTAACAATCGTACTCAGATGGCCCGAGGACCAGCGCGGTCGTCACATCGAGCGCGAGCAAGACGGGCAGGAACAAACTTGCCGCGCGCCCCCATCCCTCCGGGACGTGCCAAAAGATCATCGCGGCGAGAACCCCGATAAGAAAAATTTGCCCGTAATGCGTGATCGCAATTCTTTCCCCCGGGTAGCCGAGCGTCCACAGCGCGAGGATCGCGCCAATGCAGACCACGACGAGGCCAAACTCTCGGTAGCTGTCGGGGAGCGCAGCGTAGAGCAGCCACAAGGCGATGAAGGCCGCATAAAACTGGAACTCGACGCTGATCGACCAAAGCGTCGTCCCGCTGCCGAACAGCAGAAGATGCTTCGCGGCATCGAGCGCATCGAGATGGAAGGGAAATCTCGAGTCGAAATGGTAGATCAGTGCCGAGCCGATCACGACGACGGCAAACAGCGGAAAGATCCTAGCAAAGCGCGCGCGAACGAAACGCCATAGGGATGCGGGAGCGGCTTCCTGGCGCAGATAGAGGTTCGTCATGAGCAGTCCACTCAAACAGAAGAACAGCATCACGCCGAGTTCTCCCGTTCGGGCTCCCACGAACACTCTCGGCAGCAACCCCTTCGACGACAGATGCATGCCAAGCACCGCCAGGGCTGCGATCGCCCTCAGCCCGCTGAGTGCCGGAATGAACTGACTGCCGCTTGGCTGACGCACCGTCGCAACGTCCCCCGCTGCGCCACCAAGCTGGATGGAAGGCTCTTGATGACCCGAGGCAAAACGGGCCGCAAAAATAGACGGATTAATGGCGTCTCCTGGTAAGCTTCCGGTAAGGCCAGCAACAGCATTCATGAGATCGGCGGTTCTCTAGGCCGCCACGGTCAACCCATCATCATAAGTCGTCCGGCATGCGACGTTTTGCGCGGCATAATTATCTCGAGCTTCCCCCGGTCAGTGCGCCTTCGGTGGCGATGGGAGTGCTCGCCCTCGGAGCGCTTGCGCTCGGCGCCTTGGCGATCGGCGCGCTTGCCATTGGGCGCTTGCGTATCCTGCGAACCGACGCCGACAGGTTGCATCTCGGCACGGTCGAGATCGACGATTTGACCGTCAAGCGGCTGCGCGTCATCGAGGCCGCCGACGAGATGGATGGATCCGGCGAGGTTTGAGCGGGCTTGCTCCTCAGATCGCGCGCTCGGTAAAGAACGCGCGCCGCTCTTCCTGCAATGCTCGCCGTGTCTCGCTCAGCACCTGCACGAGCACCGGGTCGGCGATCCTTGGATGGCCTGACTTGAAGGGCGGGGCTGGATCGTATTGCAACACCAGCTCGATCTCCGCGGCTCGTTGCGGACCTGAAACCTCACCGACGAGGGCAAGCGCGAAGTCGATGCCGGCGGTGATCCCGGCGCTCGTGATCCTGTTCCTGTCCTTGACCACGCGTTCATCCACGGGAATGGCGCCGACGAGCGGAAGGAGATCGAGGCTTAGCCAATGCGTCGTGGCGCGATAGCCCTTGAGCAGGCCCGCGGCGCCGAGCAAGAGCGCACCGGTGCAGACCGAGGTGACGAAGCGCGCCGCCGCCCCCTGGCGCTTGAGGAAATCGATGGTGGCTGTATCGGCGGCCGCTTGCACGATCCCGCCCCCACCCGGCACGCATAGAATGTCGAGATCGGGCGCCGAGGCGAAATCCTCCTCCGCAACAAGCGCGAGACCAAGCTCGCTCCGCGCTTCGCCCTTGCTCTTGGCGATGAGCACAACATCGAGCTCGGGCGCGCGGGCGAGCACCTCGTAAGGGCCGACAAAATCGAGCGCGGTGATGCCTGGAAAGAGGAGGAAACCCGTCTTCAACCGCACTGTTCCCTGCGTCATCGTCAACCGCCGAGCACGGAGACTGCGATATTGGCGGCACGCGCCGCGCCGACCCTCGCCGGCAGATCCTGATCGTAGGCGCCTGGAACGATGAGGATCGTGTCGCCGGACGTCGCGGCCTCGACCGCGCGCGACATGGACTTGAAGGCAGTAGCAAGGCTCTGCCCGTCATCGGCATCGTTGCCCTGCTTGGCGCTGACATACCAGATCATGATTTGACAAAAATCCGTGCGAAGACGTGAAGCGGGCCGAAGCTTAGTGGAAGGCGGCGCGCGGGTATAGGCGAAGCGCGTGCGCCAGCCCGTCTGCTTGAATTTGCCCTGCATTTTCCCCATATGCGCAACCGAGTTGAGTTGCTCGGTGCCGCGGCGGCCCGTGCATTTCCCGGGGCGCCGGGTGCGCCTCGAGAACGCCACCGGCAGGGCGTAGCCGCTTATGAAAGGGCGTTCGCTACGATGTCGCGCATGACCATTCTCGACGGAGATCTCTGGCTCAGCCTCTCAGCGGAACGTGCGTTGCGCGGCGCGACGAAGGGCGGCTCGGGCTACCCGCCTTACAACATCGAGCTGTCGGCGAACGACGAGACCCTGCGCATCACTCTCGCCGTCGCAGGCTTCAAGCCGGAAGAGCTCGAAGTCAGCGTCCAAGATGGAGCACTCGTCGTCTCAGGCCGGCAGCGCGACGATGAGACCAAGGATTATCTACATCGCGGCATCGCCGCGCGCCAGTTCAAGCGAAGTTTCGCCCTCGCCGCCGGCGTCGAGGTGCGCAAGGCCGAGCTGAACAACGGCCTGCTCGTCGTCGAGCTCGAGCGGCCGCGCAAGGAGAAAAGGGTGCAAAAGGTCGGCATTCTCATTGCCGACTAGAGTGACGATATTGGGACGTGCCTTCGCCAAAACGCCTCTTAAGGAGGAGTAGAGTTTGATGAACGAATATGAAGAAGAAGACTATCTCACGCGCGCTCCCATGAGCCGTCGCGAGCTTGCGCAACTTGGCGACGGCGAAGTGGCCTATATCAAGCAGCTCGACCCCGAGGTGGCCGAGAAGCTGTTTCCGGCGCTCCAGAACGCGCCAAAGGGCATCGATCTCTTCGCCGTGCTCGGCGCCGACGGCACCCCCCTCGCTCTGACCGATAGCCGCAAGGCGGCCATCGCCAACGCCATCGAGAACGACCTCGTGCCGGTCAGCGTGCACTGACGTTTTCCTCTCATCGCGAGCCGTAGTAGGGTTTTGCGCCCTGCCCTCTAGGCGGGGCGCACTTTGCGTCAGGGGTTTTGCCGATGAGAGGCTGCTCGCGAGGAGACGCGGCATGAAGGCTCAACGCATTTCGGTCAGGCTGGCGCGGATCGCCGCCGTCGCAATGGTCCTCGTCGCGGGCTTTGCCGCGAGCGCGAGACGGGCGCATGCTGACGCTCTGCTCGACGAGATGGTCGCGTTCACCGGGCAAGTCTTCATCCTCGACACCAAGGTGCCGGCCGTGGTGGTCGGTGCGCTCAGAGACGGCGAAATCGCGGTCAGCGGCTTCGGCGAACGCGCCGGACCCGGCAGCCCAGCGCCCGACGGCGACACAATCTTGCGCGTCGGCTCGATCACCAAGGCCTTCACCGGCGATGTGCTCGCCCATCTCGTCGCCGCCGGCACGGTGGGACTTGCCGATCCGCTGACGAAGTGGCAACCCGATTTCGGACCGGGCGTGAACGGGGACGTGGACCGCGTTACGTTGCTCGATCTCGCCACGCACTCAGGCGGCTTCCCGCGCGAGGTGCCGCACCAACCCGGCCCCGGCACCGATCCGTTCTCGACCATCACGCGCGATGCCTTCGCCGGTTGGGTCAAGAAGGAACCCCTTCTGTTCGCGCCGGGCTCCTCGATCCTCTATTCGAATTTCGGCTTCGATCTGCTCGCCATGGCCATGTCGGCCGCAGCCAGAAAGCCCTATCCCGACCTGCTCAAAGAGCACATCACCGGTCCGCTCGACATGAAGGACACGGTCTTCGCGCTCACCGACGAGCAGAAGGCGCGGTTGATGGTGGGCCACGACTTCGACGGCGAGCCGCTGCCTAACGTGCCGACCGGCGATGTTATCGTCGGCTCGGGCGGCATTTATTCGACGCCCAACGATCTCTTGAAATGGATGAAGTGGCATCTCGACCGCTTCAGCCCGGATGACGCGGAAGCCCGCGCGCTCGATCACGCGCTCTACCTCAATCGCGACGGACTCAAGACGGTGTCAGGCATGGACGAGTCGGGCCACATGGATGCGATGGGGCTTGGCTGGGTCGGGATGATGGCGAAGGACGATCGTCCCTTCGTCCTGCAAAAGGCGGGCGGTCTCCAGGGCACGTTCACCTATATCGCCTTTGCGCCGACACGCGGCACGGCGGTGTTCATCGCCATCAACAAGTTCGATTTCGGCGCAGCCCTCGCCATGGGTCAGTTCGCCAACGAGCTGTTGGAGCAGCTTGCCCCGCGCTAGGCGGCGTGGGAGGCGGCTTCCTCGGTGAGCACGGCGTAGAGAGCGGCGGCGTCCTTCGACGCGCGGAGCTTCTCCACCGCGACCCCGTCGCGCAGCAAGCGCGAGATGCGCGCAAGGGCCTTGAGATGATCGGCGCCGGCGCCCTCAGGGGCGAGCAGCAGGAACACAATATCGACCGGCTCGGCGTCGACGGCATCGAAGTCGATCGGCTCGACTAACCTCGCGAAGATGCCGACGATGCCTTTCAGCCCGGCGAACTTGCCGTGGGGAATGGCGATGCCCTGGCCGAGGCCGGTCGAGCCCAGACGCTCGCGCTGCAGCAGGACGTCGAAGATGTAGCGCTCCTCGAGCCCGGTAAAGACAGCGGCGCGGGCCGCAAGCTCCTGCAAGAGCTGCTTCTTGTTCTTCGCCTTGAGCGAGGGAAACACGGCCTCGGGTGCGATGAAATCACCTAGTTGCATTGTCTTACCCATCCAATTTGGGAACGACGGGTCGTTGTCGCCTAACGCCGACCGCGCGCTTTCTTAGCGTTGCCCCGCGCTGCCGTTTCGCGACTTGCGCGCGAGCTCTTTGCACGCGCTACCGCTTCGCTGCTTGAGCGCGGCGGCGTCGCGAAATCGATCCAGCCGATATTGCCGTCCTCGCGCCTATAGACCACGTTGATCTCGCCGTGGCTGGCGTTGCGAAACACGACAAAGGGCTGGTCGGAGAGGTCCATCTGCATCACGGCGTCGGCGACCGCCATCTCGTGCACTGGGGTCTTTGCTTCGGCAATGATGATCGGATTGTCCTCATCGCGTTCCTCCTGCTCCTCTTGCGAGGCTTGGATGACGTAAGACACGGCTTGTGTCTCTCTACGTGGGGTCTCCCCGCCCCCATGCCGTTTGACTCTTGACTTGTACCGGCGGACTCTCGTTTCGAGCCGTTCGCAAGCGCGGTCGGCGCTTTGATAGGCGTCAGGCGCGACGCCATGGGCTTCGAGACTCATGCCCTGCCATAGATGGATCGTGCAATTGGTCCGAAAATCCCCGTGCTCCTTCTCGATGCGCACATGGCCGGTGGGCTCCCGCCCGATGAACTTCTCAACGGTGTGCACAATACGTTCTTGGACGTAACCGCGCAGAGCGTCACCGACGTCCAGATTCTTTCCGGTAACTTTTATCGTCATTGCCCTAGGGAAGACTCTTCGAAAGCCCCTTTACACCACGCTTCCCAGGATTTGCCGCTGTTTCCGGGAGCCGATTCTCGCTCCGGACTATAACGCCCGAGCGCCCAACCTTGTTCGGTCTCCACCTAAGGGGGCGGAAGCTAGACCGCGCGCAAAGAGGTGTCAAACCATCTATTTCACCGCTGCCTCTTTACATGATTGTCGTGCATGGCCAAGGCCTTACCCACGACTCAGGCGCTTGCCCCGAGCGCGATCTTCTTCAGCCGGCGGCGCTGCACCGATGACGGTATGCGCAACGCTTCGCGATATTTGGCGACGGTGCGGCGCGCGATGTCGACGCCATCATCCTTGAGCCGCTCGACAATCTTGTCGTCCGACAGCACATCGCTCGCGGGCTCCGCCTCGATCATCTCGCGGATGCGGTGGCGAACCGCCTCCGAGGAATGGGCATCGCCCTCAGAGGTCGCGGCAATCGCCGACGTGAAGAAATATTTGAGCTCGAACAGGCCGCGATTGGTCGCCATGTATTTGTTGGCGGTGACGCGGCTCACCGTCGATTCGTGCATGGAGATGGCGTCGGCCACCGTCTTCAGATTGAGCGGGCGCAAGTGCCTGACGCCATAGGTCAAGAACGCATCCTGCTGGCGCACGATCTCCTGGGCCACCTTGAGGATGGTGCGGGCGCGCTGATCAAGGCTTTTGACCAGCCAATTCGCCGTCTGTAGGCAATCGACGAGATAGCTCTTATCCTCTTTGCGCGTCGCAGACTTCGATACGGTCGCATAATAGGACTGATTGACGAGGACTCTGGGCAGCGTGTCGCTGTTCAGCTCGACATAAAAGCTCCCGTCGGGAAGCGCGCGCACCAGCACGTCGGGAACGATCGGCTGGGTGGGACTCGAGCCGTATTTCAACCCAGGCTTCGGGTTCAGCCGCTTCACCTCCTTGATCATGTCGCAGAGGTCCTCGTCGGACACGCGCGCGGCGCGTTTCAAAGCGACGAGGTCGTGGGCAGCGAGGAGATGCAAATTCTCGATGAGCGCTGCCATGGCCGGATCGCAGCGGTCCTGCTCTTTAAGTTGAAGCGTCAGACATTCGCGCAAATCGCGGGCGAAGACCCCGCACGGCTCAAAGCCCTGCATCACGCGCAAGACCTCCTCGATGAGATCGAGCGGGGCGCCGAGAAGCTCGGCGAGAGCGTCGAGGTCGCCGCGCAGATAGCCGGCCTCGTCGGTCATATCGATCAGATGCTGCCCGATCAGACGGCGGGCCGGGTCGGCGAAGGCGAGCATGAGCTGGTCGGTGAGATGATTGCGCAGCGTGCGCTCCTCGGCGACATAGGCCTCGAGGTTCGATTCCTCGTCGCCGTCGGCACGCTGCCCCTGAGTGAGAGTCGTCCAACCTGAGTCCTTGAGCGATCCAGGCGAGAAGCTGTCGGATTCGGGAAAAACGTCCTGCGGCTCGGCGTCCATCGCATCGCTTCCCGCGGCGCTCGGCGTTTCGAAGTCGACGAAGTCCTCGCTCTCGGATAGCTCGCCCTCGTCGGCAGAGGCCGCCTCGCCGGACCCGGCGTCAGAGTCGCCTTGATCGTCACTCTTCGAGGCGGCGGCGGGAGGCTCGCCGGCAGCGCCGCCAGCCTCCTCCGACTCGGCCCGCTCAAGCAGAGGATTGCGCTCGAGCTCGGCGTCGACAAAGCTCGCCAACTCGATATTGGAGAGCTGCAGCAGCTTGATCGCCTGCTGCAGCTGCGGCGTCATGACCAGACTGTGGGTCTGCCGGAGCTCGAGCTTTGTGTTGATCGCCATTATCGAACTCACTCGCGATCAGACGCTCAGATCCTGAATTGGTCGCCGAGATAGACGCGCCGGACGTCCTCGTTATTTATAACCTCGTGCGCGGTGCCGTGGGTCAGCACCATGCCATCATGGATAATATAGGCTCGACTAACGAGGTCGAGCGTCTCGCGGACATTATGGTCGGTGATGAGAACGCCGATGCCGCGTTGGGTGAGATGGCGCACCAAAGCGCGAATGTCGCCGACGGCGATCGGGTCGATACCGGCAAAGGGCTCGTCGAGCAGCATAAAGGACGGGCGCGAGGCGAGAGAGCGGGCGATCTCGACGCGGCGCCGCTCACCGCCCGAGAGGCGCATCGCCGGCGAGGCCCTGAGCCGCGTGATGCGGAACTCCTCGAGCAGGGCGTCGAGCTGACGGTGGCGCTCGGCCTTGTTGGGCTCGACCATCTCGAGCACGGCGAGGATGTTCTCCTCGACGGTAAGCCCGCGGAAGATCGAGGCCTCTTGCGGCAGATAGCCGATGCCGAGCCGGGCTCGCCGATACATCGGCAGCTTGGTCACGTCATGGCCGTCGATCTTGATCGAGCCCTCGTCGGCGGGGATCAGCCCAGTGATCATATAGAACACGGTGGTCTTGCCGGCGCCGTTCGGTCCGAGCAGCCCGACCGCCTCGCCGCGTTTGAGATCGAGACTGACGCCGCGCACCACGGTGCGCTTCTTGAAGCTCTTGACGACGTTGCGCACTGTCAGCCAGCCGGTGGCGGCCTCGGCCCTGACCCCGGGGGCAGGCTTGCGCGGTGGCTCAGCCTTAGGCGCGGACACTGCTTGTGCCGGCGCTCCGGGCGTCTGCGCCCTCGGAGCCGCAGGCGTGGGCCGTCGCGTCTCCGCTTGGGCGGGGACTGGCGTGGCGTCGGCTTCGCGACCGGGAAATGACAGCAATTTGCCCACTGACCTTTCCGCTCCTCTCAGTTGAAGCGTTGGCCGGTTAACATCGGATAAAGCACTTGGCCTCGACTATTGGGCGACGCCGGGGATGAGGGACCATGGCTGGTCGTCATGGGCGGGCTTGCTCGGCTCGGGCGCGGCGTCGCTGCTTTCGGTCGCGGCCGCAGGACCTGCGTCAGGGGCCTCCGCGCCGCTCGGGGCCTCGCCGGAGCTGGCCTCTTTGGGTTTTGCGCCGGAGCCGGTTTCGCCGGGCTTGGCGTCGCTGGATTTGCCTTTAGCGTCTTGAGCCTTCGGAACAAACAGCGCACGGATACGGCCCCCGGCCGTGGTAGTTCCTGGATTTTCGAATCGGCTTTCGCCCGTCTTGAGATCGATGACGAGCCGGTCTCCCTTTAGCACATTCTGACCTTGAGTTAACACCACATTGCCGCCCACCGTGACGAGTTGCGCCGGCACGTCGTATAGCGCCCAGTCGCTCGTCGTGGTTTGGTCCTGGGCGCTGTTGATGATGACATCGCCCTTGGCCTCGATCTGGGTGATCTGAGTCTGACTACCGGCGCCGGCTGCCGCCGCCGGTTTGTCGCCCGACGCGCCGCCGCTCGCGGCAGTCTGCGCCGGCTGTGCAGCGGTCTGCGTCGGCTGTTCTCCGGTGAGCTTGTCGCCGCCGCCGACATAGTGGACGTCGAGCTCCCGGGCGCGCAGCGTCGTCGTACCCTGCACGGCTTTCACGTTGCCCTTGAAGGTCGCGTATTTCTGCTGATCGTGCACCACGAGCACGTCGGACTCGATGTCGATCGGCTGATTGGAGCTCTGCGATAGGCCACCGAAGCTGTTGGTGAGCGTCTGCGCCTTGAGCGGAGTCGCAAGCAAAACGACCGCGACGAGAGCCGTCAGAGCGGCAGTGGCGCCGGGGTATAAGGGACGCAAGCGGTGCGCGGTCATTGGGCTGCCGGCATGGGTGGGAGCGCCATCGCGTCGGGAGCGGACCCGTTTGCCTCGGGCGTGGATCCCGTCGCGTCAGGCGCCGATTGTGCGGCAGCCTGCGGTACTTGTGCCTTCACCGGCTCAGGCTTGGCATCGCCCGACGCCGCGTCGGCGGTCTTCTGGGGCTTGATGATATGCACCATCACCTTGCCGCGGAACGTCAGCACGTGCTCAGCCGAGTTGAAGGTGAGAGCGTTCGCCTTGACGGTCCCGTTGGTCAGCTCGAAATGCACTCTTTGGTGCGCGCGAAGGGTCTGCGTCGTGGTGTCGAGGCTTGCATGGGTGAGCTCGCCCGTCACGCCCGAGCTCGTGGCAACTGTGATCTTATCCTGCATCACGAGGCGGTCGGCGTCGCTGTTGAACACGCCGCGCACCGCTTCCATGCGCGACCAGTTCCCGGTGAGCGTGGAAAGGTCGGCCTTGATGGCGTGGAGCCTGATCACTTTGGGGTTCTTGAGGTCCTGGTCGGCATACTCGGCGGAAATGACATAGGCGCCGTTCTTCTTGTCGTTGCCCTGAAATTTCGGATTGGTCATGCGCAGCGCACCATTGTTCACCTCGATGCCGCTGACGCTCGCCGTGACGTCGCCGACGGTGATGCTCATGCTCGAGGAGATGAAATAGCTTGCGATCACGACGAGGGCCAAGACGGGAAGGACCTTGCGCAGGATCGCCACATGCCGGCTATGGCGCGCGGCCCGGCGGAAGGCGCGCTCGCCGTCAGCCACCGTGCGCACGCGGTAGCTCTGCCCAGCCGAACTCAGAGTCGCTTCAATCGTCATTTCCCCGCCCGAATCTCTCCTGACCCGAGGTTCCCGACTACACCCGGCAAACCGCCGGCTACGACAGCTAGCCGCAGGACTTTGCTCACATTGCGACGGCTGGCGCCTTGCGGCCCGACAGGTCCAAGCCCTGCGCTTCGGTCACCCGCAACGGCCTAATGCGAGAACGGATCGATGTCCGACCAGCCCCGCAAATCGAGCTCGGCTCGCGTCGGCAGAAACTCGAAGCAGGCGCAGGCGAGCCCGTCGCGCCCCTCGCGCTTCAGCATAGCATCGAGTTTCTCCCTTAGCGCGTGCAGATGCAACACGTCGCTCGCGGCATAATTGAGCTGCTCGGGGGTGAGTTCGGGAGCCCCCCAATCCGAGGATTGCTGCTGCTTGGAGAGCTCGATACCCAGCAATTCCCGGCAGAGATCCTTGAGCCCGTGGCGGTCGGTGAAGGTGCGGGCAAGCTTCGAGGCCACTTTGGTGCAATAGACGGGGCGCGGCATGACCCCGAAATAATATTTGAGCACGGCCATGTCGAAACGGCCGAAATGGAACAGTTTGAGGACGCCGTCATCGGCCAGGAGACGCTTGAGCTCGGGCGCCTCGTAGCGGCCTTGGAACTGCACGAGGGCGGCGCGGCCGTCGCCGGCTGAGAGCTGCACCAGGCAGAGCCGGTCGCGGAAGGGGTTCAGCCCGAGCGTCTCGGTGTCTATGGCGATGCTCCGCGCGCCGGCGAAGCGCCCTGGCGGCAGGTCGCCCTGGTAAAGCTCGGGAAGGTGGGGCTGGCTCAATCTCTTTGCGCTCCTTGGCGGCCGCATTATCGACGCGAGCGCTTAAGAAAGCGGGAATTGGTGCCCAGGAGAAGACTCGAACTTCCACGCCCTTTCGGGCACTAGCACCTGAAGCTAGCGCGTCTACCAGTTCCGCCACCTGGGCTTGAGGGTGAGGAGGTACGATCGGCTCATGCCAAAGTCAATTGCCGGGAGAAGCGCCTTCAAGCCTTTATCCCGCTCGTGTATTGCTTCGGCGTCAATTTGCGTCCCCCAAGGGGGAAAGGCCTGCGACAGGTGGCGATAACTCTCAACAACCGGGCGCTGATCACGATCTATGGCGGCTCGGGCTTTATCGGGCGGCACGTTGTCCGCGCGGTCGCGAGAACCGGTGCGCGCATGCGGATCGCGGTCAGGCGTCCCGAGCTTGCGGGCTTCCTCCAACCGCTCGGCGGCGTCGGTCAAATCAATGCGGTGCAGGCCAACGTACGCTATCCCGACTCGCTTCTCGCCGCCGCAGAGGATGCAGACGCCGTCATCAATCTCGTCGGCATCCTGGTCCCCTCCGGCAAGCAGACCTTCAAATCGGTGATGGATGAAGGCGCGCGGCATGTCGCGGAGGCGGCGCGCGCGGCCGGCGCCCGTGCTTTCGTGCATGTCTCGGCGATCGGGGCGAGCGCGCACGCGACGTCCTATTACGGCCGCAGCAAATGGGCCGGCGAGGAGGCGGTCAAACACGTCTTCCCCGAGGCCGCGATCCTGAGACCGTCGATCGTGTTCGGCCCCGGGGACGATTTCTTCAATCGCTTCGGAAGCCTCGCGCAGTTTTCGCCCGTCCTGCCGTTGATCGGCGGCGGCAAGACGCGCATCCAGCCCGTGTTCGCCGGCGACGTGGCGAAGGCGATCATCGCGGCGCTGACGGGGAAAGCCGACGCCGACTCGCCTTACGAGCTCGGCGGCCCCGAGGTGCTCACCATGGAAGAGATCATGCAGCGCGTGCTCTCCTACACGATGCGCAAGAGACTGCTGGTGAGCGAACCGTTCTTCCTCGCCAAGCTGCAGGGCGCCGTTCTGCAATTGCTGCCGAAGCCCATGCTCACCATCGATCAAGTGCGCATGCTCGAAACCGACAATGTGGTGAGCGAGGAGGCGAAGCGTGCTCTTCGCACGCTCGAAGGGCTTGGCATCGAGCCGATCGCCATCGAAAGCGTCGTTCCGGACTATCTCGAGCAATATCGCCCGCGCGGTCAGTTTTCGGTCTACCGCCCTAAGCCCTAGTGAACCGTCATTGCCGGGCTTGACCCGGCAATCCATTCCACTGGCGCTTCAGCTCGCCGAGACGAAACGGACTGGATGCCCGGATCAAGTCCGGGCATGACGAGCATTACGTATAGAGCATCACCAGGAGGAACCCGCCCAGCACCATGCGGTAGAGCACGAAGGGCAGGAAGCTGATGCGGCGGATCAGATTCATCAGGAAGGCGATGGCAAGGATGCCGGTGAGGAAGGTGAGCGCCGCGCAGTAGACCGCGTCCATGGTCACCCCTTCGCCGCTCGCCATCGCATCGCCGACGGTGAAAACGATCGCCCCGGCCGTTGCCGGAATGGCGAGCAGGAAAGAAAAGCGCGCCGCGTCGGGCCGGGTGAAGCCCAAGAACCGGGCGGCCGTCATGGTCACGCCGGACCGGCTCGTGCCCGGAATCAACGCCAACGCCTGCGCCACGCCGATGATCAACGCGCTTCCCAGAGTCATATTATGGATGGTCCGCTCCTGTGGTCCCACCATGTCGGCGATCATCATCAGGATGCCGTAGAGGATCGTGTTCCAGGCGACGATGGCGACGTTTCGCTCAAGGTCGGTGTAACCGAGCTTCTTGAGAAAGATGCCGAAAGCCACCGCCGGAATGGTGGCGAGTACGATATAGATGGCAAGCCGGCCGTCGTCGGTAACCCGGCCCCTGACCAAGAGGAGCGTGCCCTTGATCAGCCGCCACACGTCGCGCCAGAAATAGATGAGCACGGCAAGCAAGGTGCCGAGATGCGTCATGACGTCGACGACAATGCCTTGGTCTTGCCAATGCATTATTTGGGGAACAAGGATGAGATGCCCGGAAGAGGAAATGGGCAAGAACTCGGTGATGCCCTGCACCACCGCGAGCACGATGATCTGCTCTATGGACATGCCCCGTCGCCCCGCTTGTCCCGCGCGCGAGCAGGTTCTATACCGAGGTCCTAGCCCGCGCGATTCATTTTCTTCCAACATCTAGCCACCGAACGGGTCGATGGCGAAACTCCTGCACTACCCACTGGATGCCTACTCCCGGTCGATCCGGCTTGCGCTTAGCGAGTGCGCGGTCGAGGTCGAGTTCGTCGAGGAGAAGCCTTGGGAATGGCGCCCCGAGTTCCTCCAGATCAATCCGGCGGCGACGCTCCCCGTGCTCATCGCCGATGAGCACGGTCCAATCGTAGGCGCCTATGCGATCTCCGAATATCTGAGCGACGTGATGTCGGGCAGGGACGGGCACGACGCACCGGGTTTCCGGCTGTTCCCCGGCGATGCGCGGGCGCGGGCCGAAGCGCGGCGGCTGGTCGACTGGTTCCATCACAAGTTCCATGACGAGGTCACCGCCTATCTCGTCGAGGAAAAGGTGTTCCGCCGATTCGGCCCGCAAAGCTCGTCCCCCGACATGGAGGCGATGCGCGCGGGCCACGAGAATCTGCGCTATCATCTCGCTTATATCGGCCATCTCGCCGAGACGCGGAGCTGGCTTGCGGGCGATGCCTTGAGCTTCGCCGACCTCGCCGCGGCGGCCCATCTCTCGAGCCTCGATTATCTCGGCGAGGTGCCGTGGGAGGAGCACGAGTCGGCGAAGAACTGGTATGCGCTGATCAAGTCGAGACCGTCGTTCAGGCCGCTCTTGCAGGACAAGCTCGCGGGCTTCCTGCCCTCGGGCACCTATGCCGATCTCGACTTCTGAGGCTCTTGCTCAGCGTCGTTCCAACCAACAAATGCGTGTCATTGCCCGGCTTGACCGGGCAATCTAGTACCCCCGGCGCTCATGATAACCGAGATCGGTGGTTACTGGATTCCCGCTTTCGCGGGAATGACGTATTAGGAACCGTCATGGCGGAGACGTTGAAAGACCTGATCGCCCGGGAAGCCAACGCGCTTGGCTTCGACGCGATACGCTTTGCCTCGGCCGAGCCCGTCGAGGGTGCCGGCGACGCGCTCGCTCAGTTTCTCGTCGAGGGCCGGCAGGGCGACATGGCCTGGCTCGCCGAGACCGGCGAGCGCCGCAAGAGCCCGCATGCGCTCTGGCCCGAGGCGCGGAGCGTCATCCTGCTCGGGCTGAACTATGCGCGCGGCGGCGACCCGCTCGCCATCCTGAACGAGCGGTCGCGCGGGGCGATCTCGATCTATGCGCAAGGCGCCGACTATCACGACATCCTCAAAGCGAAGCTCAAGCAGCTCGCGGCGCGGGTCGAGGAGCTGGCGGAGGCGGAGGTCAAGATCTTCGTCGATACCGCGCCGGTAATGGAGAAGCCGCTCGCCGCGCGCGCCGGGCTCGGTTGGCAAGGCAAGCACACCAATCTCGTGTCACGCGAATTCGGCTCGTGGCTCTTTCTCGGCGAGATCTTCACGAGTGCCGTGCTCGCGCCTGATGCGCCCGAGGACGATCATTGCGGCGCCTGCCGGCGCTGTATCGATATCTGCCCGACGCAAGCCTTCACTTCCCCCTACCGGCTCGACGCGCGGGCCTGCATCTCCTACCTCACCATCGAGCATAAGGGCCATATCGCGCCGCGCTACCGCGCCGCGATGGGGAACCGCATCTTTGGCTGCGACGATTGCCTCGCCGTTTGTCCCTGGAACAAATTCGCGCAAGCGGCGCGCGACGCGGCGCTCGCGGTCAAGGCGGCAAGCGACAATCCACCGCTCGTCGAGCTTCTCGTCCTCGACGATCAAGCGTTCCGCGCACGCTTCAGCGGCACGCCGATCAAGCGCACCGGCCGCGACCGCTTCTTGCGCAACGTGCTGATCGCCGCCGGCAATTCGGGCGATGCGTGGCTTGCTGGACTCGTGGAAGCGAGGCTCGACGATCAATCGCCGCTCGTGCGCGCCATGGCGGTGTGGGCCTTGTCGCGTCTTGCGCCCGATCGCTTCGCCGCGCTCCGCGCGCGAGGCGCGGCCGACGCGGACGCCTCGGTGAGAGGCGAATGGATGGGTGAGGCGGCGTGAAGAAGCTGTTCGCCTTCGGTCTCGGCTTCTCGGCGCAAGAGCTCGCGTCGCGCCTTGCCGCGGGCAGCTGGCGGATCGCGGGCACGGCGCGGGACGAGGCCAATCTCGCGCGCGCCGCAGCGCAAGGCTATGGGATGGCGCGCTTCGCCGGCGAGGCGGGAAATCGCGAGGTCACCAGGTTGCTGCAAGGCACGACCCACCTCATCCACTCGATCCCGCCAGGACCGCAAGGCGATCCAGTGCTCGCGCATTATCGCGATCAGATCGCGACCATCGGCAGGCTTGAATGGATCGGCTATCTCTCGACGGTCGGAGTCTATGGCGATCAGGAGGGCCGCGGGGTCGATGAGACGACGACGCCCAAGCCCAACAGCGAGCGGACCGTGGCGCGGGTCGAGGCGGAAGAGGCTTGGCTCAGATTCGGCGAGGAGACGGGAATCCCGACGCATGTCTTTCGACTCGCCGGCATCTATGGCCCAGGCCGGAGCGCCTTCGACAAGCTGCTCGCAGGGACGGCGCGGCGCATCAGGAAGGACGGCCAAGTGTTCAGCCGCATCCATGTCGCCGACATCGCCAGCGTGCTCGAAGCTTCGATCGCGCAGCCCCGGGCCGGCGCCATCTACAATGTCGCCGACGACGAGCCGGCAGCTCCGGACGAGGTCGTGGCCTATGCGGCAGAGTTGCTCGGCGTGCCGCCGCCGCCCGAGGTCGAATTCGCCGAAGCCGATCTCCCGCCTATGGCGCGGAGCTTCTACGAGGGAAGTCGGCGCATCGCCAACGCCCGCATCAAGTCCGAGCTCGGCGTGAAGCTCCGCTATCCCACCTATCGTGAGGGCCTCACCGCGCTCTTGGAGAAGCACAATACTCCATAGTTCGTCTTGCCCGTTTGTGCTGGGCATCCGCGATTTGAGCATCTGACGCGACGAAGGACGTGGATGGCCGGGACAACCCCGGTTATGGCCGGTCAGGCTGCCGGCAGGATTTTGTCCACCAGCGCGGAGACGGTCGCTTCGAGGCGGCGCAAATCTTCAGGCCGTGACTGCCGGTGGTCACCGTCCTTGATGAGGGTGAGTTCGACATCGCCGCAACGCAGGAGATCGACAAGGTCGAGCGCATGACCCCAGGGCACGTCCGGATCGCTCATGCCTTGCAGAATGCGCACCGGCAGATCGAGATGAAGCGTGTCGACGCCGATGAGATGGTTGCGCCCTTCCTCGATGAGATGCTTGGTGATGGGATAGGGATCGCCATAGAGCGAAGGCTCGTAATGGACGCCGTCGCGCTCGAGCGTCGCCTTGATCTCGGGCGTCATGCGATGCGCCATCAGCCGCTCGGTCATGTCCCATGCCGGCGCGATGAGCACGAGGCCGGCAAGCCGGGCAATTTTCTCCGTGCGCGCCAAATGGCGCGCGAGCAGCAGGGCGATCCATCCTCCCATCGAGGAGCCCACGATGAGCGCCCGGCGCTTGCCGAGGAGACCGACCACGGCGGATGCCTCTTCCAGCCAGTCGCCGATCGAGGCCTCGAGCAGACTGCCGGCGGAGAGACCGTGGCCCGAATAGTCGAAGCGCAGCAAGGGCAGACGGCGGGCACGGGCGAAGTCCGCCATCACCAGCGCCTTGGTGCTTCCCATGTCCGACAGGAAGCCCGACAGCCAGACAAGAGCCAGATCGCCGTCGGCGCTTCTATCGGTGTAGCGATAAGCGATGCGCCGGCGCTTTCCGGCCCCACCCACTTCCAGGAATTGCGGTTCTTGGTCGTCCATCATAAGAAGCGGCTGCCCGCACTGATCTCTCACGGACCAAACCATAGTCGATGACCGGGGTCACCATATTGCAGGTCGTGCCGCGCCTCGATACCGGAGGGAGCGAGCAGGCGACCATCGAGATCGCCGAGGCGCTCACGCGCGCGGGCGCAACCGCCCTCGTCGCCACCGCGGGCGGCCGCATGACCGCCGCTGTCACCCGCTCGGGCGGCGAGGTGATCACGCTTCCCGTGGCGAGCAAGAATCCATTCACCATCCTCGCCAATGCCAGGCGCCTCGAAACTCTCATCAACGACAGAAGCGTCGATCTCGTTCACGCGCGGAGCCGGGCACCCGGCTGGAGCGCATTCCTCGCCGCGCGCCGTAGCGGCCGCCCCTTCGTCACCACCTATCACGGCGCCTATGGCAGTCTCGGGCCCCTCAAGGCCGCCTATAACAGCGTGATGGGGCGCGGCGACCGGGTGATCGCCAACTCGCTCTACACGGCGAAGCTGATCGCCGAGCGCCAGCACGCGGCGCGGGACCGCATCCGCATCGTTTATCGCGGCATCGACAATGCCACCTTCGATCCCTTAGTCGTGCCGCCTGGCCCAGTCGCCAAACTCAGAGAGCGCTGGGGCGTTAAGCCAGAGACCAAGATCGTGCTGCAGGCCGCACGTCTCACCGGGCTGAAAGGTCATCGCCATACGATCGAGGCGGCGGCCAAGCTCGACCGCCAAGGAGCGCTCGACGGCGCGGTGATCGTGTTCGCCGGCGACGCTCCGGGAAAGGCGGCCTACCGCCAGGAGCTGATCGATCTCATCGCCAGGCGCGGTCTGCAACGGAAGGTGCTGCTTGTCGGCCATTGTGACGACATGCCGTCGGCCTTCCTCGCCGCCCATGTCGCGATCCTTCCCTCTCTGGTCGCGGAAACATTCGGCCGGACCAGCATCGAGGCGCAAGCTATGGGCTGCCCGGTCATCGTCAGCGATCTCGGGGCGCTGCCGGAGACGATCGATGCGGCGGGCGGGGTGGCGGACTTCACCGGCTGGCTCGTCGGAGCCGGCGATGCGGACGCGCTCGCCGCCAAGATCGCGCTCGCGCTTGCGCTCACGCCGGAGGAGCGGTCGGCCATCGGTGCGAGGGCGCATGCGCGGGTCAGCGCACTTTTCGAGCTCTCACAAATGCAAACCAAGACGCTTCAGGTCTATGACGAGCTGCTCGGCACCCATTTGGCCGAGCGCTTTGCCGATCCGCCGGCTTTGCGCTCGGCGATG
>DATHCZ010000132.1:0-12520 GCA_035319265.1 Methyloceanibacter sp. | reverse complement strand
CCGCGCTGCATCGATGCTATCAGTCTCGTGCAAGGATTTGAGCAATTTCACCGCGCAGCAATCGGCATCGAGCTCCATCTGCTTCAGTTGAGGCGCGATATAGAAGAATGGCTGCGGACCGACATGGCCGAACCCTTCGTGAAAGTGCTGAACATGGCCGAGCGTGTGATGGCAGCACTCATGTGCCATGAGGAAGCGACCGTAGGCCGGCGTCGCATTGAGCACCGAGGAACTCACCACGATCACGGGGCGACCGTTTGAGTCGAGCGTGGACATGGCCTGCTCGGGCAAGTCGCGCAACGTATAAGTCGTGACGTCGCAATAAGGATTATCGGTCGTGGGCAGGCCTCGGCCCGCATGCGCGCCGCCGTAATTGAGTCCGAGAGCCGCGAGAGCGGCCAGGGCCAGGATCGGAAGACGCACGATGGGCCCTCCGCTACGAGTGGCTTTCTTGCGAAAGCCTATCCTCCAGAGCGGGCTGCACCATTGGTTTTTGTCAATCGCGCCCATGAACGCAATATTATGCCGGAGCGGTCCCAGCGGGGATTAACTTTCCGCGATCGGACCGGGCGTTGCTATGCCCCACGCAACGCTCTCCCGGGCAGTCAGGTTGCGCCAGACGCATGGATGTGAAGGGCCAACGGCGCACGCCTTGAGAGCTGGCGCGGCTAGCGGCCGATTCCGGAGTAGGAGAAGCCGGCGGCGCGCGCCTGTGCCGGGAGATAGATGTTGCGAAGATCGACGAGAACGTCGCCTCTCATGCGCCGCTTGAGCGCGTCGAGGTCAAGCGCGCGGAATTCGTTCCATTCCGTCACCACCACGATCACATCGGCCGAATCCGCCGCCTCAAGCGCGCTCTCGCACCATTTGATGTCAGGCAGCAGCGGCTCGGCATTCTCCCGCGCGTGCGGATCGTAAGCGCGTACCTTGGCTCCCTTCTCCTGCAGCATGGGAATGAGGATGAGGCTCGGCGCCTCGCGCACGTCGTCGGTGTCGGGCTTGAAAGCGACCCCGAGCACGGCGACGGTCTTGCCCGCAAGCGATCCCCCCACGGCGTGCTCGACCCGTTTCGCCATAGCGATCTTCCGCTCGGAGTTTACCGTCTGCACTTGCTCGATCAGCGACAACGGCGAGCGCTTCTCGCGCGCGGTGCGGATCAGCGCCGCTACGTCCTTGGGAAAGCACGAGCCGCCATAGCCGGGCCCCGGATGCAGAAACTTGTCGCCGATGCGCCCGTCGGCGCCGATCGCGGTCGCCACTTCCTGCACGTCGGCGCCGACCGCCTCGCAGAGATCGGCCACTTCGTTGATGAAGCTGATCTTCATGGCGAGAAAGGCGTTGGCCGTATATTTGGCGAGCTCGGCCGACTCCCGGCTCACGAACATGACCAAGGCATTGCGCAGGGTGAGCGGTTTGTACAGGCGCTCCATGAGCACGCGCGCGCGTTCTTCGTCACAGCCCACGAGCACGCGGTCGGGATGGGTGAAATCGTAAATGGCCGAGCCCTCGCGCAGGAACTCTGGGTTCGAGCAGACGGCGAAATCGGCATCGGGACGCAACAACCTTAGGCGCCGCTCGATCTCCCGGCTCGTGCCGACGGGCACCGTCGATTTCGTCGCGATCACGGTGTAGCCGCGAAGATGCGGCGCAAGCTCTTCCACCGCCTGGAACACGAAGGAGAGATCGGCATGGCCATCGCCGCGGCGCATCGGCGTGCCCACCGCCAGGAACACGAGGTCGGCCTCTCCGATCGACGGATTGAGCTCGGTCGAGAAGCTGATCCGCCCCATACGCAGGTTCCGCTCGAGGAGCTCCTCGAGGCGCGGTTCGTAGATCGGCACGCGGCCATGGCGGAGCTGGTCGATCCGCCCCGCGTCCTTGTCGACGCAGGCGACATTCCAGCCGAACTCGGAGAAGCAAGCGGCGGAGACAAGGCCGACATAGCCCGCGCCAATCATGCAAATGTTCACGAAATGTGCCCTTGAGTGTGAGGGTGCCCGGGAGTCCCGGCTTCCTAGTTCATTCCGCCCTTCGGTTCAATGCCGCGGGCTTTGGGATCGACGCCAAGCTCGGCGAATATGACACTGGAGTGGGCAAGCGCCTTTGGCTAGGTTCTGGCGTTTCGCGCCGGATAGGCGTCCTTGGGCGAGTGAAAAAGCAAAGCCAAGCAACGGGATGGGTCCTCGTCTCCTCTATGCCCTGATCGTGGGGGCGGTCATCGCCGCCTCGCTTGCCCTTCGCGTTTGGGACCCGAGCCCAGTCGCGAGGCTCAGGTCTCTCGTCTTCGACGCCTATCAGCGGGTCAGCCCGCGCGCCTTCGATCCGAGCTTGCCCGTGCGCATCGTCGATATCGACGAGGAGTCGCTGAAGGAGGTCGGGCAATGGCCTTGGCCCCGCACGGTGCTGGCCGACCTCGTCGACAAGCTTGCCGCGAATGGAGCCGCGGCCATCGGCTTCGATACGGTGTTCCCCGAGCCAGACCGCATGTCGCCAGCCAACGCGCTCCGCTTCTGGCCGAAATCCGACGCGCTCGCGAGCCTCCGCGAGGAGGTGGAAAAACTTCCCTCTAACGACCAAGTCTTCGCCGAGGCGATCGGCAAGGGCCCGGTCGTGCTCGGATTCATCTCGACGCCGGAAGGGACGTCGCAGCCCGAGACCAAGGCTGGCTTCGCCCATGGCGGCGATGATCCGGCGCTGTTTGCGCCCTATTACCCGGGTGCCGCAGCGAGCCTCAAGGAGTTACAGGACAAGGCGCAAGGCGCGGGCTCGCTCAACTGGATCCCTGAGCACGACCAGATCATCCGCCGCATGCCCATGATCGTCAGGATCGGCGATAAGCTCTACCCGTCTCTCGCGGCCGATCTCCTCCGCCTAGCCCAAGGCGCATCGACCTATGTCGTTAAATCCTCCGGTGCGAGCGGCGAGAAAGCCTTCGGCGAGAAGACCGGAATCGTCGGCGTCAAGGTCGGCGACTACGAGGTGCCGACCGAGGCCAACGGTCAGATGTGGATCAAATTCACGCCGAGCTCGAAGCAACGTTATCTGCCGGCTTACAAGGTGCTCAACGGCGCGATCGGCAGGGACGAGATCGAGGGGCGCATCCTCATCATCGGCACGAGCGCGGCCGGCCTGCTCGACTTGCGAGCGACTCCCCTGGAGGCGTCCGTCCCCGGCGTCGAGCTGCATGCCCAGGCGGTCGAGCAGATTCTGCAAGGCGCCTTCCTCCAGCGTCCCGACTTCGCGACGCCGGCCGAGCTTTTCTACATTCTCGTGCTCGGCACCGTCATCGCATTTCTCATCTATCGGTCAGGGGCGCTCGGCAGCGCCGTGGTGGGCGGCATCGCCGTGATCGCGGTGATCGGCATCTCATGGTACGCGTTCGATGCTTTGGGCTGGCTCGTTGATCCGGTCTATCCCGCCATCGCGCTGACCGCGATTTATCTTGCGGGCACCGTATTCGTGTTCCTGCGCACCGAGCGGGAGCGAAATCGCGTACGCAATGCCTTCTCCCACTATATGGCGCCGGCCCTTGTCGAGCGTCTGGCCGACGACCCCTCGCGTCTCAAGCTTGGCGGCGAGACACGCGACATGACTCTCCTCTTCAGCGACGTGCGCGGCTTCACCACCATCTCGGAAGGACTCGACGCCGAGGAACTGACGCATTTCTTGAACAGCCTGTTCACCCCGCTCAGCAACATCATCCTCGACGAGCAGGGCACTATCGACAAATTCATGGGCGACGCGGTGATGGCGTTCTGGAACGCGCCGCTCGAAGACACCGCCCATCCGAGCCATGCCTGCAGCGCCGCGCTCCGCATGATGGGCGAGATGGAGGTGCTGAACGCGCGTTGGCGCAACGAGGCCGAGGCCAAGGGACGGGCTTACAAGCCGGTCAAGCTCGGCATCGGGCTCAATACGGGGCTTTGCTGCGTCGGCAATCTCGGCTCAGAGACACGCTTCGACTACTCGGTGATCGGCGACAACGTCAACGTGGCCTCGCGGCTCGAGGGTCAATCGAAGACCTACGATGTCGGCACGGTCGTGGGCGAGACCACCACTGAACGCGCACTCGATTTTGCCTTCATCGAGCTCGATCTTCTCAAGGTGAAGGGCAAGACCGAGGCGACCCGCATCTTCGCGCTTCTAGGCGACAACGCGCTGAAGCAATCCCAGTCCTTCATCGCGCTGGAAAAAAAGCACGCCGAGTTTCTGAACCGCTACCGGGCGCAAGACTGGAACGGCGCCGAATCCTTGGCCGCGGAGTGCGAAAAGATGAACACCGTTCGCCTCAGCCATCTCTACGCCCTCTATCGCGAGCGCATCGCGCACTTCCGCGTGAACCCGCCGCCGCCGCATTGGGACGGCACGGCAGAGGCACTATCTAAGTAGGCCGATGCCCCACCTTGCGATCCTCGTCCTCGCCGCTGTCGCCGTGCTCATGTTCAAGCACATGGTGGCGGATTTCTATCTGCAAACGCCGTATCAGTTCATGAACAAGGGCACCTACGGCCATCCCGGCGGCTTCATCCACGCCGGCATCCATGTCGCCCTCACTCCCCTCGTCTACCTCGTGCTCTGGCCCGGCTCTCTCCTGCTCGCTGGCGCCATCGCGCTCGGCGAGTTCGCCGTCCACTATCATATCGACTGGTTCAAGGAGCGGGTCACCCACCGTAACTCCTGGACGGCGCGCGATCACGGCTTCTGGATCGCCCTCGGCACCGATCAACTCGTGCACGGGCTGACTTATCTTGCGCTCGTCGCGCTTTTGCTCGGCGTCGCCGCCGCTGCCTGACGAGCGTCACAGCAAGGCCGAGATCTCGCGATTGGCGAATTCCAGCCGGTCCGACAACAAGCGAATGATGAGCTTGTGGAGAGCCGCGGCGGCTTCTGGGTCTTCTCTCTGCATCTTGTCGAACGCCTCGCGGCGGAGCCTGTAGACCACGGTCGGCACCTCGGCGATCACGCTCGCGGTGCGCGGCACGTGACGGTAGAAGCCCATCTCGCCGACCACCGTATGGCCGACCATTCGCCTCAGCCTGATCGGGCGGCCATGCTCATCGATGATGGTGATGGCAACGCACCCCGAAGCCTGCAGTACGACGGAATCCGACGGCTCGCCCTGGCGGAACAGGAAGGCGCCCTTCTCCAGCTCCTCGCGCTCCATGAAGGAAGCGATTCGCTCGAAGTCGAGCTGGCCACCAAACTCCTTGCCGAGCCACGACTCGAAGCTATGCACCGAGGCGTCGCCCACCTCGTGATAGAGGAGCAGCATGTCCTCGCACCATTCGACAGCCTCGTTGCGGCTGCCGAACAGCTGGTGCGGCCTTTCGGTACCGAAGAACCCCGCCTTGTGAAAGCCTTGTTGCATTACCTCGCTCAAGCCGGAGAAGGCGAGCGTGACGCCCTGCTCCTCGCAATAATTGCGGAGCTTGACCAGGCTTAGCACTGCCGAGGTGTCGAGGCCGGGAACCTGGCCGAAATCGAGCACCACATAACCGACCGGCTTGTCCCGCTGCCCTTCGATCACCCGCTTGATGCGCTCGAACAGTCCATTGGAGGAGCCGAAGAAGATGAAGCCGGACAGCCAGAACACGTGCACGCGCTTGCCTTCCTCGCGGAGCAAGCGACTCTGTTCGGGCGAACGCTCGACATTGCTCGAGAAGTCGTAGCGCGTGAGATGGCGGCGGATTACGCCGATGCGGCTGTAGCTCAAGGCGAACATGAGGCAGGCGCCGATGACGCCGAGCACCACGCCCATGAAATAGCTGAAATTGATGATGACGAGCGTCATCACCGCGGTCAGCGCCCACTCCATCCATGAGCTTTTGGCGGGCGCCTCCCACAGCTCGACAATGATCATCACGCCGAGATAAGCGAGCATCCCGCCGAGGATGGCCTTCGGCACCACGCTGCCGACATCGACGCCGGAGAACAGGATTATGGCGCAGACGATCCCGACGATCGCGCCGGCCCAGCGCGTCGTCGCGCCCGACTCGTCGAGCAGAATGCAGGCATTCATCGACAGCGAGCCGCCAAATCCCCCGAACACCGCGGCGAGCAGGTTGGCGAGGCCGTTCGAACGAAACTCCTGGTCGAGGTCGGCGGTCTTTTGCCTGGCCACCTCGAGGCTGGTGACGTCCAGCAGAAGCGCGATCGCCATCACGCCGCAAAACGAGCCGATCTCCGCGCCGCTCTGGGCGATAACGCCCCAATCGACGTGCTCGTGGATCATGGCATTGATCGGCAGCCAGAGACTAAGCTCTCCAAGGCTCGGCAAGAACCAGGCCCGGCGCATGCTCTCGTCCTTCACCAAGCCGAATAAGCTGCCATCCAAGGCGATGAGAAAGCCGAAGAAAGCGAGCGGGAGGGCGAGGTAGGCGGGGACGAAGCGCCCAAGGATCGGAATCGAGATGGCGAACAATGCCCCAAGGATGATCTGAGGCCCGTAGGTCGACGAATAGAGAACCTCCCAGCTCGAGGGCTGCAACGTCAGATTGGTCTGCGTGATGACCTCCATGCCGCCGGTGACGAGCAGGATGCCCGAAGCGGCCAGGAAGCCGCCGATAACGGGATAAGGAATGAAGCGGAGCCATTGACCAAGCTTCAGCGCGCCGGTGCCATAGAGCAGAATGCCGGTGAGCAACGTGCTCACTGTCAACGCCACGAGCACATTGAGAATGATGGCATCGGTGCTCGCGCCCTTGGCTTGAAGAGCGGCCGCAATAGAGGAGGCCAGCACGCTCATGACCGCCACCGCCGGCGAGTCCGGACCACCGACGACAGGCGAGAAGGTCGAGGTGACCGCGATCACGATGCAAGTGACCACGGCTCCCATGATGAGACCAGCAAGGCCCAGCGAGAAGCCGCCGGCGAGATCACCGGTGAAGATGAGGGCGGCGAAGGAGATGCAGTAGGCGATCTGAACGACAGCGGAGATCGCGCCCGCTATGGCGTCGCGCCCAAGCGTCGGCATATCGACGTTGCTGGGACGGCGAAGCGCCAAATTTTCGAATGACAACAAGGGCGTTTACGCGGAAGCGTTGGCAAGTGAACGTGCCCGATCATGGCTTCGGCAAGCGCCAATAGCAAGTCGGCGATGGAAAGGGAGGTCGCTGCGCCTCCGCCAAGGTGGCCGTTAGGCCGCGCGTCTGAGCCGCTCGGCGAGGGTGCGCATCACCGCGATGGCAAAGAACGGCGTCTCATGCACGAGGAACAAGAAGCTTTTCTCGGTAATCGGAGCGACCTCGCAAGCCGTCTTGGCCCGCGCTGAGGCCGCCCTGGGCGATCCGTCGATCAGCGCCATCTCCCCGAAAATACCGCCCGAGGACAGCGTCTCCACGACTTTGCCGTTCCGCTCGATTTCGACCTCACCGGCGCGGATGACGTACATTTTGTCGCCCTTGTCGCCCTCGGCGAAGATGATGTCGCCCGATGCGAACCTCGCCGGAGGGAACCCCGCATTGGCAAGAAGTTGGAAGTCGATTGCAGCGATCGTCATGCGCTTAACCCCATTGTCCCCGCCCTGTCGGGGACAAGGCCTGCCGGTAAACTATGACAGCGCCAAGACGGTTCTATGACGCTTCGCAACGGCTTGCCTGCGCCGGTTTCTTGCAGAATGGCCTCTCATCTCGCGTGGAAGTTGCTTCTAACCCTCGCGACCGCTTCGAGCCAGCCGCCATAGCGGGCCTCCCGCTCGGCTTCGCTCATTCTTGGCTCGAAGGCCGCACCCGGCCTCCATAATTCATCGAGCTCCGCCGCGCGCCCATAGAAGCCGATCGCCTGGCCGGCGTGATAGGCGGCGCCGAGAGCCGTCGTCTCGGGATACAGCGCGACCTCGACGCGCTCGCCCAGGATGTCGGCGAGCCGTTGCAGGAACCAGCCATTGCCGGTCATGCCGCCATCCACGCGGAGAACCGGCGGAAGCGGTATGCCGCTTACCCCCATGTCGCGGCGCATGGCCGTAAGGAGATCACGCGTCTGAAAGGCGACCGCTTCTAACCCCGCCGCGACGATATCGGCCTTCGATGCGGCGAGCGTCATGCCGAGCACAGCCCCCTTGGCGCCTGCATCCCAGAACGGCGCGCCAAGCCCTTGGAAGGCCGGGAGGAGATAGACACCCGAGTCCGGATTTGCCTTCATCGCGAGCACCTCGCTCTCTGCCGCCGTGGCGATCAGCCCGAGACTGTCTCGGAGCCACTGCACCGTCGCGCCCGCCATGAAGATCGCGCCTTCGAGCGCGAAGGTCCGCTTGCCTTCGATCTGGTGGAACACGGTCGAGAGCATGCGCGTCGCCGAGGCGATCTTCTCCTCGCCCGTATTGGCGAGCGCGAAACAGCCGGTGCCATAAGTCGCCTTCAGCAAGCCGGGCCTGAAGCAGGCCTGACCGTAGGCGGCGGCTTGCTGATCGCCGGCGACGCCTCTGATCGGAAGCGCCACGCCGAAATGCTCGGGCGAGGTCTCGCCATAGTCGCCCTGGGTGTCGCGAACCTCTGGGAGCACGGCGCGCGGCACATCGAGCCGGTCGAGCAGCCTCTGGTCCCACTGCCCGGACTTGATATCGTAGAGCATGGTGCGCGCGGCGTTAGAGGCGTCGGTCGCATGCAGCCTGCCGCCGGTCAGCCTGAACACGAGAAAGCTGTCGATGGTGCCGAAGCAGACTTCGCCCCTACCCGCCCGCCCCGCCAATCCTGGAACACGGTGCAACAGAAACGCGAGCTTGGTCGCCGAGAAATAGGGATCGATGATGAGCCCTGTCGTTTCGGCGACGTGAGCCCCCCACCCTTCCTCGCGAAGCTCGGTGCAAAGATCGGCGGTGCGGCGGTCCTGCCAGACGATGGCATTGGCCAGCGGCCTCCCGGTCGCCCTGTCCCATACAACCGTGGTCTCGCGCTGATTGGTGATGCCGATCGCAGCGACGGTACTCGCGCCAGCCTTGGCAAGGGCCACGCGTCCTGTTTCGATCACGGAGCTGACGATCTCCTCGGGGTCGTGCTCGACCAGTCCTGGCGCCGGGTAAATCTGCGTGAGCTGAGTTTGCGCTGTGGCGCACGGCCGCGCCGTCTCATCGAACAAGATGGCGCGCGTGCTGGTCGTGCCTTGGTCGATGGCGAGCACGAAGCGCTCGCTCATCGCGCGCCTCCGCCTCCGGTCTCGCCCACGATCCAATTGCAGTAGTCGGCGCTGCCGCCTTCGGTCGGCAGAACGAGCAGTGCCGGCAGCTCGTACGGATGGAGCCGCTTCGTCTCAGCGAAAACGGCCTCGGTCAGCGCCGCGCGCGTCTTGATGATCATGGCGACTTCGCTCGTCTCCTCGCGCGCCCCCTTCCACTCGAAGATCGAGGTCATGCCCGGGAACATGTTAACGCAGGCCGCGAGTCGGGCCGCGACTAGCGCCTCGCCCACGCGTTTTGCATCGTCGAGCGTCGGAAACGTCGCATAGATGAGAACGACCCGATCCTCGTTCGCCATGGATTCACCATTGCCGGCGCAAATGAGGGACTTGCATTGACGGCACGCCGTCGCATTTATAGTGCCCGCTTCTCAAACAAGCTCCAAGCGCATCGACATGGTCATGGCCCGCTTCGAAAAAATCGCCTTTGTCGCCAGCGACACGCAAGAGGCACAGGAAGCGCGCGTCGCCCTCGCCAAGCATTACGGCGACTGCGTGCCCGAGGACGCCGATGCCATTGTGGCGCTTGGCGGCGACGGATTGATGCTGCAAACGATGCACGCCCATCTCAATAGCCGCATCCCGATCTACGGCATGAACCGTGGCTCGGTGGGCTTCCTGCTCAACGACTACAGCGACGATGGGCTGAGGGAGCGATTGCAGCAGGCTGAGATCACCGTGATCCATCCGCTGCGCATGACGACCCACGATGCGAAGGCTGTCAAGCGAGAGGCGCTCGCCATCAACGAGGTCTCTCTGTTCCGCCAGATCTATCAAGCTGCGAAGCTCAGGATCTCGGTGGACAACACCGTGCGCCTCGCCGAGTTGATCTGCGACGGCGTGCTCGTCTCGACCCCCGCCGGCTCAACGGCCTACAATCTCTCGGCGCACGGGCCGATCCTGCCGATCAACGCCGGGCTGCTCGCGCTCACACCGATCAGCCCGTTCCGCCCGCGCCGCTGGCGTGGCGCTCTGTTGCCGAACGACGCCAAGGTTACCATCGAGGTTCTCGAGCCCGATAAGCGCCCAGTGAGCGCGACCGCCGACCATACCGAGTTCCGCAACGTGGTGAGGGTCGAGGTGATGGAGGAAAGCGGCATCGACATCTTCATGATGTTCGACCCGGGCCATACCCTCGCCGAGCGCATCCTCGCCGAGCAGTTCGGGTTCTGACCGGTAACCTTCTCGCTTTGCTCAAGCCCGCCAAGACGTGACGATGTCGGCGAGCTGAGGCCGTTCGCGCTCGTCCGGCTTTTCCTTCGCCGTGCCCACATAGATGAAGCCGGCGACACGCTCATTGTCGGCCAGCGATAGGGTCTTTCGCACGCCATCGCTGTACGCGCACCACTCGGTGATCCATTGGACGTTGTAGCCGAGCGCGGTCGCCGCGAGGATCAGGTTCTGGCAGGCCGCGCCGGCCGAAAGCACCTGCTCCCATTCCGGCGCAGCCGCGTTCTTCACCACGCGCGAGATGACGGCGATCACGAGCGGGGCGCGCAGGAAGCGCTTCGCCTCGTTCTCCAGCCGGAACGCACCCGCGTCGCCCTCCTCGGCGGCGCAAACTTGAGCCAGCACCTTGCCGAACTCGGCCCGGCCCTCGCCCTGAAACAGCACAAAGCGCCAGGGCACGAGCTTCTTGTGGTCGGGAACCCGCGAGGCGGCGCGCAGCATCAGATCGAGTTCGGCCGCATTCGGCCCAGGCTCGCCCAGGCTGTTGGCTGACACCGAGCGGCGGGAGAGGAGAAGGTCGATAATGGGATTGGTCATGGAGGCGCCGCGTGGGCTGAAAGGTCGCGTTCCCTATCGCGAATTCGCGGGCCCGACAATGGCCGATTCCAGCGCCTTCCCGAGGCGTCGTAGCCCGCCGAACCTCCCCAAATCGGCCTCATTCCCAAAGGAATTTCGCTTTAATCATGCGCGCCAGAACACGGTATAACAGCGCGCGGCCAGACTGTCGGAGCAAACGCCATGCGGGGGAAACGCTGCGCGGGGCTTAGGCTCGCGCTTCTGGCCGCCGCTCTTCTTGGAGCGGGGGCCGCTGCTCTCGCCGAAGACGCCGCCCCCTCCACCGATCCGGAGCTGCCCTCGACCGTCATCGTGCTCGATGCATCGAGCAGCATGAACGACAAAATCGCGGGCGCCAGCAAGATCACCATCGTCCGCTCCGAGCTCGGCAAGGCCGTCGGCACTTACGGCGACCGCCTCTCGTTCGGGCTCGTCGCTTTCGGTCATCGCAAGGCGTCGAACTGCGCCGACAGCGAGATCTTGGCCAAGCCGGGAGCGCTCACCGCCGACACGCAAGCGAAGATGCTCGGCGCCATCAAGCCGAAGGGGGCGGCTCCTGTCGCGGCGGCCCTGAGCGACGCCGCCAAGACCGCACCAGGGGGGGATGCGAAGCTCCAAATCGTGCTGATCGCCGACGGCGGCGATAGCTGCGATGCTGATGTCTGCGCGACCGCAGCCTCGCTGAAACAGAAGAGCCAGGGTCTGCGCATCCATGTGATCGGCTTCGACGACAAGGCCGCGAGCCTCAAGCCACTCGCTTGCGTGGCGGCGGCGACGGGCGGCACCTTCGTCGCGGCGACCAATCAGGACGAATTCAAGCAGGCGCTCGTCTCTGTTCTCGACGCCGCCTCGGGTTCGGGCGCGGCCGAGCCTGCCGTCGTTGGCGGGGACTCCGACCAAGCCGGTGGCGACGATGCGGCGCCGAACGCGGCCGCGCCCGCGACGCCAAACGCGGAAGATGCTCCAGCCCCATCCCGCGTTCGCACCATCGCCATTCCGCCACCAGTTATCGAGTCGCAAGGAGCCGCGCAGAGCCAATCGGCCGCGCCGAAATCCGAACCTCAAGCCGCGCCCTCACCCGCGCCAAGCGGCGAGACCGCGGTGAACAAATCGGTGCCGGTTCAAGACCAGGCGCTCGCGCTTGCAAAGCCCGTCGCGCCGCCCAAACCTCCTGCCCCGGAACTCAAGCTCCCTGTCCCCGTCACCTTCAAGGCGCTCGTCACCGAGCAGGGACCAAAGCTCGATTCGGGGCTCGTCTGGCGCGTCTATGCCGCGGCGCTTTCTCCCGACGGCACACGCAAGCTGATCGCCACCCATCGCGAGGCAATGCCGACGGCGGCACTCCTCCCCGGCGACTATCTCGTCAACGCGGCTTACGGCCTCTCCAACCTCACCAAGAAAATCAAGGTCGAAAGCGGCAAGTCGATCGAGGAGACCTTCGTGCTCAATACCGGCGCGCTGAAGCTCGCGGCGACGCTCCCGAATGGCGATCCGCTGCCGGAGGGAAGCGTCCGCTTCGACATTTTCTCCGACGAGGAGGATCAATTCGGCAATCGCCACAGGATCC
>DATHCZ010000131.1:0-6128 GCA_035319265.1 Methyloceanibacter sp. | reverse complement strand
CGTCGGTGGCGCAATCGGCGAGATCCTCGACCGTCTTGATGTTGTTCTCGCCGAAGGCGACCATCATGGCGGAAGTGACGCCGGGCACCTCGGCGAGCTCGTCGGCGACGCCAAGCGCCTTGCGCTTGGCATCGAGCTCGGCCTCGAGCTTCTCCAGATGCTCGCGGGCGCGGGTTTGGATCTCGGCGGCGGTATTCTCGTCGAATCCTTCGATCGAGGCGATCTCCGACGGCTCGACGAAAGCCACCTCCTCGACCGATGAGAAGCCCTCCGAGGCGAGGAGCTGCGCGATCACCTCGTCGACATCGAGCGCCTCCATGAAAGTCTGCGAGCGCTCGGCGAACTCGGCCTGACGCCGCTCCGACTCCGACGCCTCCGTCATGATGTCGATGTCCCAGCCGGTGAGCTGGGAGGCGAGCCTGACATTCTGGCCCTTGCGGCCGATGGCGAGCGACAATTGCTGGTCGGGCACCACAACCTCGATGCGCTCGGCATCCTCGTCGAGCACGACCTTGACCACCTCGGCCGGCGCCAGCGCATTGACGATGAAGGTGGCGGCATCGGGCGACCACTGAATAATGTCGATCTTCTCGCCCTGCAGCTCGTTGACCACGGCCTGCACGCGGCTACCGCGCATGCCCACGCAGGCGCCGACCGGATCGATCGAGGACTCCCTCGACACGACCGCGATCTTGGCGCGGCTGCCCGGATCGCGCGCCACCGATTTTATGGTGACGATGCCCTCATAGACCTCGGGCACCTCCTGGGCGAACAGCTTAGCCATGAACTCGGGATGGGTGCGCGACAGGAAGATCTGCGGCCCGCGTTGCTCGCGCCTCACGTCATAGACATAGGCGCGGATACGATCGCCGTAGCGGAAATTCTCGCGCGGCAGGGTCTCGTCCCGTCGGACGATCGCCTCGGCGCGGCCGAGATCGACCACGACATTGCCGTACTCGACCCGCTTGACGATACCGTTGACGATCTCGCCGACGCGGTCCTTGTACTCGTCGTATTGGCGCTCGCGCTCGGCCTCGCGCACCTTCTGCACAATCACCTGCTTGGCGTTCTGCGCGGCCACGCGGCCGAAATCGAGCGGGGGCAACGGCTCGGCGATGAAGTCGCCGACCTGCGCCGCGGGGTTCCGCCGGCGCGCCTCCTCGAGCGAGATCTGCGTCGCCTCCATGGTGACCGTCTCGACCACTTCGAGGTGGCGGGCGAGCCTGATCTCGCCGGTCTTGGGATCGACCTCCGCCTTGATCTCGTTCTCGCTGCCATAGCGGGATTTCGCCGCCTTCTGGATTGCGTCCTCCATGGCGGCGATCACCACCTGGCGATCGATCGCTTTCTCGCGCGCGACCGCGTCGGCGATCTGCAAGAGCTCTAGCCTGTTGGCGCTTACGCCCGCCTGAGCCATGACTTTCTCCTCCAATCCTTATCCTGGTTGCGCGGGCGCTCTCGCGCCCCGCCGTGAATTCAATATGCGGGCTTCTTGCCCGAAAGGTCGGACTTGAGGCCATTGATATCGGCCACGAGCTTCGCCTCTCCGATCAGCGAGAAGGGAAGGCCGATTACCACCGGCTCCTCCTTACCTTCGAGTTCGATCCGTAGGCGCGCCTCTCCTGAAGCCACGCCCTCGATCACACCCCTGAAGCGCTTTCGTCCGTCGACCGGCTCCTTCAGCTCTACCTTGGCTTCATGACCCGCCCATAACGCGAAATCGCTGGGGCGGACCAAAGGCCGGTCGATTCCGGGCGAGGAGATCTCGAGCCGATAGCCACCGGGCATCGGATCGTGGGCATCGAGCACCGGCGAGAGCCTCCGGCTGATCGTGGCGCAATCCTCGACGTTCATTCCACCCTTCGGCCTTTCGGCCATGATCTGCACCGTGCCCCCGTCGCGCCCAGAGACCTTGACCCTCACCAGCCTGAAACCAAGCTCGTCGAGCACGGGCTCTGCGAGCTCGGCGATCGTGCGCGCCGGGCCCATCTCCTGCACGAAGCGGCGGTCGGCGTTCGATGAGCGGCTCGACATTGAAGGCAAGGCCCTGACGGCTAAGCTCGGAAGATAGGCGCTGGACCTAACAAAAAGGAGCGGGCGAGAGGCCCACTCCTGATCAAAATCAATCATGAGTTCGAGCCGTAATATACGAGCTTTTTCCGCGCTTTCAAGCGTCGTTAGGGCCCCTTCGGCGGCTCTACGGCTCGCCCATGACGTCCTTTGCCATGCGCTCGAAATCGTTGATTCGCTCGTAAGAGAGGGAGCAGAGGCACGCCGAGTAATTGCCGCCCATCGCCGTTCCGCCGTAGGCGAGATTGTCCTCGAGCGTGCAATTCGCGTCGCGGAAGTTGATCCAGTATTTCTGCGAGGCCTTGAGGTCCTCGAGATGGGTATCGGCGGGCTGGCCCATCTCTTTCGCGGCGGCGCGGATCTTGTCCTGCATCACCTTGTAGGCCTGGTTGAGCGCCGCATCGGCCTTGTCGGCGGCGCGGGCGAGGCAGGCTTTATATTCGGGGTTCGAGTGCGTCTGCGCTTCGCAGTCCTTGTAGCAGACGGCAACGATGTCGGTACCCGCGAATGCCGCGATTGGCGCCATCAACATCACAAAGGCCAACAGCAACGCGCGCATAAACGCCTCCAAGATTAGAGCCGCCAGAATTTTAGATAGACGCAACGCTGCCCATCGGCGAGGGCCTTCCGCTCGTAGCGTGTCTCGGGCCAGTCGGAGGGTCGCTTCCCCCGATCGGCGGCGCGCTCGACGCGGCAAGCGAAGCCGCCGCTCTTCTCCATGAAAAAAAGAGTCTGGGCGGCATAGTCGCCACTATCGCTCGCAAATCTGAGTTCGCCGCCGGCACGGAGCACGCGGGCGAGCGTTGCTACGATGTCTTCCGAGATGAGGCGCCGCTTCAGCTGCCGCTTCTTTGGCCAGGGGTCAGGGAAGAGGATGAAGATGCGCGAGACCGACCTATCCGGGAGCCAGGCGAGCACGTCGCGGGCGTCGCCGTCATGGACGCGGATGGTCTCGATGCCGCGCGTCTCGATCGCGCCGAGCAGGGTTCCCATGCCGTTGACGAAAGGCTCGCAGCCAATGAATCCGATGTCTTGGTTCTGCTCCGCCTGCCCCAGTAGGTGCTCGCCGGAGCCGAAGCCGATCTCGAGCCAGACCTCGCGGACAGGCAGAGAGAAGAGGTCGGAGAGCTGGCCGGGAGCAGGCTCCTTAAGGTTAAGGCGCAGCCGCGGTAAGAGCTCGGCGATTAGCCGTTCTTTCCGCGCGCTCAAGGGCTTGCCCTTGCGCCTGCCATAGGACCTGAGTGGCGAAGGTGTCCCCGCCTCTCCCCGGGCATCCCGCATTGCGCTAGACTCCCCTGCGTAAACCGGCGGACTTCCATTGCGGGCCAAGTATCGGCCAAGCACGATTGCCGCCCTTATAGAGGAGGAAAAGCCGTGCTGTACCGTTGGCGTTGGGCCCTGCTCCTCAGTGTAGTTGCGCTCCCGTGCACTCAAACTTCCACCTTTGCCGGAGCGACTTTCGCGACATGGTCAGCTGAACGGCCATCGTTCCTCCTGCTGGCGACCAAGAAGTCGGTCATCGACAAGAGTTGCATCATGATGTGCGACCAATGGGGCGAGCACGGCTGCCTGAAATGGGTGATGCGCTGTAAAGGCGATCCGGGCTATCCGAAAGGATTGAGCATCGCACAATAGGCGTGCGTCAGCTCAAGCGCGACGGCGCTATCGGCTTATTCGCCGACGACTAGCCCATTGAACTGCGCGGCAGCGGTCTTACGTCAGCTCGGCGCGGATCGGCTCGACCAGGTCGAGCCTCTCCCACGAGAAGCCACCGTCATTGTCGGGCTGCCGTCCGAAATGACCGTAAGCCGCGGTGCGCTCGTAGATGGGGCGCGCCAGGCCAAGGTGCTCCCTAATGCCGCGCGGGCTCAAATCCATGACCTGCCTGAGCGCGTTCTCGAGCTTGTCCTCGGCGACCTGACCGGTGCCGTGCAAATCGACATAGAGCGAGAGGGGCTGCGACACGCCGATCGCATAGGACACCTGGAGCGTGCAGCGGTCGGCAAGCCCCGCCGCTACGACGTTCTTGGCGAGATAACGCGCGGCATAGGCCGCCGAGCGGTCGACCTTGGTCGGGTCCTTGCCCGAAAAGGCACCGCCGCCATGCGGCGCCGCTCCTCCGTAAGTGTCGACGATGATCTTGCGCCCTGTGACGCCGGTATCGCCATCCGGCCCGCCGATGACGAAGCGGCCAGTCGGATTGACGTAAAACTTGGTGTCGCGGTTGATCCAGCCCTGCGGCATCACCTCGTCGACGAAATTGCGTACGATCTCCTTGACGCGCTCCTGGCTCACATCCTCGCCGTGCTGGGTCGAGACGACGATCGAGTCCGCTCGTACTGGCTTGCCGTTCTCATAGGCCAGCGTCACCTGGCTCTTGGCGTCGGGGCCGAGCTCGGGCGTCCGCCCGGTATGCCGCGCCTTCGCCATCTCGTGCAGGATGCGGTGGGCATAGAACAGCGGAGCCGGCATCAAAGGCTCGGTCTCGCGGCAGGCAAAGCCGAACATGATGCCCTGGTCGCCTGCGCCCTCTTCTTTCTTGATGTCGACGTCGGCATCGACGCCGCGGGCGATATCGGCCGACTGCTCGTGCACATAATATTGGAACTCGGCGAGGTCCCAGTGGAAGCCCTTTTGCTCGTAGCCGATCTCGCGCACCGCGCGCCGCGCCGCCTGCTCGATGGTCTGGGGCGTTACGCTCTCCGGCCCACGCACCTCGCCGGCCATGACGATACGGTTGGTGGTGACGAGCGTCTCGATGGCCACGCGCGAATTCGGGTCGGCGGCGAGATAAAGATCGACCACCGCGTCGGAGATGCGGTCGCACACCTTGTCGGGATGGCCCTCCGATACGGACTCACTGGTGAAGACGTAATTGGCGCGGGACACGTGGGAACCCCCTGTTGTCACGGAAGCCGGACGGCAGAATGGCCGCGGCGGCTCTCGCAAACCACAGGGCGCGCAGCCGGTCAAGTCCACCGGACGCCTGCTGGAAAATTTAGGCGCCGCCCGTGTTGGCGCTGAGCGCACGCACGAGGTCGACGACGCTCTTGCGAACTTTGGGATCGGCGATCTTGACGAAGGCTCGATTGAGCTCAAGCCCTTCGCGGCTGTTCAGAAATTCGAGAATGAAAGCCTCAGAGTCGGCCTCGGCCATGCCGCGCACCGTCGTGCCATCGCCGCCGATATGCGGTGCCTCCTCGAAGAAGAACTGCACCGGCACATCGAGGATCTTCGAGATCTGGAACAGCCGGCTCGCGCCGATGCGGTTCACACCCTTCTCGTATTTCTGAACCTGCTGGAAGGTCAGTCCCATGCTCTCGCCGAGTCGCTCTTGGCTCATGCCAAGTAGCATGCGGCGTAGTCGCACCCGGCTACCGACATGCGCGTCAACCGGATTAGGCTTCTTGCCTGCCATTCGCTCGCCCGTAAGAGTCATGATCAAATCAAATAAAGGGAAGCTGGCTCACAATCTTAATGAAAATGGTCCCCTTCGCGCGTCGTTCATAGGGGCGCGGTGTACCCCCGTCAAGCGCGCATCCGCCGCTGTGTTCAATTGGCCTGATTGTCCTTAATTATGGGTCCGATTGGTTGCACGCGGCAGGCGAGCCAGCACGCCAGAGCAAGCAAGATCACCGAAATTTCGATCGCCAATCCGAATTGAGCAAACAAAGTTTGCGGGCCCACTTTGGGCAGTTCATAATCGATGGCACCTCTCTCGCCGAGATCGATCTCGGCGAGAATTCGTCCGTATGGATCGATCATCGCCGAAATCCCGGTATTAGCGGCGCGCACCACCGGCAGCCCTTGCTCGACCGCGCGCACGCGGGCCTGATGGAAATGCTGGTACGGTCCTGCGCTCGAGCCGAACCAGGCATCGTTGGTGATGTTGAGTAGCCAACCCGGCCGCGATGATTTGTCGACGACGTCGTCGGGGAAGATAATCTCGTAACAGATCAGCGGGCTCGCGGGCGGCGCTCCTGGAATGGCGAGGAGGCGACGGCCGGTTCCCGCGGAGAATCCACCGCGCACGCCAGTGAGCTGCATGAGGCCAAGGC
>DATHCZ010000130.1:0-10281 GCA_035319265.1 Methyloceanibacter sp. | reverse complement strand
TTCCTCGCCCTCCTCGTTTATTTCCTCGGCGGGATGATGTCGCGCTACGGCGGGCGCGCAAGCTCGATGGTGCGCGATGCCGTGACTTGGCTCGCGCTCGGGCTCGCACTCGTCACCCTCTATTCCTACAAGGAGGAGATTGCCCCGATCGCCGCCCGCGTCGTCGGCGAGCTCCTGCCCGGCAGCGCGATGACCATCGAGCAGAGTGCGGGCGGCCTCACCGAGATCCGCATCCGCAAACGCCTCGATGGGCACTTCAACGCCAATGTTGCTGTGAACGGCAAGCAAATCGCCATGATCGTCGACACCGGCGCCTCTTCCATCGTGCTGACGCCGGAAGACGCCGCCAAGGCCGGCATCGACACCAGGAATCTCGCCTATAACATTCCGGTTCTCACCGCCAACGGCCGCACTTTCGCCGCGCGCGTGCGTCTCGACAAAGTCGCCATCGGTCCGCTCGACCGCACCAATGTCGATGCTCTCGTGGCGAAGCACGGCGCCATGACGCAAAGCCTTCTCGGTATGAGTTTCTTAAGCCGCCTCCGCTCTTATGAGTTTTCCGGCGATTTCCTGACGTTGCGCGGTTGAGCTCGCGCGTGTCGTCGCCGTCGTCTGGCGTGTCGTGCCGGTAAAGAGCGGAGTGGGAGCCTTTGAGTCCAAGCGCAAGACATGCGCTGCATGAGGCGCTTCTTTGGGCAGCCGCCGTGCTGGGCGGCCTCATGCTGTTCTATTTCTTCGACGACATTCGCACCGCGCTCGAGCTCCGAGGCGTCCGGCCGACCACCGAGATAGCGGCCGCGCGGCCGCCCGAGGCGCAAGCGGGCTTTGGCGGCGAAGTCCACCTCAAGTCCGACGCGCGCGGCCATTTCGTGTTCGAGGCCTACATCAACGATCGTCCCGCGACCTTCATGGCCGACACCGGCGCGACACTCGTGGTTCTGACCTACGAGGACGCCGCTCGGCTCGGCCTCTCGCCGCAAAGCCTCGACTTCTCGGCCCGCGTCGCAACGGCCAACGGCATCTCTTCCGTGGCGCCTGTGACGCTCGACCGCGTGCGCGTCGACGACATCACCGTCCGCGATGTCGAGGCCCTGGTCGCCGAGCGGGGCGCGCTCGCCACCAATCTTCTCGGCATGAGCTTTCTCGGACGGCTGCGAAGCTTCACCAAAGAGGGAAGCGAGCTGGTGCTGGTCCAGTAGTCTCGCGTACCGCCGGCATCAAACCACCGGGACGCCTTCGAGCTTGGCCTTTTCCTCCGGCTCGACATGGATAGTGATCACCGCCTGAGGAACGTCCTCTTTAAGCGCCGCCTCGACCCGGTCGCAGATCGCATGCGACTCCGCCACAGTCATGGTGCCCGGGACCACGAGGTGGAACTCGATGAAAGTCGTCCGGCCGGCGTGGCGGGTGCGCAGATCGTGCGCCTCGATTGCGCCCTGAGCTTCTTTCGAGATCGCCACGCGAATCTTTGCCAGCATATCGGCGGAGACGGCCTCGTCCATCAGCCCGCCAATCGACTGACGCATGAGCTCCCATCCCCACCACAGGATATGCAATGCCACCAGCGCGGCGATGACCGAGTCGAGAACGAGCCAGCCGGTGAGTGCCACCAGGGCGACGCCGAGAAGAACGCCCACCGACGTGACCACGTCGGCCAAGAGGTGCTTGGCATCGGCGATCAACGCCGGGGAGCGGAAGCGCTTCCCGTAGCGCAAAAGGACGTAGCACCAGATCGCGTTGATCGCGCTTGCCAGACCATTGACGGCGAGACCGAGAACGGGTGCTGCGACCGGCGTCGGCTCGAGATAGCCGAGATAGGCCTTGCGCAGAATGGCAAGCGCCGCGACGCCGATGAGAACGCCCTCGACCACCGCCGAGAGATACTCGACCTTGTGATGGCCATAAGGGTGATTGGCGTCGGGCGGCACCGCGCTCAGCCGCACCGCCAAAAAGGCACCGATGCCGGTCGCCACGTTGACGATGCTCTCGAGCGCATCGGCGTAAAGCGCAACGCTGCCGGTGAGGAGATAGGCCGCGTATTTCAGGGCGAGCACGACGAGGCTAACGGCGATGCCCCAAAATGCGAGTCTGATGACGAATTTCATGATGGCGAGATCATGCGCGAGCTGTGAGGGTCGGCGAATGTGGCACCTTGATGTCCGCACCTAGAAGGCTTGCATCGCCCACGCAAGCGTCATCTTTTGGATTGCAACTCGCTTGCATTTCGAGCGGTTTCCCCCATCGATGCCGTCCGCCATCACGGGCGCGGAACTAACGCGCCCCAAGCCTGTTGGTCGGCGGAGAAAAATCGCTTATCACACGCCTCAATGACAAAGAGTGAAAGTATGTTCCCAAAACCCCGCCAAGACCTCGTCCCCAACACCGTCGAATTCGAGCGGCTGCCTCTCGTCAAGGCGACCGGGTTTCGCGAATACGACGCGCGCTGGCGCTTCCCCGAGGAAATCAACCTGCTCGGGCTCGAGGCCGTGGGCCTCGGGCTTGCAACGCTGATGCGCGCGCGCGGCGTGCCGGTCCGCGTCGTGGTCGGTCACGACTACCGCTCTTATTCGGCCGCCGTGAAAGCGGCGCTGACAACGGGCCTGATGGCGGGGGGCGCCGAAGTCCACGATATCGGGCTCGCGCTCTCGCCCATGGCCTATTTCGCCCAGTTCGAGCTCGGCGTCGAAGGCGTCGCCATGGTCACGGCGAGCCACAACGACAATGGCTGGACCGGCATCAAGATGGGCATCCAGCGCCCCCTCACCTTCTCGCCCGACGAGATGACGGCACTGAAGGAAAGCGTCATGGCGGCGCGCTTCGCCGCGCATCCCGAAGGCGGCCGCTACATCTTCGTGCCCGATCTACCCGAGCGCTACATGGCCGATTTGCTCAAGCGGCCGAAGCTGCTCCGGCCGATCAAGGCGGTCGTCTCCTGCGGCAACGGAACCGCCGGGGCCTTCGCCCCGCGCGTTCTTTCCGAGCTTGGCGTCACCGTCATTCCGCTGAATTGCGAGCTCGATCACTCTTTCCCTGCGCATAACCCGAACCCCGAAGACCTCGCCATGCTGCACGCGACACGCGACGCTGTGCTTGCCCATGGCGCCGATCTCGGGCTTGCCTTCGACGGCGACGGCGATCGCTGCGGCGTGGTCGACAACGAGGGCAACGCCATCTTCGCCGACAAGGTGGGCGTCATGCTCGCCCGCGACATCGCCGGGCGCAACAAGGGCGCGCTGTTCGTCGCCGACGTGAAATCGACCGGCCTCTTCCTCACCGATCCCGTGCTCAAGGAGCACGGCGCCAAGACTCTCTTCTGGAAGACCGGCCATTCCTACATCAAGCGCTATAGCCACGAGACCGGTGCCCTCGTCGGCTTCGAGAAATCCGGTCATTTCTTCTTCAACCCGCCGCTCGGCCGCGGCTATGACGACGGGTTGGTTGCGGCGCTCGCCGTGCTCGACATGCTCGACCGCAATCCCGACAAGAGTCTCGCCGAGCTCGAGCGCGAGCTGCCGCGGACCTGGCAGTCGCCGACCATGTCGCCGCACTGCGCCGACGAAGTGAAATACGACGTCGTCGACCGCGTGGTCGATCATTTCGAGAAAATCGCCGCCGATGGCGGGAAGCTCGCCGGGCAGAAGATCCGCGAGCTGATCACAGTTAACGGCGTCAGGATCGTCCTCGATGACGGAACCTGGGGACTGGTGCGCGCCTCCTCCAACAAGCCCGAGCTTGTCGTCGTGGTCGAGAGTCCGACCTCGGAGGCCAACATGCGCGCGATCTTCGCCGAGATCGACGCCGAGCTCGCCAAGCAGCCTGAGGTCGGCGCCTACAATCAGAAAATCTGACGCGGCATTCTTGCCGAGGGTGTCATGCCCGCGAAGGCGGGCATCCAGTAATCGCCGACGCCAAAGATCAAGTGTCGTGCTTACTGGATCGCCCGGTCAAGCCGGGCGATGACAACTCACGCTCGGAGCAGCAGCGCCACAGAACCTTCAGCAACCTGTCGCAAATTTGCAAAACGAATCTGGTTTTTACGCGATGCACCATGATCGCGTTTGATTACACCTATCTCATCTTCGCAGCAGGCCTCGCCGCCGGCGTCACGCTCGATCTCCTGTTGCTGCGCACCCTCCTCGCTCCTCCCTTCCGCATCTGGCCGACGCCGGAGCCGGGCAGCTGGCAGAGCCTCACCTTCTGGGGTCTATTTCGCGGCGGCATGGTTCTCACCTTCGTCACCGCCGCGCTCGATTGGAACAGCACGCCTTTGCTCGATTGGACGCGCTTCATTCCCGGCCTGCCGCTCGGCTTGGGTGGCCTCTTCGTCACCGTGTGCGGCTATTTCAATCTCGGCCTCGGCAACACCTATTGCGGCGCCGACGGCCTGGTGACGGGCGGTCTTTATCGCTTCAGCCGCAACCCGCAATACACTGCCTCGATCATCGGATTGGTCGGCCTGTCCATCGGCGCCAACTCAATCCTCACCATCGTGCTTTCGGCGGTGATGATCGGGGCCTATGTGATGATGGCGTTGGTCGAAGAGGACTGGCTGAAGCAGCTCTACGGCGCGCCCTATCGCGATTACTGCATGCAGACGGCGCGCTTTCTCGATATTCAAGGCTTGCTCGCTCTCGCCGAGCGGAGGAAGCCGTCGCGCCAAACGAGTTGAGTAACGGGTTGCAATGAGATTCGTCATGGCCGGGCATGAGCCGGGGCACCGATCGAGACCCGGGTGCCCGGCATGACGAGATGGGTTGCGATTGAGTCGGCCTCGCCGCTATTCGGCGGCCGCCGCGACCTGTCTCTCGCCGGCGACGATGCGGCGCGCCTGATCGAGCACGTCGATGCCAGCGCCGTCGAGATGGGCATTCTCGGCGAGATGGCGACGGAAGGCGCGTGCCCGAGGCTGTCCGTGGAACAGCCCAAGAATATGCCGTGTCATCTGATTGAGACGGCTTCCGCGCGCCAGCTGATTCTCGACATAAGGCCTGAATGAATCGAGCACATCGAGCCGCGACGGTACCGCCTTCTCCTCGCCGAACAGCCCGCCATCCACCTCTGCCAGGAGGTAAGGATCGGCATAGGCCGCGCGGCCGAGCATCACCCCGTCGACATGCGCCAACTGTGCCTTCGCCACTGCGAAAGACTCAATCCCGCCATTGATGATGATCTCGAGATCGGACCGTCGCTCCTTCAAGCGATAGACGCGGCCGTAATCGAGCGGCGGCACGTCGCGGTTCTGCTTGGGGCTTAGGCCATCGAGCCAGGCCTTGCGCGCATGCACGACGAATGTCCTGCAACCCGCCCGCGCAACCTCGCCAATGAACCGGTCGAGGCTCTCCTCCGCATCCTGATCGTCGATGCCGATGCGGCATTTGACGGTGACCGGCAACCCGGAGCTTGCGGTCATCGCCGCCACGCACTCGCCGACGAGCTGTGGCTCGGCCATGAGACAGGCGCCAAAGCGGCCCGACTGCACCCGGTCCGACGGGCAGCCGACATTGAGGTTGATCTCGTCATAGCCATAATCGGCACCGATCCGCGCCGCTTCCCCGAGCTTCCGCGCATCGCTACCGCCGAGCTGAAGGGCGAGCGGATGTTCCGCCTCGTCGAAGCCGAGCACCCGCTCGCGATCGCCATAAAGCACGGCCTCCGCCGTCACCATCTCGGTATAGAGGAACGTCCGCTTCGAGATGAGGCGCAGGAAATAGCGGCAGTGGCGGTCGGTCCACTCCATCATCGGCGCGACGGCGAAACGGTGTGAGTCGGATTTCAAAGACTTATGCCTTCCACCTGAATCGATTTCTAAGCGCCCGACTTTGCCGGCATGAGCCGATCAACCGAAATGCTCGCCCCAATTGTGGAGCGCCTTGAGCACGGGGCCAAGCGCCTTGCCCTTGTCGGTCAGGAAATATTCGTAGCGGGGCGGATGCGTCTCATAGAGGCGCATGCCGATCACGCCCTTCGCTTCGAGCGCTTTCAGCCGCGCCGACAATGTGTTGGGGGCCACGCTTTCTAGCCCAGCTTCGAGTTGCTGGAACCGCAAGGGCCCCTTGCGAAACAAGTCGCGCAAAATGAGCAGCGACCATCTCTCGCCGATCGCGTCCAGCGCCCGCGCCACCGGACAATCGCTTTGGCCATACGAGCTTGCCATGGAAGATACCTAGACAAGCCCCTTGATAAAATCAACTAACTTGCTATTGACAAGTCACTTGCAGAATAATAGTTATGGAACAGCCCAACCGCAGCAAGGAGGTTGTCATGACCGTTCCAACCTATCTCCCTTATGTCGTGCTGATCGGGATCGCCCTCTCCCTGGTCGCCATCCTCTCTGGCGTCAACAAAGCTCTCGCCGAGGCCTCTTGGCCTGGCTCCGAGCGTACAAAGGCAATGACTCTGTCGGCCGCAGTCCTCCTCGGCTGGCTCGCCATCGCGCTCGGCCTCTCCGGCGCGGGCTTCTATCACGTAGCGGCCGAGGGCATCCCCACCATCCAGTATGGCCTCTTCCTACCCATTGTGATTGGCGCCCTCTTCGTCTGGCGGTCGGAGCTGGCCCAGCGCATCCTCGATGCGGTGCCGCAAGCCTGGATCGTCGGCGTCCAGTTCTACCGCGCGCTCGGCGTGGTGTTCCTGATGCTCTACGCCGCTGGGAAGTTCCCCGGGCTGTTCGCCTTGCCTGCCGGCATAGGCGATGTCGCCGTCGGTCTTTCGGCGCCGTTCGTCGCCCTTGCCTATGCGCGCAACCGGCACGATAACGCGGGCGCCGTCAGGGCGTGGAACATCCTCGGCGTCCTCGACCTCGTCGTCGCGGTGACGATGGGCTTCCTCACCTCACCCTCGGCGATCGCACCGATCGAGGTGCACCCCACGAGCGAACTCATCACCATGATGCCGATGGTGATGATCCCCGTCTATATGGTGCCGCTCTCGATCTTGCTGCACATTGCTTCGCTCGTGAAATTGCACCGCGAACAGGCTTGCGCCGCCGGTTGCAAGGAAACGTCTCGCGCCGTTGCGTGACGGCTGACCTCATCCACACGGCTCCCGGGTTCTCAACGGACGCGGGAGCCGGGTGCTATTGCAGATCTGAACCCGTCTCGGGCGTCGCCGGAGGGTGAGGCTTGGAATCCATGAAGGCCGCCACGTCCCAGGCCTGCTGAACGGTCAGCACCGGATCCACATAGCTGATGCCGAAGGGCATGTTGTCGTGAATATAGGCGGCGGCGTAAGCGATCTTGGCCATGCCGGCACCCGCGTTGAAACTCGCCTCCCCCCAAAGCGGGGGGATGGAATAGCCGACGCCGGGACTTCCCTTCAACTCGCCTTGGCCGTCGTCCTTGTGACACTTGGCGCACTGCTGGGCGTAAACCTCCTGCCCCCGCCGTGAGTCGGGCGGAGCTTGAGGATTGGCGAGCGGCTTCAGCCCCATGCCCGGGAGCCGCACGCCGTCGGGCGTGCCGGTTCCGACGAATTTGATGTAGGCGATAATCGCCTGGATCTCCCGGCTATCGGGCGGCAGGTCTTTGCCGTTCAGGCTTCGCCGCATGCAGCCGTTGAGCCGGCCGGTGAGCGTGAGGACCTGATCATCGACCATCATGGGGAAGGTCGCGAAGGTCGAGATGAACGGCGCCGCGAACGGTTGTAGCCCTGCATTCAGATGGCAGTTCTGGCAGGAGAGATCGTTGCCGGCATAGCGGAGCGCGGGATCCGTCGCGTTCTTGCCGATATGGCGCGCCGTGTTGACGATAAGGTCCCTGCCGTAACGGATAAGGTCGTTCTCGGGACCAGGTCCGAGCTTGTTGATGTCGACCGCGTACCAATTGACCTCCTTCTTGTTCCACAGCACGTAGCCCGCGCCGAGACCCGCCACAGCGGCCACGGCGAGCGCGATCACCATCAGCGCTCCGCGAATCATTGTCTCCCCCAACCCAGCCGTTCCCTCGCGCGCCATGATAGACGCTCATAGGCCCGACTTCACCAACGCTGTTTGCGATTTTCGGCCGGTTGGGCCGAGAGACCCGCGTCTAGCGCGCCGTGCGGCTGAGAACTTCCATCAACTCCGCGACCTTGCGCCGCTGCTCGGCCTTGTTGCCGCTCGAGATGGCATTTTCCACGCAATGGGCGACGTGATCGTGAAGGACCTCCTCCTCCACTTTGCGCAAAGCTGCGCGCGCGGCGGAAATCTGCGTGACCACATCGATGCAGTAGCGGTCCTCTTCGACCATGCGGATCAGGCCGCGCACCTGGCCCTCGATCCTTTGTAAGCGCTTGAGCGCCGACTCCTTGGCATCGCTTCTCATACGCGCTATATACCCCTACGGGGTATGTGTTTCAAGCCGAGAGCTGACCATGACCGCAGCGGACCACAGCCATTCACACGCGCACGGAAATTTGCACGGCGCGACCATGCCCCCCGCCAAGGATCACGTGATCGATCCTGTCTGCGGCATGATGGTCGACATTCATGCCGGCAAGCCGACCTTCGAGCATAAAGGCCATACTTATTATTTCTGCTCGGAGGGCTGCCGCACCAAATTCTCCAAGGAACCGAAGCGCTTCCTCGACAGAAAGGGCCAGCCCGAGCCTCTCCCCAAAGGCACGCTCTACACCTGCCCCATGCATCCGCAAATCGTGCAGGAGGGACCCGGACACTGCCCCATCTGCGGCATGGCGCTCGAGCCGATGGGCGTGCCGCCGGCCGAGGACATGATGAATCCGGAGCTGATCGATTTCACCAGACGACTTTGGGTCGCCGTTCCTCTGTCCGCCGCGCTGGTCGTGCTCGACATGAGCGCTCATGTCTTTCATCTCGATCTGCTCCCCTTCTTGTCGCCGGAGATGCAGCAGTGGCTGAAGTTTGCGCTCGCCATACCTGCGGTGCTTTGGTGCGGCTGGCCGTTCTTCGTTCGCGGAGTCGATTCCGTCCGCTCCGGCTACCTCAACATGTTCACGCTGATCGCACTCGGCACCGGCGCAGCCTTCCTCTACAGCGTGGTCGCCACGGTGGCGCCCGGCTTGTTTCCCGCGGCGATGCTCGATGAGCACGGTTTGGTGCCTGTCTATTTCGAGGCGGCGGCTGTCATCGTCGCGCTTATTCTTTTGGGTCAGGTGCTGGAGCTTCGCGCGCGGGAGAGGACCGGAGGGGCTATTCGCGCGTTGCTCGACCTCGCGCCCAAGACGGCGCTGCGCGTGCTGAAGGACGGCAGGACCGAGACCATTCCCCTCGCCTCGGTTCAGGTCGGTAACGTGTTGCGGGTCAGGCCCGGCGACAGGGTGCCGATCGACGGCACCGTGATCGAAGGCAGGAGTGCCGTCGACGAGTCGATGCTGACCGGCGAGCCGATCCCAGTGGAGAAAACAGCCAAGGACCGCGTCACCGGCGGCACTGTGAACGGCAACGGCAGCTTCGACATGCGCGTCGATCGCACCGGCGCGGCGACCACGCTGGCGCAGGTGGTTGAGATGGTCGCGGCGGCGCAGCGTTCGCGCGCGCCAATTCAGGCCCTCGCTGATACCGTCTCGGGCTATTTCGTGCCGGCCGTGGTGCTCGTCGCGATCCTCTCCTTTATCGCCTGGTTCTTCCTCGGACCGTCACCTCAACTTGCCTACGCTCTCGTGGCGGCCGTCACCGTTCTCATCATCGCCTGCCCTTGCGCGCTCGGGCTCGCCACGCCGATATCCATCATGGTGGCGACCGGGCGTGGCGCGCAGGCCGGCGTTCTGATCCGCAATGCTGCTGCTCTTGAGCGGCTTGCCAAGGTCGACACCATCATCGCGGACAAGACGGGCACGCTGACCGAGGGGAAGCCCGCGCTGACCGGCGTCGAGGCGGCCAACGGTTTCACCGAGGATGAGGTGCTAGGCCTCGCCGCCTCGCTCGAGGCAGGCAGCGAGCATCCCCTTGCCGCGGCGATCTTGCGCGGCGCCGAGGCGCGCGGTCTGAAGCCGAGCAAGGTAACAGACTTCGCGGCCGTCACCGGTCAGGGCGTCAAGGGACGAATGGGCGAAACCGACGCGGCTCTCGGCAATGCCCGGCTGATGCAGACATTCGGCATCGCTGTTGGTCCCCTCGCCCGAGCCGCCGAGGCGAGACGCGAGCGTGGCGAGACGGTGATGTTCTTGGCCGCCGGCCGCGAACTCGCCGGCATCGTCGCCGTGGCCGATCCCATCAAGGAGACCGCCGCCGAGGCGATCCGCAAACTGCACGCTCAGGGACTCAGCATCGTGATGGCGACCGGCGACAACGAGACCACGGCGAAAGCCGTCGCCGCCGAGCTTGGC
>DATHCZ010000129.1:0-7996 GCA_035319265.1 Methyloceanibacter sp. | reverse complement strand
GGAAACATCTCGGGGAAGATCGTGAGCACGGTGGCACGCCAGATGTGGGTCATGCCTCGATGCTTGTCTCGGTCGCGGCAGCTGCGCACTCCTCCTTGAGAAGCCAAGTCTCGAGGCGGCCGACGCCTTTCACCTGGATCGGCCCGCGCGGCTCGAAGACGAAGCTGTCGCCGAGCGCTTCCCGCACCGCGCACGACACTTGGATCTCGCCGGGGATCCCGTGCGATTCAAGCCGCGACGCAAGATTCACGGTCTCGCCCCACACGTCGTAGGAAAACTTGTCGGTGCCGATCACCCCGGCCATCACCGGCCCAATAGCAATCCCCACGCGGACTCTCAAATCGACGCCGTGCGCCGCAGACAGTCGTTGGACCAAATCAGGTAACCCGAGCGCCATGCGCGCGAGACACGGTAGATGATCGGCGCGCGGCAGACTTACGCCCGTGACCGCCATATAACCGTCGCCGATAGTCTTGATTTTCTCGACCCCATGACGAGCAGCCAAACGATCAAATTCGGTGACGATTTGATCGAGCAGCGCGACCGTGCGGGCCGCACCGAGCTTTTGCGCAAGTTCGGTGAAGCCGACGAGATCGCTGAACATGACCGACGCCTCGTTGACGCTGTCGGCCACCTTCGCCTCCGGCCGTTCCTTCAGCCGCTCGGCGATCGGCTCGGGGAGAATGTTGGTGAGGAGCGCATCGGCCTCGGCGCGCGCGGCATCAGCCACCGTGAACGCGTAACCCACGATCAGAGCGATGATGCAAAAGGTGGTGACCGCAGAGGAGACATAGAGATTGTCGAGCAGGCCAGGGTCGGCCGTGAACAGCGCACGTTCCTGGGGAAACAGAAACCAGGCCGCCACATGCAGCGCGAGCCCGACGATGATCACGGCGACGGCGAGCCGAATATGCGCCAAGCCGTAAATGGCGAACGTGACTGCCGCGGCGATGATGTAATTGAGTTGGATGCCGGAGTCGCGACCGAATGACCATACGAAGACGAACAATGCGACGTACTCGGCGACGGTAATCACGAGGGCGGCGGCGACATCGTTGATCCGATGCGCGAGCGGCACCAGAAGGACGATGACGGTCAGCAGCAGATTCAAGGCGATCAGGTGCCGGTAATCGTGCAGGTCGTAATAGGCAAAGACGCAGGCATAGATCACCGAGAAGACGGCGATCAAGAATGCCATGGCGTTGACGATGGTCAGCCGCCGGCGCACGCCCCGGGGATAGCCGACAGTCCCGAGCTCAGCGAAGCGGCCGAGCGGGCCAAGCCAACTAAACAACGGTGCATCGCACGGGGCCGCAACCGATCCGTCTTGGCTCATGACCCTGCCTCGTGTCGGCCTGCCGAGAACTCGGCGGGAAGATGGTACTAGAGCCTGGGGCAGGGTGCGAGGGAGCGCGAGACCCCGACCAAGCCGTTTTTGAACAGAGTAAATCGCTTGTGCCGATCCGCTATTCGAGCAGACCCGCAGGGGGAACGAGAGTGAGGCGTTCACCCTCGACGTCGATTTCGGGCACCGTCTCGCGTGTGAAGGGAATGAGCACGGTCGGTCCGCCGTTCGCCGGCGCAAGCTCGAGCAGGTCGCCGGCGCCGAAATTCTGGATGGCGACCACCGTGCCGATCGTGGCGCCGTCGCGGTCGAGCGCGGCAAGCCCGATCAGCTCGGCGTGATACCACTCCTCTTCCTCGCGCTCAGGCAAGCGCGATCGCGGGACGTAGAGCTTGGTGCCGGTGAGAGCCTCAGCACGTTCGCGGGTTGTGACGCCCTTGATGCGGGCGATCAGTGCCTTGGGCGTCGCGCGCAAGGCCTCGATCTCGATCACGAGCCCGGTCTCGTCCTCAAGCGGGCCGTAGGCCGTGATGGCCGCCTCCTCCTCGGTGAAGGAGCGGAGGCGGACTTCGCCCTTCAAGCCTTGCGCGGCGCCAATCTCGCCGAGCAGCACCCGCTCTTCCTTCGCTGACAAGGTTACTCGGCTGCCGGCTGCTCTGGCTCGGGAGCCGGCGTCGCAGGCGCGGCGGCTGCTTCGGCAGCCGCCTTGGCCTTCTCGGCGGCGGCGGCGGCCTTGGCTTCCTCGCGCTCGATGCGCTTCTTGCCGGGCTGGCCCTTGTTGGGATTGGAGCGAGCGTCACGCTTTCGCACGCCGGCAGCGTCGAGGAAGCGCAAGACACGGTCGGTCGGGGTCGCGCCAACGCCGAGCCAATGCTTGACGCGTTCCTCGACGAGCTTCACGCGCTCGCCGTCCTTCGGCAGGAGCGGATCGTAGGTGCCGATCTTCTCGATATAGCGGCCGTCGCGCGGGCTCCTGGAGTCGGCGACGACGATGCGGTAATAGGGCCGCTTCTTGGCACCGGCCCGCGCCAGTCTGATCTTCAGTGACATGGGTTCGTTCTCCTAGTTGATCTCATCGTTTCTTCGAGCCGGGAAGGCCCGGAAGTCCTTTCGGCATCCCGGGAAGGCCGCGCGGCAAGCCGGTCATGCCTCCCATGCCGGGAAAGCCGCCGGGAGGCAGCGGAGGAAGGCCGCCCGGAGGGAGGCCAGGGGGCAGGCTGGTCCCTTCCGGAAGCTCCGCCGGCAGCTCGGGCAGAGGGCCAGAGCCGAACATTTGGCTGAAGATCCCGCGCTTCTTGCCCATGGCCTTCATCATGTCGGCCATCTGGCGGTGCATCTTCACCAGCTTGTTGATGTCCTGCACGCTCGTACCCGAGCCCGCCGCGACGCGTTTCTTGCGCGAGGCATTGAGCAGCTTCGGGTTCTTGCGCTCGGCGCGTGTCATCGAGCCGATCATTGCCTGCTGACGCTTCAAGATGCGGTCGTCGAGATTGGCGGCATCGAGCTGCTTCTTCACCTTGCCGATGCCGGGCAGCATGGCGAGCACGCCGCCCATGCCGCCGAGCTTCTGCATCTGCTTCAACTGCTCGGCGAGGTCGTCGAGGTCGAAGGCGCCCTTCTTCATCTTGCGGGCGATGGCCTCGGCCTTGTCGATCTCAACGGTTTGCATCGCCTTCTCGACGAGGCCGATCACGTCGCCCATGCCGAGGATACGTCCGGCAATGCGGTCGGGATGGAAATCCTCGAGCGCGTCAAGCTTCTCGCCGACGCCGATCAGCTTGATGGGCTTGCCGGTGACGGCGCGCATCGAGAGCGCGGCGCCGCCGCGTCCGTCGCCGTCGACGCGGGTGAGAACGATGCCGGTGAGATTCACGCGTTCACCGAAATTCCTGGCGAGGTTGACGGCGTCCTGGCCGGTGAGCGCGTCGGCGACGAGCAATGTCTCATGCGGCGCTGCGACCTTCTCGATCTCGGCGGTCTCGGCCATCAGCTGTTCGTCGATATGGGTGCGACCGGCGGTGTCGAGCAGCAACACGTCGTAGCCGCCGAGCTTCGCGGCTTTGAGCGCGCGCGTGGTGATGGCGACGGGACCATCGCCGGCGACTATGGGGAGCGTCGCCACGCCAGTCTGCTCGCCGAGCACGCGGAGCTGCTCTTGCGCCGCTGGACGCCGCGTGTCGAGCGAGGCCATCAGCACTTTCTGCTTATCACGGGTCTCGAGGCGCTTGGCGAGCTTAGCGGTCGTCGTGGTCTTGCCCGAGCCTTGCAGGCCGACGAGCATCATCACCACCGGTGGCGTCGCCGCAAGATCGATCCCTTGCGCATCCGAGCCGAGGGTGCGCACGAGCTCGTCATGCACGATCTTGATGACCATCTGGCCCGGCGTGATGGAACGCACCACGTCCTGGCCGATGGCCCGCGCCTTCACCCGGTCGGTAAAGGAGCGCACCACGTCGAGCGCGACGTCGGCCTCGAGCAGGGCGCGTCGTACCTCGCGCATCGCCTCGTTGACGTCGGCCTCGGTCAGCGCGCCGCGCCGCGTCAGCTTGTCGAGGATCGCGCCGAGGCGCTCTGATAAAGTCTCGAACATCAGCCGGCGGTAATGGTGATCCAGTTGCGGTAGACCCAGCCAGAAAAGCATGGGCCGGAATAAGGCTTAGGTCTGTCCAGCGCCGAGTCGACGCCGCAGTCCTCTTGGCCGCGCGTATAGACGACGCCGAGCCACTGACCGCGGTCATCGCAAACGAACACGGCTTGGCCTTCGAGCAGCTTGTCGAGCATCTGATATTGGCTGCCGGGCCCGGAGCGGACGGCGAGGAAGCCGTCGCCGTGCGGGTCGAGCCCCTTGACCACACCATTCGAGCCGCAGGCGTCGTATTCGGGCACCTTGCCGACGATGACGGGTACCGACAAAGAGGCTGCGAGGCCAGCGCCAATGGCGACAAGAGACAACAAGGCAGCGAGGGGCAGCGCGCCTGCCCGGCTCCATTGCTTCGATAAGGCCTCTTGCATCATCACTCTTTCCAAAACACCAACGGCACCCGAGGGCGCAACGCGCTGTCGGGTGTTGACCTCCCTGCCTCCCGGTTATGTAGGCGCTGTTTTTGCGCCAACCATGTGCAGGGCGGCGGCTCGTGAATTGAGCTGCCTTGAATTTTCGCCGGGAATGTCGGCGAGCGAGCCCTCCAAGTCAAGCCTTGCCTGTTTTTTGCGAGAAATAGTTGCCGTGGAAATGGAAGGGGATGGCGTGGGGGGCTTCGGCCCGCGCCTTCTCCTCGAGTGTCGCGGCATCGAGCACCAGCAGGAAGGACCTATCGTTGGCGATATCGAGCACGACCGACAGGAGCACGCCCTCATCCTCCGCGATCGCGTCAGGCGCGTGGACGAACACCGGCTCACCGGGATAAAGCCCCTGCGCGTACCAGCGCGCGACCTTCCCGGTCTCGGCGTCGATCTTGACGATCGAATCGAGGAAGTCGCCGCTAAGCTGGATGCCGGTGCCCCAGACATAGCGATAGGGCTTGCCGGCGTGAGCCTCGTAATTGATGCGCGGCAATTCCAGCGGCACCGGCGAAAGCGTCTCACGAATGACCGCCGTGTTGTTCCCGAACTTCACCCGGAAGCGGGTGAGGAGACCAGTCGCGTCGATCGGCGTCCCGGCGCGCAACCGTGCGAGGTAAAGCTCATCGATGATACTCGCGTCGGGGTAGGCGATCAGGTCGATGACCAGACCGTCTTTGTCCTCGAAGGCGTTGACGTGGTGGAAGGCGAAGACGGCCTCGCCTCGAGCGGTCGCCATCTCGGCGCCGCCGTTTTTGTCGACGACGTGGAATTTCAGCCCGCGCTCGGGTTGCCAGCGATAATTCCGGATGAAGGGCTTGCCTGAGAATTTCAGCTCGAGAGCGCTGACGGTCAGAGGGAACTCGACAAGCACGAGATAACGCTCGGTCATGGCGAAGGAGTGCATGTAGGCGGGGCGATCGACCGCGATCTCGGCGACCTCTGCCTGGCTGCCGTCATCGGCGACGCTGAACAGACGGTAGCGGCTGTTGAGGCCGAATTCGACCATGTAGCTGTAATGGCGTTCGCGGGCGGCGTCGTAATGCGGATGAGCGATCGACACCTGGCCGGTGAGCGGCGGCTCATAGTCGAGCACGCCGAGGGTCGCGAGTACGGCGGGGGAAAAGCGCAGCGGCATGGTGGTCTCGGTGAAGGCGACGGTCTCGCCGCCTAGCCCGACGACATTGACGTTGCAATTGTCGGTGAGCTTGGGGTCGAACATCGCGGCCACGCGGCCGAACAGGCTGCGGCACGGATCGGTGGCGAATTCGGCGTAAGTGATCTTGCCGGTCGCTTCGGCCGCAGTGAAGGCTTTACTCCCTAGAAAGCGGTTGGCATAGCTCACTCGGCCTTGTTCGAAGCCGAAGCGGTGCAGCATGGCGAGCCCGTCGAACCAGTGGTTGTAGGTGCGGGCGCCCACCTCGAACTTCGATGGACCGGTACGCAACAGAGCGCCTTGGAGCCAGGTCGGCAGCGCGCCTCTGACGCTCAGCTCTACCGGATCGAGGATTTCGCGCGTCAGCGAGCGGAAACCCGCGCCGTAAGGGAACGAAGTCTGATCCGGCATCGGCATCCTCGCGAAGGCGCAGAGCTTAGGTCGACTTCCTTAAGCGCGGCTCAAGTTTCACGGCAAGGTCGAGAAGGGCTTCGTCGCCGCCCTGCCAGCCGATGAAGGAGAGCCCGATGGGGCAGCCGGCAGCCTCGGTCGCCGGGATCGACATCTGCGGCAGGCCGGAATGGCCGGCGAGGCAGGTATAGGCGAGCGTGTGGCTACGGAACTCTGAGAAGGAGGCGCCGTCGGGGATGCCGCGCTCGGGCGGAAGCGTCGGCGTCGTGGGCAGAACGATCAACGTGCCGGGTCGCGCCAGCGCTTCGAGGCGCGCCTTGATCCTGGCACGCAAGTGACGCGCCTCCTCAGCCTCGCGATAGGTGATCCCCGCCGCTGCCTCGAAGCGCTCCTTGACGCCCGGCCCGAGCTTCGCGTTGTGCGACTGGATGAAGGGAAGCAGCGTCGATTGGATCTCAAAGCCCTGAATGAGGCGGAAGGCGTTGCGCCAATCGTCGAGCGCTTCTCCGGCAATCTCTTCGTGCTCAGGCTTTGGCAATGCGCTTCCGAGCTTGTCGAGCACCTGCCAGAGTGCCTGGTCGGCGCTCGCCTCGGCATGGAGAAAGAAATCTTCCGCGAGGATCAGCCGCCCAATAGTGGTGTCGACGGTAGGGCCTTGCAACAAGACACGGCCGATTTTGCGGAACGGCTCGGCCTCGCGCGCGAGGAAGCCGATCGTGTCGTAGCTCGGCGCCATGGGGGTGGCGCCTTCCGTGGCAATGCGGCCGAAGGTCGGGCGTAATCCATAAAGGCCTGAGAAGGAGGCCGGCACGCGGATCGAGCCGCCGGTGTCACTGCCGAGCGCGAAGTCGCACATCGAGGCGGCGACCGCCGCCGCAGAGCCGCAGGACGATCCGCCGGTGACGTGCTGCGGTGCGCGGGTGTTCACCGGCTGGCCGTAATGGGCGTTGGAACCGAGCACGCTGTAAAAGAACTCATCGCAGATGGTGATACCGGTGCATGAGGCGCCGGCGGCGAGCAGCCGCTCGATGACCGGCGCCGTCTCGTGCGCGGGCGTTGCATGCTCGTAGAAGCTCGGGTTGCCGTTCCCGACCTTGCGGCCCTTGATGGCGAACAGGTCCTTCACCATGAAGGTGTGGTCGGCGAGCGGGCCTGACCGCGCGCCGATCAACGGCTCCCTCAGCGTATGGGGAACCAGGGCGTGGACCGGGTCTTCGCTTGGAACGGCGATCATGCTTCCTCGCTCGTGCTCTCTGCCGAAGGGCCATATAACACGCTCGCCTTTGGCGCTCACCCCTTGAGCAAGAGATCGGTATCGATGGACGCAAAGACATCCAAAGAGCACCTGCCACGCGCGGTGTGGGCGCTCGGGCTCACCTCCTTGTTCATGGACACCTCCTCCGAGCTGATCCACGGGCTGCTCCCGGTCTTCCTCATGGTGACGCTCGGCGCAAGCGCGACTGCGCTTGGGCTGGTCGAGGGCATCGCCGAGGCCACGGCGCAAATCACGCGCGTGTTCTCGGGCTGGCTGTCGGACACGCTCGGCAAGCGCAAGGCGCTGGCGGTTGCGGGCTATGGCCTCGCCGCCGCCACCAAGCCGCTCTTCCCGCTTGCCGACTCGATCGGGCTTGTCCTTCTCGCGCGTTTCCTCGATCGCATCGGCAAGGGCATCAGAGGCGCGCCGCGCGATGCGCTGGTCGCCGACTTGACTCCGCCCGAGCAGAGGGGCGCGGCCTTCGGCTTACGTCAATCGCTCGACACGGTCGGCGCCACCCTCGGGCCGGCCGCGGCCATCGTGTTGATGTATCTCTGCAACGACGACATCCGCACGGTGCTGTGGTTCGCGGTGATCCCAGCGGTGCTTGCCGTCACGGTCCTCGTGCTCGGCGTCGAGGAGCCGGCGCATCTCGAGAGCAAGACCAAGGCGCCGCTCCGTCTTGCCGACATTAAGGAGCTCGACTCGGCCTATTGGCTCGTGATCGGTGCCGGCACGGTGTTCACGCTGGCAAGGTTCAGCGAGGCCT
>DATHCZ010000128.1:0-2507 GCA_035319265.1 Methyloceanibacter sp. | reverse complement strand
CCTCGATCCCGATGCAGAGCCCAAATATCTGAACTCGCCCGAGACGAGGCTGTTCGACAAAGGCTCGACGGTGTTCAATTTCGCGCGTGCGCGCAAAACGGCTTTCGATAAGGGCGAGCTCGTCGTGGTCGAGGGCTATATGGATGTGATCGCGCTCCATCAAGCGGGCTTCGCCAACAGCGTCGCGACGCTCGGCACCGCTTTCACCGAGCGCCAGATGGAGCAGCTTTGGCTGCTGGCACCCGAACCCATCGTTTGCTTCGACGGCGACAGGGCGGGGGAAGCGGCGGCGGCGCGCGCCATCGACCGCATGCTGCCGATGTTGCGCGAAGGTCATTCCTTCCGCTTCGCTTTCCTGCCCGAGGGGATGGATCCGGACGACCTCGTTCGCAGCCAGGGCGCAGCGGCTTTCACCCAATGCCTCAAGAGCGCGCGCCCGCTGATCGACGTGCTGTGGCTCCGCGAGCGCGCCGAGCAGCCGCTCGATACGCCTGAGCGCCGCGCGGCCTTCGAAGCGCGGCTCGACGCGCTTCTCGCCGAGATCGCCAACGCACGTGTGCGCGATCATTATCGACGCGAGGTGAGGAACCGGCTGTTCGCGCTCTGGCGCGAGAGGCCGTCGCCGCGTCGGAGCGCAGCGAGCCACTCATCGCGGGCCGTTGCCGTGCGGGTTCCGCCTAACAGCGCGACCATGCCGCCGCCATCGCCGCGGGGCTTCGCCACCACTATCGCCCTCGCCCTCGTCAATCATCCCGCCCTGCTCGATCGCTTCGCCGACGAGATCGCGAGCCTCGAGATCAGGGACAAGCCGCTCGCGGCGCTGCTCTCATTCGTCACCCGCGCCATCTTCGAGCGCGACGGCATTTCGCGCGAGCAACTGCTTGACGTGCTTAAAGCAAGCCCGCACGCCAAGCTCTTGGCCAGGCTCGCGCGCGAGAGTGCCTTCAAGCGCATTGCCTTCCTTCAGCCCGAGACGCCGCGGGACGACGTTGAAGCGCAGTTCGCCGATCTCATCTTCCGTTTCCGCGCACTTCCCGCGCTTTCCAAGGAGCTTGAGGACGGTGCCGATCATCTCGCCGATCTTTCGGAGGCAGAGTTCGAGCGCTTTGCGACGCTGCAGCAACAGGTGGCAAGCGTCGGCAATCAGCATGCCGGCGACGATGCCGGCGACCGCGACGCGGGCGAGAGGTTCAAGGAGAAGGTCGCCGAAGTTCTGCGCGAGAAGGCCACTTGGCGCCGCGGCCACCGCCCCCCGGCAAAATATTCCTGATGCGAAGGCCTTCAGCCGGCCCCGTTCTTGCACTCAACGTCTGCCGTAGACCAAGTCGAGACCAAGAAAATCCTGGCTCAGGAGGGCCTTGCGGCCTTGACAGGCGTTAACGCCCTCGCCACCTCATGCTGAGGACGTGCAACCACCGCGCGACGGCGGATTTTTGGGGCCGGACGCGCGCTTTGAGTCGGTACAAGGGCGATAAGCCAAGCCCCCGCGACGATTGTTCGGACCTTAAGCGCAACTCGTATGGGCGCAATGAAGCCGAAGTAACGGCACGTTTATAGTCTCTGTCGAGCCTTTCGGGGCGAAAAGAGTATAGAGAGTAGGACAGTCGAACCAAAGCTGCCGCCAGTATAAGAAAATCGGGCGGCAAGGCTGGCGCGAAGGTCATGCTTAATTGACGATTAACGGTGGGCCGGTTAATCGCTTCTGTAATATGCGCTCGGGAGCAGCGCCTTAGGGTAGAGAGGTGCGTTTGCCGCGCGAGGTCGTGGGCAGCGCCCAAAGAACGCGCTTTGCGCTTCGGAGTAACACGAGAATGGCAACAAAGACCGCTGAAGCCGAGGATCAAGAGCAGACGCCAGCCGAGCCGGCCGATGGGCCTGTGCTCGACATGTCGGATGCCGCCGTCAAGAAGCTCATCAAGACCGCCAAGGCGCGCGGTTTCGTCACCTATGACGAACTGAACGAGGTGCTCCCCTCGGAGGAGGTGTCCTCCGAGCAGATCGAGGACACCATGTCGATGCTCTCCGACATGGGCATCAACGTCATCGACACCGACGAGGCCGAGGAGGCGCCCGAGGCCGGAGCCGAGGGAGAGGCCGCGCCCGCGCGCCCTGTAGTCCCCGTCACGCCCATCGCCAAACCCGAGACCAAGTCGGAGCCCGCCGAGCGGACCGATGATCCCGTGCGCATGTATCTGCGCGAGATGGGCTCGGTCGAGCTGCTCTCGCGCGAAGGCGAGATCGCCATCGCCAAGCGCATCGAGGCCGGCCGCGAGGCCATGATCGCCGGACTGTGCGAGAGCCCGCTGACCTTCCAGGCCATCATCATCTGGCGCGACGAGCTGAACGAGGGCAAGATTCTACTCCGCGACATTATCGATCTCGAAGCGACCTATCAGGGCCCCGACGCCAAGCCCGCTCCCTCCCAGCCGCTGCCGGGCGAGGGCGGCGAGACTGTCGCGCAGAACGGCAATGGCCAGTCGGCGCCGGGTACGCACGCGCGCCCCAGC
>DATHCZ010000127.1:0-50812 GCA_035319265.1 Methyloceanibacter sp. | reverse complement strand
CTTCATGAAACTCATCCTCCCTGCACCAAACGCGTCGGTCTCGGCATCAGTTTCCCTTCACCCCCATAGCTTGCGGACGGGTGCCTATCCGGCATCGCATCGCGGTCGAGACCCCTTGCGACGCTTAGCGCGGCTCGACCGGCCTTCTCACGACGACCGCCAATCCCGCCAGCACCACGAACAGGATGGTCAACAGCAGGAACACATCGGCGAACGCCATCACAACGCCTTGCGCGTGAGCGAGTTGGTAGAGCTGCTTCAGCGCCATGTCGCTCGCCTCGCCACCAAAGTTCGAAAATTTCGCCGTCAGCTGGTTGAGCGTCTCGACCGCAGAAGGCCGCGCGAAAGTAATAGCCTCGTGCAGCCGCGCCAAATGCAGGTCGGTGCGGTCATTGAGGATCGTGGTGAGGCCGGCAAGCCCGACCGCACCGCCAAGATTGCGCATGAGATTGTATAGGCCCGAAGCGTTCTTCACCTTCTCGGGCGGGAGCGTTCCGAGCGCGACATTATTGATCGGGATGATCGCCGTCATCAGACCGACGCCGCGAAAGATTTGCGGCCAAACCAGCTCCCAGAAATCCCAATCGCTGGTGATGTAGGTCATCAACCAGCTGCCGACCGCGAAGCTCAAGAAGCCTGCCGCCAGCATGAAGCGCGCATCGACCTTGGTCACCAAACGCCCAGCGATCGGCGCGGTGAGGAACATGGCAAGGCCTGACACGTAGACGGTCTCGCCGATCATGCGCGCGTCGTAGCCTCTGATTTCGGCGAGATAGAGCGGGTAGAGATAAGTGAGCCCGTAAAGGCCGATGCCGAGCACGAAAGAGAACAGCGAGCCGAGCGCAAAGTTGCGATTGAGAAACGCCTTGAGGTCGACGATCGGCATCCGTGCCAGCAGCACGCGGGCAAAGAAGGCGATCGCCGACAGCGCGGAGACCCAGGCAAGCAAGCGCACGCTGTCGTCGCCGAACCAGTCGTTGCGCGGACCTTCCTCGAGCACATATTCGATCCCGCCGAGAAAACCCACCATGAAGATAAGGCCCCACCAGTCGAACTGCTCGAGCAGCTTGAAGTTCGGTTCGTCGAAATCGATCAGTGTGAGAGCCGCAATCGTTACGGCAATTCCCGGCACGATATTGATGAAGAACAGCCAGTGCCAGGAGAGCGTATCGGTGAGGTAGCCGCCGACGGTGGGGCCGATGGTGGGGGCAAGCGTGGCGATGAGGCCGATCAATGGGTTGATCAGGCCCATGCGGCTCCGGGGAAAGATGATATAGGCCGACGCGAACACGGTGGGAATCATGCCGCCGCCGATGAAGCCTTGGATAGCGCGCCAGATGATCATCTGGTTGATCGAGGTCGAGAGCCCGCACATCAGGCTCGCCGCGGCGAAGCCTGCTGCGGAGGCGGCGAACAGAATCCGCGTTCCGAGCGCGCGCGACAGAAAGCCGGACAGCGGGATCATGATCACTTCAGCGATGAGATATGCGGTCTGCACCCAGGTGATCTCGTTCGAGCTCGCGGCGAGTCCCGCCTGGATCTCGGTGAGCGAGGCTGAAACGATTTGAATGTCCAGGATCGCCATGAACATCCCGAACACCATGGACAGAAAAGCGATGAGCCGGCGCGGATCGATGCTGTCATCGGTGCGCGACAGAGGAATGGCCGGGACCGGCCGCTTTTCTATGAGTGTGGCGGCGCTTGCCATGTCAGGTGCCATCCCTTAAGGGCGCGGCGTCGACGGCGCGTTCGCGGTCTCGGCGGCCACAGCCGTCGCCACGGCAGTCTTCTTCGTGTTGACGCTGACGACGACCGACATGCCCGGCCGCAGCACTTCTTGCTCGGCGACATTCGTCGGCACCTCGATACGCACCGCAACGCGCTGCACGATCTTGGTGAAGTTGCCGGTGGCGTTGTCGGGCGGCAGCAGCGAGAACACCGAGCCCGACGCCGGAGCGACGCTCACGACCTTGCCTTGCAGTTCGCGGCCGGGCAGCGCATCGACCGAGATCGACACCTCCTGGCCCGGCATGAGATGGTCGAGCTGCGTCTCCTTGAAGTTCGCATCGATATAGACCGCGTCGAGCGGAACAAGCGTGGCGAGACGCTGCCCCGGCTGAACATAGTCGCCCACTTGCACCGCGCGATTACCCATGACGCCGTCGAAGGGAGCGCGGATCGCGGTGAACGACAAATCGCGCTCGGCCTTCGCGAGAATGGTTTCTAACTGCTTCAAGGTGTTCTCGGCCTCGTTCTGCTGACCGTTCAACACCTGCACATTGGCCGCGGCCGCCTCGACGCCGGCTTCCGCAGATTGCACGGCGGCGACGGCCTGGTCGCGACTGGCTTGCGCCTGTTCGAGCGTCTGGTGGCTGGCAAAATCCTTGACTGACAGCGCCTGCTGGCGTTGAAGCTCGAGCTCTGCACGGGTCAACCCGGCCTGCACCGATGCAAGCTGAGCTTTCGCCTGATCGACGGCGGCGTTTTGCGCTTCGATCTGTTTGCCGATCCGATCGATCGTGGCTTGCTCGGTGGCGACATTGTCCTTCGCGGTCTGGACGGCGAGCTGATAGTCGCCGTCGTCGATGCGGACCATGACGTCCCCGGCTCGGACATGGGCGTTGTCGTCGATGGCCACCTCAGTGACATAGCCCGACACCTTGGCGCCGATGGTCGCCGTCTTGGCACCCACATAGGCGTCGTCGGTCGAGACGTAGAATCGGCCCACCGTCCAGTAGTAATGGCCATACCAAGCACCGGCTGCGAGCGCGGCCACGGCGCCGAACATCAGAACGAGCTTGCGAAGCGAGCGACGCCGGGCAGGGGGGGCAAGCTCGGCATCGGTAGGCTTCGTGGTCTGAATGTCCGGCGTCGCGGCCGGCTCTTCGGCGGGGGGCGCCGTGGGGGGTTCCGGAAGGGGGGAAGGGGCGCGCGCTTTTTCGACAGTTTTAAGCGCGGCGTGCCGCCGTGCTTTGCGGGAGGGGAGGTTGTCGTCTGGAGACGACGAGGGCCGGTCGAGGTCTTCCGCCAGGGCGGCATTTCCGCGCTCCCGCAACATTAAAGCCTCCAGTGAGACATATTGACCGAACCGTTCGGTCAATAGTTGACTTACTCTCCCTCCTGGCTTAAGTCAATACCGACCGAACCGTTCGGTCAAAATATCGCAGGCCCCAAATGGAAATCGTCACCGTCCCTCAAAGCTCCGATCACGAGGAAAACGCCAAGCGCCGCCAGGTTCTGCAAGGCGCCCGTGCTGTGTTTCTCGGGAAGGGCTTCGATGCCGCAAGCATGGGCGACATCGCCCGTGAGGCCAAAGTTTCCAAGGGAACGCTGTACGTTTATTTCGATTCCAAGGAGGCCCTCTTTCAGGAAATCGTTGCTGAGGAGTGCAGGTCGCAGGCCGAGCAGGTCTTCGCCCTCGATTCACAGGATCACGATGTGGAGGGCGTGCTGACGCGGCTTGGCCGCGACTTCGTTCGCTTCTTGTGCGAGCCGCATCGTGTCTCATCGTTCCGCACGGTAATTGCCATTGCCGAGCGTATGCCGGAGATCGGCGCGCGTTTTTACGCCACTGGTCCTGCCGCCGGTATCGCGCGCGTCGCGCGCTATCTTGAGGATCAAGTGGCAGCCGGCATATTGGCCGTACCGGATTGTGAGCTGGCCGCTGCGCAGTTCCTCGATTCATGCAAATCGACCACGTTCTTTCCGCTGCTCTCAAACGCCGCTGGCCGCCCGACCGAGGTGAGAATCGCGCATGTCGTCGCGACGGCCGTGCGGAACTTCCTCGCCGCCTATCGCCGCTGACGCATCCTTGGCCTAGCCGGCCATCAGGCGGAAATAGCCGAGGCCGAGATAGATCAATACGAAGACCCCGATCAGCATCAAAGCCAGCGTATGGATCCACATCCCCGACCGGCGGTAAGCGGTCTGGCTGAAGGGGTTTGCCAAATGGCGGAAATGAGTCGCGGCGAAAGCGCTCGCCAACTCGACGTGCCGTTGCAGCACGAGCCAGCCGTGAATGGTGATCAGCAACCAAATGATGGTGATGAGGAAGCCAGCGCCGAGTAGGCCGAGTGCGGCCCATCTATGGCTCCACAGCGCGGTCGGGCTGATGGCGATCGCCCCGACGATGAGCGAATTAGCAACGAGGAGCGCGTTGTGGCGCGCCCAGATTGTCTCGCGCTCCGAGTTGATGAGATCGACATAGGCCTGAAACAAGACGGCCTTGTCGGAAGAGTCGGTTGGTTCGGTTTCGGGCATTCTTCCGGGTCCACGAAACAAAACAAGCGGGCGAAGAGCCCGCTTGTATCATGTCATGCTTGGCTCAAGGCCTGGTCGCCGCTTCAGGGAGTCTTCCGCCGGGTGAACGACACGATGTAGGCGGGCGAGCGCGCGGCGAAGATCGGGTCGTCGGAGGGTCCGGCGATGCCATCGACGACGTTGCCGGGCAGGAAGATGCCGGCGTCGCACGTCGCCTCAGGCACGAGCGCCTCAATGCTGATCTTGCCGAGGGCGGTCATTGGCCGGTTGTCCTCATCGTCCCATCGAAGCGTCGGGTCGCTGGTCTGATCGCCTTGCTTGCCCATGATCGCCTTGAGGTCGAACACCACTGGGCCTTTGGCGATGCGGTCCTTGAACTCAGCCTCGTAGAAATCGGATCCCTTGGCCTTAGCCTCGTCGGCGGTCAGACCGACATCGCCCGCCTCGGGAACGAGCTTGTACTTCACGAGCGCCTTTTCGCCGGCTGCATTGGTGAAGGTGAAGCCGTGCACACCCCAATAGTCCACAGTCGCATAACTCGCTGGGACCGGATGCGACATCAGCCAGGCATTCTGCCGGGTCGATTCGGGATGCGCCGCGAAGAAAGCCTTGATCTTGTCTTGATCGCCCGAGCCCACGGCTTGCAGAAGGCCGACAAAGAGTGCCGGCGTCTGGGCGAAAAACATCGGCGCCGAAATGGTCACGAGGTCTGTGGTCGCCCCATTGCCGAGATCGAACTTGATGGCGAACCCCCTGACATTGTCCTGGGCGTTGTCTGGCGCCTGCGGGTTGCCGCCGCCGAGCGAAAATCTCGCGGTAATCGGAACCTCCTTGGCGAAGTGCGGCGCTTTCGACAGCTTGGCCGCATCGGCCGAAGGGGTGAAGCTGCCGGTCATGCAGAACCCCTTGGTGTGCGCCGCCCGGTCTCCGGCATGCTTGCCGAATACTCCGTTCAGCGCGTCCACGAGATCCGTGGGCGTTGCGTCCGCGGCAAGACCAGCTCCGGCGCCTCCAATCACGATCAATGCGGCGATGGCGCACAATGCGCCCAACCGTATGCGACCACTCATCTCAGGTCCTCCATCGATTCCTTACGCATGCTACCGCCATTCATCGTTGCTTTGCATGACGGTCGATACAGCGAATGGCGCTATAGTTGCTGGTTTTTGACGGGAATTGCCCAAAGTGTCATTTGACAATGAGGTGAAGGCTACCACCCGCCGTCACGCCACCCGGATTGCGCGGCTTGCGCGCACTCGATGCCGCTTTCTTCGAGGAGGACCTGTTGACCCGCGTGGTTGGCGACACCATCGTGCTGGCGCCGGCTCTTGTCGCGTCGGAGGACGATATCGCCGCAATCGTGGGCAAGATCGCCGACATTCTGAAGCGCTTGCGCTGACCTTCGGGCCTTGGCCACGATCTGCTTCGCTGCTATCAAGTGAGGCGGGTGGGGCTGCCAGATTTGCTGTTGCTTTACAGTGGCCTGTCGCTCATGATTCGCCCTGAGGAGCTTGGGGCCCGGGGTTGCGCAACATCGAGACGTTGGCTCCAATACGAATCGCGTCTACGGGAGGGCTGGTCATGCTCGACGTGATCGTCCTGATCGCCATGGCCGTCACGGCGGCTGCGTTCGCGGCCGGCCTGATGGTGCATTCCGGCATCGCGCTCATTCCGAGCGTGATTGCTGGTGCCTCGCTCTATCTTGTCATGGCCGCCTCCTATCTCATGATCTCACGCCAGACCAAAGCGACCCCGGTGACCACTCGGTTACAGGAGCTCGAGGAGGCGCTCGAGATCATCGACAGCGATCTTCAGCGCATCGACCGGGTCGAGGACGACGTGGCCCGCCTCGACCTCCTCACCGATCGCGTCGAGCGTCTCGACCAGACCGTCAGCACCATCGGCACCCGCGATCTCGGCGTGGGCGGCTCACGCGAGGCTGAACTCGCCGCCGCTTTCGAGCAGGTTCATGCGCGAATCGAGGGCCTGCGCACCGACCTCGAGGGCGAGGCGCGCAACCAGCGCGACAAGATGGCAGGCGACTTGCGTGCGCTCGAAGGCCTTATCAAGCAGCTCTCTCGCGAGCTGACGCTAACGGCCGCCGCCGCCAAGGGCCAAACGGAGCTGGCTCCGGAGATGGAAACCGCTCCGATGGTTTCCTCGGCCGGCTTCTTGAGCGGGTCCAGGACTGAGCCCGTGCAAGAGATCGAAACTGAGACCTTCGCCGTCTACGACCGGGGCGACGAGGCCGAGGAGCCCACGCTTGTCGCGGAGGAGACCGCCGTTCGCGTCGCCGCCGAAGGCAGTCCGCCGGTTGGCGACGTGCTGGCGGTTCTCAACGATGCGATCGAGGGCGGGCGCGTCGACCTCTATCTCCAGCCGACCGTGACGCTGCCCGAGCGCAAGCTTCGCTATTACGAGGGGTTCACCCGGCTGCGGACCCCTTCCGACGAGGTCGTCCTGCCGCGTGAGTATCTGCCGGTCGCCGAGCGGGAGCGGCTGATGCCGATCGTCGACAACGTGCTCCTGGTCAAGAGCGTGCAGCTGCTCAGGCGGCTTCGCTCCGATTCGCGCGTCAAGGGCGTGTTCTGCAATATATCGGTCCAGTCCTTGCTCGACCCCGACTTCTTTCCCGAGCTCGTCGAGTTCATGGAGGAGAATAGCGGCCTCTCCGAAAGCCTCGTCTTCGAGGTGAGCCAGCCGGCGATCGTCGGCCTTACGCGCGGCGAGCTCTCCTGCTTCGACACGCTCGGTGCGCTCGGCTTCGGCTTCTCCCTCGACCATGTCGGCGATCTCGACGTCGATTTCGCCGGCTTACGCGATCGCTCCTTCCGCTTCGTCAAGATCGACGCCAAGAGCTTCCTGCACGATATGAAAGAGAAGGGGGCGGCGCTTCCCGCCTCGGACATGAAGGCTTATCTCGAGAGCTTCGATCTCAAGCTGATCGTCGAGAAAGTCGAGGACGAAACCGATGTCGGTAAGCTCATCGACTACGGGGTCGAGCTCGCCCAGGGCTATCTGTTCGGCGAGCCGAAGGCCATGACCCCGCAGCTCGTGCGCGAGCTCGAGAGCGCCGACGCAGCCTAACGGCCCGCGGCCCTAAGCGCCGGGCCCTTAGCGCCAGTTCAGTCTTCGTAAGATCGGTAGAGCCGAGAGGTGCGCTAGTCGTGACGCATGCTCGGCGGCCATTCCGTCGTCGGGAAGGCACGCTGAAGCTCCTGCACCTCGCCGGCGCTCGAGTCCCCGCCACCTGAAGGGGCGACATATTTCGAAGCTTCGCCAGTTCCCTCTTGGGAGCCCGGGGTGACCTGGTTCGGATGCTCCTCCTCATTGATGTAGGTGCCTTCGTCGGCGGCCGTAATCGCAAGCGGAGCAGCTTGGTGAAGAGAGACGATCGGGACGGCTTGAGCGGATCCCGCAAAGGTGAGGCCGGCAAGCCCGAGAACTGCGGCGCCGGCTATGCTGAAGCTGTGACGCATGGTGGATCTCCTGAGCGATACCCGCTTCCTACCACAGACTCTTTCTAAGAAGGGTCAGCGCCTGTCCGCCAAACCAAAGTGAATTGGTGACAAAAGCATTGGGTTTCGGCCATCTTCGGCTAACCAATGCGCGCCGTCGCTACGCCCTTAATGATAGGGGAAATAGCGCATGCTACGCGGCCACAGAGTTTCCGGATGGAGCCTCTGCAGCTCAAGGACTTCGTCGCTTCCGCCAAACGGCATCCCCTGCGAGGACCGTGGATACGAGGGGAATGACGGTGGGCCGTAAGAGTCCGCCACATAAAACTGGCGATCCTTGAGATGCCTATAGGCGATCGGCTCGGTCGCGAGCCCTGGGGCAGCGAGGCCCGCGCCTGAAAGCGGTGCGGCTGAAGCGGCCGCCAACCCGGCGAAAAGGCCGAAGCCAAGGCCCGCTGCGAGTATGGAAACGCGCAAAACCGCGCCCGAACGGGCAGTCACTGAATTACGGGGATCAGACATGCTTTTCATCTCCTTCGCCGAACCCCCCTCGGCGCGCAACATGTGGGGACGGGCCAGAACCTCGGCAAGCCCCGATTCATCACAAGTCAGAGGGTGCCGTTCAGGCTGCGTTCAGATTCGCTGGGGCGCCTTCGAGACTGGAGAGTTGGTACTATTTCTTGGTCAGGTCGAGCTTGAAGCCGTGTTGCTTGGCGGCGGCGACATGGAGCGCCTGGCGGTCCCTGGGCGAAAGCTTAAGCGTGTCGGCGATGAGATCGACCCATTCGGGCGACGGCTTCTTATGCCCGGTGATGAGCTGATTGACGTAGGCGGTCGAGCGGCCGGTCTTGGCGGCAAGCTCGGTCTGGGTCATGCGCGCCTCGGCGAGCGCGATGCTCACCGAGGCGCCGAATGGACTTGCGAATCTCGAGCGGCGTCCCACTAGAGAGTGATATCGTCCACGATCGCTTTCTTCAACGCCCGCTTCCTCGCCTCGGCCTTCTGGTCGGCGCTCTCGCTGGTGGGCTTGCTCTTGAACAAATCGGCGAAGCGGTCGCCTGCGCTGCGCTTCTGCTTCTCGCAATAGACGGAAGTGGGTCGCGCGCCGACGGCATAGTCGCGCGCATTCTCGGCACTCGCGGCGAACACCGCGCGGGTCGCCGCCGGGTCGCGATGGTCGTAGGCGACGGTCGCTGCGGCCGGGATGCCCATGCGGGCGCCCTGGTCGTAGGCGTCGATACCCACTCCCATGAAATTGAACTGCCAGCCCTTGGCCGCCTTATCTTTCACCAGAGCGTTCAGCTCGTTCCAATTGTGCTCGGTCGAGGCGTTCTCGTGGCCATCGGTCTGGATGCAGATCACGATCCTCTCGGCGGGATGGGTCGAAAGCGAGGCTTCGACTGCCTCGATGGTCTTGTAGGCGGCATCGATCAGCGGCGTCGAAGCCCGCGGCTGGTACGTGTCGCGGGTGAGTTTCGCGACCTGCGCGACCGGCTCGGCGACGCAGATTTTGTCGATGCTCATCGAGTCGAACTGGACAAGCGTGAACTCGATATTGGCGCTGCCGTCGCCCTTGAGCGTGTCGAGATAGGTGTTGAACCCGCCGATCGTGTCGTCACGGATCGCCTCCATGGAGCCGGTGCGGTCGAGCAGGAAGGTGACGAGGGTGCGGGCGCTGCGGTTCGGCATATCGGGGTCCTCCATGACAAGCGTTGTTTAACCGAATAGGTATAAATATTATGCCTATCGGTTGGTTCCGCCAAGTCTTGCGACAAGGCTCATTTCTGCCGCAGATCTGGCCTCTTGACCGCCGTGGCTCTGTGCGTAGGCGCACATTGCGAATAACTCCTCCCCCCGAAAGGGCCCGGGGGGCCAACTTCGCGCCCGAGTGCTTGACCCCCTCCGGGCCAGCCTCTAACGGAACGCCATGACCCTCACCGCCCCGGAAATTCCCGTCATCGCCTCGGTCAAGGATCTGGGCTCGGGCTATTCAGCCTGGCTCGTCGACATCTGGGGCGTGATGCACAACGGACACCGCGCCTTCGCCCCCGCCGTCGATGCGACGCGAAGCTTCCGTGAGCAGGGCGGAATGGTCGTATTCCTATCGAACTCGCCGCGCCCGAGCCCAGGCGTTCAGGAGCAGCTCTCGCGGCTCGGCGTGCCGCCGTCATCCTATGACGCGACGGTGACCTCGGGCGATCTCACCCGTCATGAGCTTCGCAAGCACAAGCACCCCCACGTCTTTCATCTCGGGCCCGAGCGCGATCTCCCGATCTTCGCCGGCCTCGATCTCACCCTCGTTTCCAAGGACAAAGCTGAGCTCATCGTGTGCTCCGGCCTGTTCGACGACGAAACCGAGACGCCCGAGGATTATGCCGGGTTGTTGAAGGAGCTCGCTGCCAAGAAGCTGCCGATGATCTGCGCCAATCCAGATCACCTCGTCGAGCGCGGCGACAAGCTCGTCTATTGCGCCGGCGCTTTGGCCGCGATCTACGAGCAGATGGGCGGCAACGTCGTCTATGCCGGGAAGCCGCATGCGCCGATCTACGAGCTGGCGCAGGAGACGATTGCGGGCGTCGCCGGCCGCGCCGTGACCAAGGACGAGATGCTCGCGATCGGCGACGGGGTCCATACCGACGTTGCCGGCGCGGCGGGGTTCGGCATCGACTCGGTGTTCGTGGCGAGCGGGCTGCATGCGCCGGCGAATAGCGGCGGCGAGGCTGGCGCCGAAGCGCTCGACCGCGCGCACCTTGCCGAGCTGTTCGGAGCAGCCAAGCGCCGGCCGCTCGCGGCTATGCGGGCGCTCGCTTGGTAGAAGGGGCTAGTTTTCGCTGAACAGCGCGTCGATGCTGTCTTGGCTCGCGCCGGGATGGCCCGGGCCTTCCAATTCGAGCTTCGCATTGCGCTTGCGGGGGCCGCGCTCGACCCGCCGGCCCTGCTCGTCCATGCGCTTGGCCAACACCTTGTCGAGCGATTTCGCGATCTTGGTCACCCTCTGGCCCACGAGGTCATGAAAGCCGCACGCCGTCATGATGGAGAGGATCGCTTCCTCAGCCTTTTTCGCCTCTTCCTGATCGGCGAAAGCAAGCAACCCTTCGGCAGAAGCAAGAATGCGCCCGGCGGCGTCCTCGGCAGTCGAGCGGATCGCTGCGAGCTCGCGCAACGTGTTCATCAGCACGGTGATCTCGTCGGAGACCGAGCGGCCACTATCGACTCTTGACGGGGTTGCTCGGCCCTTGGCTCGGCGCTTCACCGTCGATTCCCCACGCCCCACCATGCTGGCTGCCCCCCGTTGAACCCCTACTCCCCGAAGATCGCGTCGATCTTGGCCTTGAGCGTCGCCGCGTTGAACGGCTTGACGATATAATTGTTTACCCCGGCCTTCTTGGCGGCGATGACGTTCTCCGTCTTCGATTCGGCCGTGACCATGATGAAGGGCGTGCGCGACAGGCGATCGTCGGCGCGTACCTCGCGTAGCAGCTCGTAGCCCGTCATCGGCTCCATGTTCCAATCGGAGATCACGAGCCCGTATTGCTTGTTGCGCATCATGTCGAGCGCCGCGGTCCCGTCTCCGGCCTCGTCCACATTGGCGAAGCCGAGCTGCTTCAACAGATTGCGAATGATCCTGATCATCGTCTTGTAGTCGTCGACGATGAGCACCGGCATGTTGGGATTGACAGCCATCTGATCCTCCGATCCTCGCGGGCTTCGGCGTTCTCGCTTGGTTAAGTGAGGTCTCACCACCAAAGCGATTGCCCGGGCGAGGGGCACAACTGACGCGGCGAGGTTAGGGAACGGCTGTGAACGGACGGTTAAGCCGAGCGTCCTGCGCGCTTTTTACTGCGCGCCGCGAACCCATCTCGGACTCTTATTGCGGTGCAGCAAAGCCTTCGCTATTTTGCCCCCGCGGCCATCAGGGGAGCAGGAAGAGCACATGACGCGCAATGGAAACGGCAGCGCTGGCCTCGGCCATGGTTACTATTTCGAGGATCTCTCGGTCGGCTTGGAAGCGAGCTACGCCAAGAAAATCACCAACGAGGACATTCTCGCTTTCGCCGAGCTGTCTGGCGACGTTAATCCCATCCATTTGAGCGACGAGTTCGCCGCCTCAACCATCTTCAAGAAGCGCATCGCCCACGGTTTCCTGACCGGGAGCTTGTTCTCGACGGTGCTCGGTACCAAGCTGCCGGGACCCGGCTGCGTCTATCTCTCGCAAACCATGAAATTCCGCGGGCCGGTCTATATTGGCGACGAGGTGGTGGCGACACTCAAGATCACCGCGCTCGATTCCGATAAGGCCCGCGCCACTTTGGCGTGCGACTGCTCCGTGAACGGCAAGACCGTTCTCGAAGGGGAAGCGCTCATGATGGTCGACCGACGGGCCCCGCGCCAATAGGGCGAGAGCGAAGGATGCGTGGATGGACGTTGTCCGCTCCTGGCGGGGCATGCCGGGCTCGCTCAAGGGTGCCGCTCTCGCCATCGGCAATTTTGATGGCGTTCACCGCGGCCATCAGGCGGTTCTGCTCGAGGCCAAACGGATCGCCGACGCTGAAGGTCGGCGCTCGGGCGCCGTCGTGTTCGATCCGCACCCGCGCGCCTTCTTCGCACCAGAGCAGCCGTTCTTTTATCTGACCCCGCTTCCGCTCAAGCTGGAGCTGCTCGCCGAGCTCGGCCTCGACCAGACCTTCGTCATCCCCTTCAACCGTGATCTGTCGTCTCTGAGCGCTGACGCCTTCGCCATCGAAGTCTTGGGGCAGGGGCTCGGCGCGTCCCATATCGTGGTCGGCTACGACTTTACCTATGGCAAGGGGCGGACCGGCACCACCGAGGGACTCGCCGCGATCGGGCGCTCCCAAGGCTTCGGCGTCGACGTCGTCGCCCCGGTAGGCGCAGAGGGCGCCACCTTCTCCTCGAGCGGCATCAGGGATCATCTGCGCAAGGGCGAGATGAGGGAGGCCGCCGAGCAGCTCGGCTATTGGTGGCGGATCAGGGGGAAGGTCGAGCCCGGGCACGGCCGCGGCAAGCGGCTCGGCTTCCCCACGCTCAACCTGCCGCTCGCTCACGGCCAGGACGTGGCGCACGGCATCTACGCCATGCGCGTCTATCACAAGGGGCGGCGCTATGACGCCGCGGGCTATGTCGGCTCAAGCCCGACTTTCGGTCCGGGCACCCCGGCTCTCGAGGCCTATCTCCTCGATTTTGCTGGTGATCTTTACGGCGAGGACGTGGAGCTCGAGTTCATCGCTCCGCTCCGCGCCGACCGTGCCTTCGCCGACGGTGAGACGCTTGCGAAACAGATGCGGGACGACTGTGAGGCCGCGCGCATCGTCCTGCGCAATATCGGAGAGGACGACCCGATGCGTCGCTTCCCCTTGGGCCGCGCCCTCGAAAGGGCGGCACTGGATTGTCGCGAGCCCGGTTGCTAGAACGCGCGCTTACATTGGAGGCGAGCGGCGGCCCTTAGAGGAGGCGCCGCCAGCGATGCCTGCGGGCGGGATAGAAGCAAGGATCATGGCGAAAACAACCACACGCGGCAAACCTGCCGCCGGGCGTGCGCCCTCGCGAAAGACCGCCCTAAAGGTGAAGCCGGCCGCCAAGCGGAAGCCAACCAAGGCTGTGAAAAAGCCGAAATCCCTCCGGGCGAAGGCGAAGACGTCGAGCGCCAAGACCAAGGCCCGCGGCGAGAATGCCAGGCGAGCAGTCGCGAAGGCCAAGGGCAAGCGGGCGAAGTCTCCTAGGGCCAAGGCCAAGGCCAGCTCCGCGAAGGGGAAACAAAAGGTCTCTAAGACGCCTGCCGTACGATCGAAAGCCCGGGTCTCGACGAGGACAGCGCCTCGAGCGTCGAAATCAACTGTCAGCCCGACGGCCCCGCGCGCTCGGTCGGTCGGGCCGGAAACGCGGAAGCCTACCTCGCTGGTTCAGAGGATCGAGGCGCTTAAACCGGAGCCGCGCTCGTTGGTCGAGAGGATCGAGGCGCTGAAGATCGAGCCGCAGACCGGCCGAGACTGGAGCGCGACTCTCTTCCTGCCCAAGACCGACTTTCCGATGAAGGCCGGGCTACCCGAGCGCGAGCCCGAGCTGCTCAAGCGTTGGCGCAAGATGAACCTCTACGGGCTCCTTCGAGCCGAGCAGGCAGGGCGCCGGAAATTCGTTCTGCATGACGGACCGCCTTACGCCAACGGCAATGTCCATATCGGGACCGGCCTCAACAAGATCCTGAAGGACGTGGTTGTCCGCTCGCAAGCGATGATGGGCAAGGACGCCAATTACGTGCCGGGGTGGGATTGTCATGGCCTTCCCATCGAGTGGAAGGTCGAAGAGGAGAACTATCGCGCCAAAGGCAAGGGGAAGCCAAATCTCTCCGACTCCGCCGCCATGATCGCCTTTCGTGCCGAATGCCGCGCCTATGCCGAGCATTGGCTCTCGGTGCAGCGCGAGGAGTTCAAGCGGCTTGGCGTCGAGGGCGATTGGGATCATCCCTACACCACAATGGCCTTCGATGCCGAGGCGACCATCGCTGAGGAGTTGATGAAGTTCGCCGTGAACGGGCTGCTCTATCGCGGTTCCAAGCCCGTGATGTGGTCGGTCGTCGAGCAAACCGCGCTGGCCGAGGCCGAGGTGGAATACGAGGAAATCGAGAGTCCGGCGATCTATGTCAGGTTTCCGGTGAAGACGGCTGTCGGCGACGGGGAGCTTGTCGAAGACCTGAAGCGCGCGAGCGTCGTGATCTGGACGACGACTCCCTGGACCATCCCTGGCAACCGCGCGATCAGCTATTCCAACGATATCGCCTACGGGCTTTACGAAGTCACCGACGCGCCGGACGACAACTGGACGAAGCGGGGCGATCTGCTGATCCTGGCTGATGCCCTCGCTGGAGAGGTCATGCGGGCTGCCCGTGCGGTCGCTTTCGAGCGCCGTCGTGACGTGAAGCCGGACAGCATCCTTGCGGTTGAGCATCCCCTGCGCGGCGTCGGCTATTTCTTCGACGTTCCTCTCCTCGCCGGCGAGCATGTCACCGAAGACACGGGCACGGGCTTCGTGCATACCGCGCCCGGTCACGGCACCGAGGATTTCGACATCTGGGAGCAGAATCGCTGGGAGCTCGAGAACCGGAAAATCGACACGACGATACCCTTCACCGTCAATGAGGCCGGCTTCTTCACCGCCGAGGCGCGCGGTTTCGAGGGCAAGCGCGTGATTGACGACAAGGGCAAGTTCGGCGATGCCAACGACGCCGTGATCAAGGAGCTCATCGAGGCCGGTGCTCTGCTCGCCCGCGCGCGCCACAAGCACGACTATCCGCATTCGTGGCGCTCGAAGAAGCCGGTAATATTCCGCGCCACCCCGCAATGGTTCATCGCCATGGATCGGGGTCTAGGCGACAAGTCGGACACGCTCCGGGCTCGCGCGCTTGCGGCCATCGGCGACACGCGATGGGTGCCCCCGCAAGGCGAGAACCGCATCACGGGGATGATCGAGACGCGTCCCGACTGGGTCGTGTCGCGCCAGCGCGCTTGGGGCGTTCCCATCACCGTGTTCCGCAACATCGTCAGGAACGGCGAGCACGAGGGCGCGATCATCCCCGGGCCTCACCCGGATTTGCGCAAGGAATCAGAGGTATTGCGCGCCCGCATCGTCGACGCATTCCGACGCGAGGGCGCCGATGCCTGGTTCAAGGAGGGCGCCAAGCAGCGCTTCCTTGAGGGCCTCGCCGCCAATCCGAACGATTGGGAGAAGATCGACGATATCCTCGACGTTTGGTTCGATTCGGGCTCGACCCACGCATTCGTTCTGGAGAAGCGCAAGGACCTGGCCTGGCCGGCTCAGCTCTATCTCGAGGGCTCCGACCAGCATCGCGGCTGGTTCCAATCCTCGCTGCTCGAAGCTTGCGGCACGCGCGGCCGCGCTCCCTACGAGGCGGTGGTGACGCACGGCTTCGTGCTCGACGGCGACGGGCGCAAGATGTCGAAGTCGCTCGGCAATGTGGTGGCGCCGCAAGACGTGATCCGCCAGTCGGGCGCCGAGATTCTTCGGCTTTGGGCGATGAGCTCGGACTATGCCGAGGACCTTCGCATCGGCCCCGACATCATCAAGGCGAATGTCGAGTCCTACCGCAAGCTGAGGAACACACTCCGCTATCTGCTCGGCAATCTCGCTCATTACCGGGCCGAGCTCGTCGTTTCCTACGATGACATGCCGGAGCTCGAGCGCTACATGCTCGAGCGACTTGCCGAGCTCGACGTGGTTGTGCGCGAAGGCTACGCCGAGTTCGATTTCAAGCGCGTCTTCCACGCGCTTCTCAATTTCTGCGTCAACGATCTCTCCGCCTTCTATTTCGATATCCGCAAGGACGCGCTCTATTGCGATCCTTACGACAGCCTCGCGCGGCGCGCGGCGCTGACCGTTCTCGATCATCTGTTCCTCGCTCTCACCGCCTGGCTCGCGCCGATGCTTTGCTTCACCATGGAGGAAGTCTGGCTTAACCGCTTCCCCAACGATAAGGGTTCGGTGCATCTTCGCCTGTTCCCCGACATCCCCAATGAGTGGCGCGACGATGAGCTGGCGGAGAAATGGCGAAAAGTGCGAGCGCTCCGCCGCGTCGTGACGGGCGCGCTCGAGATCGAGCGGAAAGAGGGTCGTATCGGCTCGAGTCTCGAAGCGGCGCCGAGAGTCTATGTCTCGGACGATGAGCTCCGCGCGGCGCTACGGGGCGTCGATCTCGCCGAGATCGCGATCACGAGCGGCATCGCGCTTCTCTCCGGCGCTGGACCTGAAGACGCTTTCCGTCTCGCCGAGGTGCCTGGCGTCGCTGTCGTGTTCGCGCCCGCTAGAGGCACCAAATGCGCGCGGTCGTGGAAGATCCTGCCCGAAGTGGGTTCCGACCCAGAGTTCCCCGAGCTTTCGCCGCGCGATGCGGCTGCCGTACGCCAATTCGATGCACGCCATTTCCGGGCCGCGGAGTAGAGCGATGGCGAGGAATTGGCTATGGGGGTCTGTGTCAGGGCTCGGACTTTGGGTGGCCGCGATCGTGGTCCTGCTCGACCAGGCCAACAAGGCGTGGATGCTTTATGTTTACGACATCGGCACGCGCGGGACCGTCACGCTCACACCATTCTTTGACCTCGTTTTGGTGTGGAACCAGGGCATCTCCTATGGACTCCTGCCGCAAGAGGGCGCGCTTGGGCGCCTCGGGCTGATTCTCTTTGCGCTGGCTGCGAGCCTCGCCCTCGCTCTCTGGCTCGCGACCCTCACCTCGCGGCTCGCCGCCGCAGCCATCGGGCTGATCATCGGCGGGGCGATCGGCAACGCCATCGACCGTATCGTTTACGGTGCGGTGGCGGATTTCTTCTCGTTTCACGCGTTCGGCCTCGACTGGTACATCTTCAATATCGCCGATACCGCCATTGTTGCCGGAGTCGTCGGTCTTCTGTATGACTCGCTGTTCAGGGGCCACAAAAAGGTCGGAAACCCTTCTAAGATGTGAACAATCCCGGCCTTTCCGGGTGTCAGAGGGAGCTTTGGGGCACATCGCAGCCATATCGCGTGCTGGCCGGGCCCTAGGCCTTGCCGCTTCGCTCGCCATGTCGCTTGCTCTTGGCGGCTGCGGCGGCATCGAGTTCCAGGGCAAGGTCTTCGACTATATGGGCCTTTCCGGCGACCATCAGCAGGCCGATGTGCGCATGGCCGAGCGGCCGCCGCTCCTGCTTCCGCCGAACCTCAAGCAACTGCCTCAGCCGGGAACCGGCGTCGCCGTCGCAACCGCGCGCCCTGACTGGCCGACCAATCCCGAGGTCGTGCAGAAGCAGGTCGCCAAGGACAAGGCGGCGCAGGAAGCGAAGCAACAGGCAGAAGCAGAGGCCGATCCGACCAACCCGTATGCCGGCAAGCCGACCCTGCTCGACAAGGCGTTCAGCAAGCTTTGGGGCAAGGGCGACGCCGACGCCTCGCCCGTCGACGACGTTCCCGAGCCGGATCCGTCCGACAAGAGGCCTGAGGACAAGGACAAGACGGCGGTGGCCTCGTCCGCTGGTCCGAAACCGCCGCAGGCGCCCGATGCGGTCATACCTACGTCTGACAACGATCCGTTCCATCCGGTGGCGCCCGACAGCTACAAGGCTGTATCCGGCGGCGGAGATGCGTCTCATTATTGACGCGTCGCTCGTGGGGAGCATGACTCCCGAATTGGCTTGAAAATGCGGGCGTCAGGGCTGAAATTCAAGGCTTGCGCTGAGCGGAGCAACGGCCCGATCCTTGCTCCGCTTTGCCTTATGTCCCAGGCAAGGCCCCGCTCTATGGTGATGTGGATGTTGGATCAACTTGTCGCGCTCTTTGACGCGCGGCTCCCCCTGGTGCTGGCCTGCGCAAGCCTCGCCTCCGTGGCCGTTGCCGTCGCCGCCACCGAGAAACCCTCGTCCGAGCGCGCCAAGGAGTTCAAGCTCGCAAACGGCCTCGAGGTGGTCGTGATCCCCGATCATCGCGCGCCCGTCGTCACCCAGATGGTCTGGTACAAAATCGGTGCCGCCGACGAGCCGCCGGGGTCCTCGGGCATCGCCCACTTCCTCGAACATTTGATGTTCAAGGGCACCGACACGATCCCGACCGGCCAATTCTCCAAGATCGTCGCTAGGAATGGCGGCGAGGACAACGCCTTCACCAATCACGACGTCACCGCCTATTTCCAGCGCGTGGCCAAGGATCGTCTGCCGACGGTGATGGCTATGGAGGCCGACCGCATGGCGAATCTGCGCCTCACCGAGGAGGACGTGGTCACCGAGCGTAACGTCATCCTCGAGGAGCGCCGCTCGCGGGTCGACAACGACCCCGGTTCCATCCTCCAAGAGCAGATGATGGCCGCGCTCTATGAGAACCATCCTTACGGCATCCCCATCATTGGCTGGGAGCATGAGATCGAGGGGCTCAACCGCAGCGACGCGCTGACCTACTACAAGCGCTTCTATGCGCCGAACAACGCCATTCTGATCGTCGCCGGCGACGTTGAGCCCGACGAGGTGAAGAGAATCGCCGAGGACACTTACGGCAAGCTCAAGCCGAACCCGGCCTTGAACGGCCGCGCCCGGCCGAAGGAGCCCGAACATTTCACGCCGGTGAAGGTCACGCTCGAAGACCCGCGCGCCGGCCGCACCACCGTGCAGAAATATTACCTCTCGCCGAGCTATGCCTCTGCCGCTCCGGGCGAGGCCGAGGCACTCGATCTCTTGATGCGCGCCGCGGCTTCCGGCTCCGTCAGCCGCATCTACAGAAAGCTCGTCGTCGAGGCGAAGAAGGCGGCCAATGCCGGCGGCTGGTATTCCGACTCAGGCCTCGATTCGGGCAGGATTGGCTTCTACGCCATCGCGGCCGAAGGCGTCTCGGCCGAAGAACTCGACGCGGCAATCGGGAGCGTGATCGAGGATCTCCGCGAGACGGGTATTACCCAGGGCGAGCTCGACCGCGCGCGCGCCGCCTATCTCGCCGAGTTCGTCTACACCTCGGACAGCCAGTCGCGCATGGCTCGCCATTATGGCTGGCGGCTTGCCACCGGCATGACGATCAAGGATGTCGAGGAGTGGCCCGAGCGTCTGAAGCACGTAACCGTCGATGACGTAAGGAACGTTGCGCGCAAATATCTCGTCGACAAGAATTCCGTCACCGGCTATCTGCTGCCGGCGCCCGAATATACGGGCAGCATTGGTGACAAGCCGGTCTATGCGCCAGTCAAAGGCAAGTCTTAGCCGTGCCCCGTCCCGGAGCGTCGCTTGCGTCCGGGCTCGTGCGCCTCGCCGCCGCTTTCCTCGTCCTCGCCACCGCCCAGGCAGCCCAGGCTAATGACATGAAGATTGAGCGCGTCACGAGTCCCGGCGGCATCGAGGCCTGGCTCGTCGAAAGCCACGCCAATCCTCTGATCGCCATGCGCTTCGCCTTTCGCGGCGGCGCAACCCAGGACGATCCGGGCAAGGAGGGGCTCGCTTATTTTATTTCGGCGATGATGGACGAGGGCGCCGGCGATCTCGGCGCGCTGGCCTTCCAGGAGAAGGCTCAAGGCCTCGCCATGCGCATGGACTTCGACGCCGGGCGCGACGTAATGCTCGGCAATCTTCAGACTCTGAGCGCCAACAAGGACGAGGTGTTCGACCTGGTGCGTCTTGCCCTCACCGTGCCGCGCTTCGACGAAGATGCCATTGCCCGCGTGCGCGCCCAGATTCTCGCCGGGCTTCAGTTCGACGAGCACGACCCTGAGACGGTCGCTTCTCTCGCTTGGGATCGCCTCGCTTTTCGCGGCCATCCTTATGCGCGTCCCATCAAGGGAACGCTCCAATCGATCGCCGCCATCTCACGCGACGACCTCAAATCTTACGCGCAGCGTGTTTTTGCCCGCGACAAGCTCGTGATCTCGGTGGTCGGCGACATCGATGCGGCAACGCTCGGCAGGGCGCTCGATCATATCTTCGGGCCGCTTCCCGCCAATTCGGTGCTTGCTCCCGTGGCCGACGCCAATCCGCCGCTCGGTCCGACGCAACAGATCATCGAGATGGACGTCCCGCAGTCCGTGGCGCAGTTCGGCCATCGCGGCATCGCGCGGAAAGATGCCGACTTCATCGCCGCTTACGTGCTCAACTACATCATCGGCGGCGGCGGCTTCTCCTCGCGGCTGATGGAAGAAGTTCGCGAGAAGCGCGGTCTTGCCTACTCGGTCTATTCCAACCTCTATCCTTACCAGCACGGCGCGGTGTTCGTCGGCAGCGTCGCCACCAAGAACGAGGAGGTCGGCCAGTCTTTGGAAGTGATCGAGAGCGAGCTCAGGCGGATCGCCGATCAGGGACCGACCGCCGACGAGCTCGCCAACGCCAAGAGCTATCTGACGGGCGCCTATGCGCTCAGATTCGAATCGTCGTCCTCGATAGCGAACCAACTACTCGCCATTCAGATCGAGGATCTCGGCATCGACTATGTGAACCGGCGCAACAAGCTGGTCGAGGCCGTGACTCTCGATGACATCAAACGTGTGGCAAAACGTCTGATCGAAGCCGACCGGTTGATCACCACCATCGTCGGGAAGCCGGTCGCGTTAGCGCCTCAGGGAACTCCTGGCTAAAAGCGCAAGTTGCTTCAGCTGTAGACGAGAGGAAAGTCGGTTCATGCCGTTAGCGCAATCCGTCGAAGGCTGCCTCGAATCCTCGATCGGCGCTCTCGGACTGCCGCAAGTCTCGCTCGACAAGAACCTCGAGACGCTTGAGCCGCGGCTCGCCACTTTGCGCAAGGCTCACGCAGAGGGGATGCTTCCACTCTTGCGCGTGCCTGAATGGCGCGACGACATCGCGGCCGCTCGCGCGGCATTGAAGAAACTCAGCCACGGCGCTCGCACGCTCGTCTTTTTCGGCACCGGCGGGTCCAGCCTCGGCGGTCAGACCCTCGCGCAGCTCGGCGGCTGGGGCGTTCCCGGCGACGACAAGCATGGCAGCGAGGAGCGCCCGCGCACGCGCTTCTACGATAATCTCGATGCCCGCACGCTCGATCTCAGCCTCGCCGGCCTCGATCTCAAGACCGCGCGCTTCATCGTTACCTCCAAGTCCGGCGGCACGCCGGAGACATTGGTGCAGATCGCTTCGGCCATCGAGGCCGTGCGTCACGCAGGCCTCGAGGCGCACATCCCCGAGCTGTTCCTTATCGTCACCGAACCCGCTGCGGGCGGCAAAGCCAATGGGTTGCGCGCGCTATGCGAGCATTTCTCCATTCCCGTCCTCGCTCACGATCCCAAGATCGGCGGCCGCTTCTCGGGCCTGACCAATGTCGGGCTTCTTCCGGCGCTCGCCCGCGGCCTCGACGTGGTCGCGCTCAGAGAGGGGGCGCAAAGCGTGGTCGATGCGTTGCTCGAGGCCAACGGCGCAGCGAGCGCCTTCGCGCCCGCCGTTGGCGCGGCAGTCGCTATCGGCCTTGCCAAGGAGCGCGGCGTGCGGGCAAACGTCGTGCTGCCTTACAGCGACCGCCTGTCACGCTTGGCCGCCTGGTATGTGCAGCTCTGGGGCGAGAGCCTCGGCAAGGACGGCGAGGGGACCACGCCCGTCGCGGCGCTTGGCCCCGTCGACCAGCATAGCCAGCTCCAGCTCTATCTTGACGGGGCGCCGCAGCATTTCATCACCGTCATCCGGGAGAATTGCACGGGCAGGGGACCGCGCGTTTCCCCCGACCTCGCTAAGCTCGCTGGCGCCGACTATCTCGCGGGCCACACTGCCGGCGATCTCGTCGCGGCGCAGCAGCGCGCCATCCCCGAGGCCTTGATCGCGGCCGGTCGCCCGGTCCGCACCATCGACCTCGGCATGCTGGACGAACGGGCCCTTGGCGCGCTGATGATGCATTTCATGCTGGAAACGATCCTCGCCGCGCATCTCCTTGGCGTCGACCCGTTCGACCAGCCGGCGGTAGAATCGGGTAAAGTGCTGACCCGCCGGTACCTCGCCGGCACCGAGGCGTCCAATGGCGATCCGCGAGCTCCCGCCCAATCTCGTCAACCGCATCGCGGCCGGTGAGGTCGTCGAGCGGCCCGCGAGCGTCGTCAAGGAGCTGATCGAGAACGCGATCGACGCCGGCGCCTCCCGCATCGACATCCTCGCCACAGCCGGCGGCCGCGGCATGATCTGCGTCACCGACGACGGGGCGGGCATGGACGCATCCGATCTCGCGCTGTCGGTCGAACGCCACGCCACGTCGAAGCTTACCGACGATGATCTCTCGCACATCCTGACGCTTGGCTTTCGCGGCGAGGCGCTCCCATCGATTGGTGCCGTGGCGCGGTTGTCCATCCAGAGCCGCGCCCGTGGCGCTCCAGAGGCTTACGAGGTCGCGGTCGACGGCGGGCGGAAATCCGCGCTGAAGCCTGCGGCGCTCGGCGAAGGCACGCGGGTCGAGGTGCGCGATCTGTTCTACGCCACGCCGGCGCGGCTCAAATTCATGAAATCGGAGCGCGCCGAGAGCGCGGCCATCGCCGACATGGTGAAGCGGCTCGCTCTGGCAAAGCCTGACATCGCCCTCAGCCTCGCCAATGGCGAGCGCACCACGCTCCGCCTCGAACCGTGTCCGCCGGGATTGATTGATCATGGCTTGGCGCGGCTCGGCCGCATTCTCGGCGAGGACTTCGTCAAGGACGCGCTACCTGTCAGGGCCGCGCGCGGCGAGATCGCGCTTGAGGGCTTCGCCGGGCTGCCGACGCTGCATCGGCCTAACGCATTGCAGCTTTATCTCGCGGTGAATGGACGCCCCGTACGCGACAAGCTTCTCGCCGGCACGGTGCGGGCGGCCTATGGCGATCTCCTGCCGCAAGGCCGCTATCCCATGCTTGCTTTGTTTCTCACGATGCCGCCTGAAGAGGTGGACGTGAACGTCCATCCGGCCAAGACCGAGCTCAGGTTCCGCGATCCCAATGGAGTACGCTCGCTCCTGATCGGCGCGCTCCGCGATGCGCTTGCCAAGGCCGGTCACCGTGCCACCGCTTCTTTGTCGCAAGCCGCGCTCGAGCGCATGGCGCGGCCGGATGTGAATATCGCCCCGCAGCCGCCAAGCTTCACCCAGGGCGTTTACGGCAAGGAAGCGCGCTCATTCGGCTTCGCCGAGCGAGTGCAAGCACCGCTATCGCCGCTTGCCGAGCCGAGCGGCGATATGCGCGGGATGCGAACCGACGATCAGCAGGATGCGGCCTATCCGCTCGGAGCCGCACGGGCGCAGGTTCAGGACATGTTCATCATCGCCGAGACCGAGGATGCGCTCGTCATCGTCGACCAGCACGCGGCGCATGAGCGCCTCGTCTATGAGCGGCTGAAGCGCTCCTTCGCCAATGGCGGCATTGCCCGCCAGATGCTGCTGATCCCGGAAGTGGTCGAGCTCGACGCCGAAGCCGCCGCCAGCCTGTCTTCTGCCGCCGCGGAGCTCGAGCGTCTCGGCCTCGTGATCGAGCCCTTCGGCGCATCGGCCGTCGTGGTGCGTGAGGTGCCGTCGCTGCTCGGCACGTTTCCCGTCAAGAACCTACTCAAGGATCTCGCCGACGAGCTTGCCGAGCGGGAAAGCGAGGAGGGGATAAGGCTGATCGCCGATCGTCTCGATCATGTGCTCTCCACCATGGCCTGCCACGGCAGCGTGAGAGCCGGGCGGCGGCTCACGCCCGAGGAGATGAACGCCCTCCTGCGCGACATGGAGGACATCCCCTTTACCGGCCAGTGCAACCACGGCCGCCCGACCTATATCGAGCTGAAGCTGACCGATATCGAGAAGCTGTTCTCCCGCCGCTGACCCGCAAGGTCAGATGCGCGGCCCTCCTTGAAGCTCGACCTTCTCGGTGGTCTTGCTCTCGGTGACGCAAGCGGCCAGCTCGGCGATCGCATCGCGCGTGCCGGTCAGTTTGAAGCTCACCTCCATCCCCTCGGTCTGGATGGTGAGCACCCTACCGTCGCGCATCGCTTCGATCACCGGGCCGGAATCTTCGAGCGGGATGAGAATGCCGTGTGGGTCGACCACCTTGGCGAGCGCCGGGATGGGATCGCGCGAATCGACGAGCAGGATCACCGCATGCGTCGAGCCGACCTCGAATTCGCGATCCTCGTCGGCGAGCACGAGGCCCCAGTCGAAATCCTTGCTGATGACGAAGCCGAGCAGTATCCCGCCTTCCGACTGCGCGGTCATGGTGCAATCGCGGAAATTGCCGTCGGAATCGTAGTTGGCTTCGCCCTTCCAGACCCCTGAGACGAACGCATTGCCTTGCGGCGACCCGGCAACGCTGGTCGCCATGAGAAAACCCCCCAAGAGCAAGGCTCTGATGGTCATGGCACTCCTCGCAGGCCGCCGGAACTCCATTAAAGCATAACGTGGACCCGAGCGGGTGTGTTGTCCCCTTCAACCATGCGTGTTCGGCTCAGCCCTCCGCCTGTGCCAAGGCGATCACGGTATCGCCGTAGCGGCGCCGGTCGATTTCCTGGAAGGGAGCGGGCCATGCGATCTCGCTAGCGGCCCGTTCCTCAAGCACGGCAATGGCGCCTTTGGCCAGCCAGCCCCCCGTGGCGGCCGCGGCCAAAGCCCGTTCGCCGAGGCCTTTGCCATAAGGAGGGTCGCAGAAAACGAGTTCGAAGGGCTGAAGCGTTCCGGCTTCGCCGAGCCGCGTCGCGTCGCGTCGCCAGATCTTGGTGACGCCGGTCAGTGACAGCGCCTCGACATTGCGCCGAATGGCCGCTCGCGCCGCGGCATCCTCTTCGATAAAAACGGCGTAGCGGGCGCCGCGCGACAACGCCTCGAGCGCGAGTGCTCCGGTTCCGGCGAACAGGTCGAGCACGCGCGCCCCCTCGAACTCGAAGCGAGCCGGTCCGTGTTCGAGCACGTTGAACAGCGCCTGGCGCACGCGGTCGGACGTCGGACGTGTCGAAAGCCCCTTGGGGGCCTCGAGCGAAGCGCCCTTGAATCTGCCGGCGACGATCCGCATGGCTTAACCGCGGCGCGCCTGGCGGCGCTCCTTGATCGCCTGAAGAAGGCCAAGATCGCCGGCAAGCTTCCGCCCGAGCTGGTCGGCGAGCACCTTAGGCTTGACCTCCTCCACGGCGCCCTCGGCCAGATCGCCGAGCGCGAACGGCCCGAACGAGACGCGGATCAGCCGGTTCACGGTAAGGCCTAGATGCTCTGCCAGCCGCTTCACCTCGCGGTTCTTGCCTTCGCGCAGGCCTAGCGTCAGCCAGAGATTGGCCCCTTGCTCGCGATCGATGCGCACCTCGACCGGCCCATAATGGATGCCGTCGATGGTCACACCCCGGCGAAGCGCGTCGAGTGCCTCCTCGGTGACGCGGCCATGCACGCGCACCCGGTAGCGTCTCAGCCAGCCCGTGCTCGGCAGCTCGAGATGGCGCGCGAGCTCGCCATCGGTGGTCAGCAACAGAAGCCCTTCGGTGTTGATGTCGAGCCGCCCGACCGAGACGACGCGGGGAAGGCTTTCCGGCAAAGCCTCGAACACCGTCCTTCGCCCTTGCGGGTCCTTGTGGCTCGTCACCAGGCCACGCGGCTTGTGATAGCGGAAGAGCCGGGGGGATTGCCCCTCGGGCAGCGGCTTGCCATCCACCGTGATCCGGTCCTTGGCGGTCACGACATGAGCCGGCGTTGCAAGCACCTTGCCGTTCACCGCGACGCGGCCCGCCTCGATCATCCGCTCGGCGTCGCGGCGCGAGCAAATTCCGGCATGGGCGATCGCTTTCGCGATGCGCATCGGCTCAGCGGGCTTTGCCACCTCGGGCTTGGACTTCGGCGGATTAGCCCTGGGCCGACGCGCCCCTTGACCTGAGCTTCCCTTCCCGCCCACTTTGCCGCGCATGAATGAGAAGCTTGCAGATGAGGTGCGAAGAGGCAAGGCCGCGCGGCCCATGGATTTGGCCCTTGAGGAGGCCGAAGCGGCGGCTGCCCGCGGCGAGGTGCCGATCGGTGCCGTCGTCGTCGGTGCGTCTGGAGAGGTTTTGGCCAAGGCCTCCAACCGCACCGTCGAGCTTCGCGACCCGACGGCGCACGCCGAGCTTCTTGCCATTCGCGCGGCTTGTGCGAAGCTCGGCAGCGAGCGGCTTCTCGATTGCGACCTCTATGTCACGCTCGAGCCTTGCGCCATGTGCGCAGCCGCCATCTCCTTCGCGCGCATCCGCCGCCTCTATTTCGGCGCGGCCGACCCGAAAGGAGGCGCGGTCGAGCACGGCCCGCGCTTCTTCGCGCAGCCGACCTGCCACCACGCGCCAGAAGTGATCGGCGGCGTGGGCGAAGGGCGCGCTTCAGCGCTGCTTAAGTCCTTCTTCGCCGCGCGCCGCTGAACCGTCTAATGGTCGGTCAGCATCAAGTTCCACTTCGACGGCGTGTACCAAAGGCAGGCGCCGAGCGGTTTGGACCAGAGGCACACTTGACCAGGCCTTGGTCCCGCCAGCGTGCCGTGCCTCTTGGCGGACAGGAGCGCCTGCTCCCATTGCTCTCCCGCGCTTTGGTGGGCGAGTGCCGCTTCGGTCGACAAAGCGATAAGACAAATAGCTAGAAATATTGGTCGCATGACAGTCTCCCTGTTTAGGCTGGGATAGCGGCTGCCCTGCTAACAAAGTGTGGATTACGTTAGTCTTGATCACGATAAGTACTTCACAGCACTTCTGAACAACTATGTCGTCAGGAGCGAGTTGAAGAGTGCTCGATTAAAAACTTAGTAAAATCGAACGCGCTTAGTTTTCGGCCAACACGGCGTTTGCACTCGCACAGCGCTTAGAACTGGAAATAGATGAAGCTCAGGGGTTGGCCTTCGCCGACTTCGAGCACGCAGAATACGGCAATGACGATGAAGCCGATCGCCACCGGCCAGGTCGGACGAAGCCACATGGCGAGCTCAGCGCTCGGCACCTTGATCAATGCCAGCCCCCCGGCGATCGCGATGAGCAGCGCCGTCATCCACGACCAGGCATCGCCCCATCCTCCACCGCCGGCGAGGCCCGTCAGCATGCGGCCGGCGGCGGAAATGTCCGACGCGCGAAACAGCACGAACAGCAGGATCACGAAGACCATGGTGAGAGCCCATGCCAGGAGCGGGGGCAAGGGGATGCCGTAATGCTGCCAAAGGCGACAGACGAGCAAGCCCATGCCGTGGCCAAGCCCCCACAGGACGAACGTCCAACCGGCGCCGTGCCACAGGCCGCACAGGCCCATGGTGACCATCGTCGCCCAAACATAGACCGCGACTCCCTCGCGGCTGCCGCCGAGCGGGATGTAGATATAGTCGCGCAACCAGCGCGACAGAGTTATGTGCCATCGTCGCCAGAAATCGCGAACGCTCAAGGCACGGTAAGGCGTGTTGAAATTCAGGGGCAGCATCAGCCCGAGCGTGAGACCGATACCCATCGCCATGTCCGAGTAAGCGACGAAGTCGAACAGAATCTGCAGTGAGAAGGCAAGCGCGCCTGCCGTCGCGTCGGAAAATGTCGGCACCTGCGACGAAGCTTGGCTGAACACGGGGTTGACGATGATCGCAAGTTGATCGGCGATGAAGAATTTCTCGACGAAGCCGACGAAGAACAGGATCAAGCCGCGGCCGATCCTCTCATAGAGGCCGGTGCGCAGCGGGTCATAGGCGAATTGCGGGATGATCTCGTTGTGCCGCATGATCGGTCCGGCGATCAGGTGCGGAAAGAGCACAATGAACAGGGCGAAGGACCTAAGTGGATAGCGCGGGGCATGGCCGCCCAAGCGGTCTGCGAGATAGGACACGAGCTCGAACGTATAGAAGCTGATGCCGATCGGCAGGACGAGCGAGGTCTTGGCAAAGCCGAGACCGGTCACTTCGGCAAGGATGCTCGCGCCGAAGTCGAGATATTTGAATAGGCCGAGCACCGCAAGATTGGCCACGATGGCGAAAACCAGAGGCCAGCGTTCGTCGCGCCTGATGGAAAGCTCGACCAGAAGCCATGTAATGAGGATCTGGCCGACGAGCAGCGGAACGAAGCGGACGTCCCACCAGCCGTAGAAGATGAGCGACGCGGTAATCAGCCACCAGGTGCGCACGGCTTCGCGGCGCGCCACGGCGTAATAGACGCCGACGGCGATGGGCATGAAAAGGAGGACGAACTCCTGGCTGTGAAAAAGCATATCGCGGTGACGTGGATGCTATTTCGGAGAATCGTTGTTGGGCTCGACCGAAAGGACAGCTGAGTTCAGTTGGTCGCGATCGCTGCTGTTCGCGGGCCGTCGACATAGCGCCAATCGCCGTCCGGATCGTCCTGCCGCGTGGCGAGAGCCCGCTCGATGTCATCGACGATGCGTTCTGCGATCGCGATGCGATAGTGCCTCGGGTCCCAATAATTGGCATCCTTCGTCGTGATCTTGGACGGGATATCGAAGTCTATCAGCGGGACCCCTTTGCGCTGTGCGATCGCCGCAATTCGCGACTTGCACTCCTCCTGCCGCGCCGCCTCCTCTGAACCTGGGGTGGGCTGGCTCGCGACATGGAGCGGCATGAACGCGAGCACCACGCGGCCTTCGAAGCGGTTCACGATCTCTGCGAGCCAGATCAAGGCCGGGAAGCGCCAGCTTTCGCGCTTGGCGCTGGTGGGAACGTAGGCGGGCACGACGGCTTCGATCGCGTGCGGCTGCTCGTCTTTCCACAGCTTGCGTCTGACCTTTACTGGGTCATAAGCGCTCTCCGGCGGCGTGAACACCTCATAGCCCGCCGGAAACCGCCCTTTATTGATGCCGAGCGCGACGCCAAGGCGCCGCCCGCTGATCTCGACGGCGGTGGCATTCAACATGTAGACGAAGTCGTTCCAGCTGTTGTCGTCATACATCCACTCGGGAAAGCCGCGCGAGGTTATGCGATCGGTGTCTGCGTCATCGTCGCACCAGACATGATCGAGCCCGATCAGTAGCGTGCGCGGGTGGTCGACCTCGCGCATGAACAGATCGGCGAGCCTGTATTGCTCGTAAGCCTGCCCCGCATTGATGGCAAGATTGACCATCCTTCCACCGAACACATGCTCAAGCGCCACCGGGCGGAGCAGGCGAGAATCCGACGCGCCGATGACGGCAGAATCGTATTTCTTGGAGCGGATCAGCGCCGGAAATTGGAAGCGCTGATTGATGTCGGTAATGGCGTGCGAGGCAAAGACAAGGTGCGGCAAGTTGCCGAACGGGTTCATCGACAGGATGAAAATGGCGAGCACGAGCAGAATCGCGACAGAGCCGCCGACTCCGACCCAAACGAAACGCCGCCAACCCAGCATGCCCCACGTCCGCCTGCTTAGAACGCCCTGTTAGGGTTCGCACAGCCACAAAGCGAAGGCAATAGCGCGGGCTGGCAGCGCCAGGCTGGGTTGCGCGTCAAAATTTATGGTATGGGCGAGCCCCGCTGAGGGTTCCAGTAGCGCATGCTCGGCGGGTAGTTCATCTGGGGGAACTGCCGCTGCAGGGCCTGGGTCTCGAAGTCGCCCTTCGCATATGGCACGAAGCCGAAATAGAAACTGTAACCCCCAGGCCGCCCAGGGGAATAGTAATAAGGATAGATGGGCGGCCGGCCGCGCCTGAAGATGGGCTCCGCGCTCGCCGGCGCGAGCGACCCTCCGACCGCAACCGAGAGGACGATCGCTGCCGCAAGCACGCGGGCCACTCCAAGAAAGGTCGATGCCTGCACCATGGCCCCGCGAATCCTTTTGCTGCGTGACGTGAAACTTCCCATGCCTGCTCGCCCCTGACAAGGACCGGCCAAAAAACGATGGCGCGCGGTACGACTTTATTGATCATGCAAACCCGCCATGAATGTGTCTCCCTTCATCATCCAGCTCGCGGTGGTGGTGGTTCTGGTTCTCGCCGTCGCCGCCTGGACCTTGAGCTTCGTGCTGCGCGGAGAGGAAGGCGGTGCCGGGCCGATTATCAAGGCGCGTGCCAAGAAACTGCAGAAGGGCTGGTATCAGCTCGACATGAGAATCGCGAACCGCGCGCCGTACAGGCTGACCGGCCTAGCGCTCCGTCGCGTCAGGCCCCGCGCCGCGCGACTCATGGCCCCGATCACGTCGGTCAGCACGCCCAAAGGCGATTTCCAAGTCTGGTCCGACCCCTCGACCGATAATCGCAGGACGAGCATCTCGCTTCATTTCGAGATCGGACCGCACGAGGAACGGCACGGCTTTGCCGCCCAGGGCGTGGAGGCGCATGCGACAGCCTGGCTGTTTCTCCCCGAGGGGCGTGAGATCTCCGAGCTGGCGCTCGAGCTTGCCTTCGTCGATCGCGCGAAGAATCTTCGCCGCTTCAGGTTCGGGGTCGCGCTGGTGCCCCCGCAATAAACTGCCCGCATCACTTCGCGACGAGAGCAATGAAGCGGTCGATCATCGCGTTCACTTGCTCCGGCACTTCGAGCTGGCAGAAATGTCCTGAGCCGACCACGTGGCCGAAATAGAGACGAGGAACGAGCGCGCGTAAGCGCGCAATGTCGGCGCGGGGCGGAGATTCGTCCGCCGCGATATAGAGCACGGGCGCGACGATGCGACCCTTGGCCTGGCCCGCGTCGTAAGCATGGCCGCCTTCGAGCGCCGAGACCATGACGTGCTGCGGCGCCGAGGTCATGACGGCGAGGATGTGCGCTCTCCGCTTGGCGTCGTCGGTCGGCAGGAAGAGGACTGCGTCGGCGTAGTCGCCGAGTAGCTTGCGATAATTCGGCCCGCGGAGCCCGTCGATGAAATTCGCGAGCGCCGTGCCGACCGTCGACGGTGGCGCGAGACCGGCATCGATTGTCACGATGGCCGAAGGGATCTCCGGGTAGCGCTCGGCAAAGGCGAAGGCGACGACACCTCCCATGCTGTGGCCGATGACGACAGGCTTTTCGAGTTGAAGCTCGCGGCAGAGGAAGGCGAGATCGTCGGCGAAGAGCTGCATGGTGTAGTCCTCGTGCGGCTTGTCGCTTTGACCATGCCCGCGGAGATCGACGGCAACGACCCTGTGGCCCTCTCGCGCGAAATGCTCGATCTGGGGCGCAAAGAAGGAGTGGTCGCAGCACCAGCCATGCACGAAGAGGCATGGCCGCTTCTTGCCCGTCTGCTCCGCGTAGAAGAGCGCAACTCCGTCCCGCTTCAGCCGCGCCATTGCGTTCCCCTCCACCCCGAAGCCTCACGTCGCGCGGCGCTTGCGCTCCATCAATTGCCACACCATGGGGGTGAAGATCAGCTGCATGGCTAGCGGCATTTTCCCGCCCGGGCAGACGATGGTATTCGGCCGCGACATGAACGAGGACGGCAACATCGCCAGAAGATAGGGAAAGTCGATGCCGCGCGGATTCTTGAAGCGGATGATGAGCATGCTTTCGTCGGCGCTCGGAACGTCGCGCGCAACGAACGGATTGGACGTGTCGACGGTCGGCACGCGCTGAAAATTCACGTGGGTCTGCGAGAACTGCGGGCAGATGTAATTGATGTAGTCGGGCATGCGGCGCAGGATCGCGTCCACGATCGCCTCTTGGCTGTAGCCGCGCACCGACTTGTCGCGGTGGAGCTTCTGCATCCATTCGAGGTTGATGACGGGGACGACGCCGATCAGGAGGTCGGCATGCTCGGCGACGTTGACGGTATCGGTGACGACGGCGCCGTGCAGTCCCTCGTAGAAGAGCATGTCGGTTTCCGCGGGCAGGTCCTCCCAAGGCGTAAACGTGCCGGCCCGTTGCTGATGGAGCTCGGCCTCTTCCTCCTCGTGCAGATATTTGCGCGACTTCCCGGTTCCGGCTTCGCCGTAGACGCGGAATAGCGTCTCCAACTCCTCGAAGAGATTGGCCCCAGGGCCGAAATGGCTGAAATTCTCACCCTTGGTGTGCGCCTCCTCCATCTTCGCCCGCATCTCGTCGCGATCGTAACGATGGAAGGCGTCGCCATAGACGATCGCCGCGTTGACGCCCTCGCGGCGAAAGATCTGTTGAAAGGTCGTCGTCACCGTCGTGGTGCCGGAGCCAGAAGAGCCTGTGATGGCAAGGACCGGATGCTTGGCCGACATGTCCTTCCTCCGCCCGCTATTATTATTTGAGGGAAGCAGAAGCGGATAGTGCCTGCCAGCCGATGTCGCGCCGGAAGAAGCCGCCGGACCAGTCGATCTTGTCCACGGCGCGATAGGCGCGCCGTTTCGCCTCGGCCACGTCCTTGCCGCGCGCGGTGACGCCAAGCACACGGCCGCCCTCAGCCAAGAGTCGCGCGCCGTCGCGCCTGGTTCCGGCATGAAAGATCTGCACGTCGGGATCGGCGCCGGCTTCGTCCAGCCCCTTGATCTCGGTGCCCTTCACATAGGCGCCCGGATAGCCCTTCGCAGCCATCACCACGCAGAGCGCCGCCTCGTCGTGCCAGTCGAGCGTGATGCCGCCGAGATCGCCCTCAGCCACCGCGAGAAGGGCAGGGAGGAGGTCAGATTTGAGCCGCATCATCAGCACCTGCGCCTCGGGATCGCCGAAGCGCACGTTATATTCGATGAGCTTGGGCGATCCTTCCTTGATCATCAGCCCGGCATAGAGCACGCCCTTGAACGGCATCCCGCGCTCGGCCATGGCACGCACCGTCGGCAGCACGATCTCCTCCATGACGCGCGCGCATAACGCAGGCGTCAAGATCGGCGCCGGCGAGTAGGCGCCCATGCCGCCGGTGTTCGGGCCCTTGTCGCCGTCGAAGGCGCGCTTGTGGTCCTGAGCGGTCGCAAGCGGAAGCGCCGTCGAGCCGTCGACGAGAGCGAAGAAGCTCGCCTCCTCGCCGTCGAGAAATTCCTCGATCACCACGCGCGCGCCCGCCGCGCCGAATGCGCCCGAGAAGCAGGCATCGATCGCGGCGTCGGCCTCTGCCCTCGTCGTGGCAATGGTGACACCTTTTCCAGCGGCGAGCCCGTCGGCCTTGACCACGATGGGCAGACTCTGGCTTGCAACGTAGTGCTTGGCGGCTGCCGCTTCGGCGAAGCGATGATAAGCGGCAGTCGGGATGCCGTAGGCGGCGCAGAGGTCCTTGGTGAAGCCCTTGGAGCCCTCGAGCGCGGCCGCGGCCTTCGACGGACCGAACACCTTGATGCCTGCGGCTTCGAGATCGTCGGCAAGGCCTTCGACGAGCGGCGCCTCGGGTCCGATCACCACAAGCCCGATGTTCTTCTCCCTACAGAAGCCGATCAGAGCGTCGTGATTCGCAATATCGAGAGCGACGCACTCAGCAACCTCCGCGATTCCGGCATTGCCCGGCGCGCAATAGAGTATGTCGAGAAGGGGGCTTTGACCAAGCCTCCAGGCGAGCGCGTGCTCCCTGCCGCCGCCGCCGATCAACAACACATTCATCCAGCGTCTGCTCCGCTTGTCGCCCGCATGTCAGACCTGTATTGCATGGCTTCGTAAAGGACACCAATGGCCGACCGCACCGCAGCGCAGGTAACAAATCTCGTCGAATATACCGTCTCGGAGCTTGCCTTCGCGCTCAAGCGGACGGTCGAGGACGCCTACGGCCTCATCAAGCTGCGTGGCGAGATCTCGGGCTATAAGGGCCCGCATTCGTCGGGCCATTGCTACTTCACGCTGAAGGACGAGAACGCCTGCATCGAGGCGGTGATCTGGCGCAGCACCTTCGCCCGCCTCAAGTTCAAGCCTGAGGCAGGGCTCGAGGTCGTCGCCAAGGGCCGCGTCACCACCTATCCCGACCGCTCCAAATACCAGATCGTGATCGACGAGCTCGAGCCGGCCGGCATCGGCGCTCTCATGGCTCTGCTCGAGCAGCGCAAGAAGATGCTCGCCGCCGAAGGCCTGTTCCACGAGGCACGCAAGAAGCCGCTTCCCTTCCTGCCGCGCATCGTCGGGGTGGTGACATCGCCGACCGGCGCGGTCATTCGCGACATCCTGCATCGCCTCTCCGACCGTTTTCCCTCCCATGTGTTGGTGTGGCCGGTGAGAGTGCAAGGCGAGACCTGTGCCGTCGAGGTGGCGGCTGCCATCACCGGCTTCAACACGCTGGTGATCGGCGCTGCGATTCCGCGCCCCGATCTCATCATCGTCGCGCGCGGTGGTGGCAGCCTCGAGGATCTCTGGGGCTTCAACGAGGAGGTCGTTGCGCGCGCGGTCGCAGGCTCAGCGATCCCCCTCATCTCTGCGGTCGGCCATGAGACCGATTGGACCATCATCGATTTGGTCGCCGACTGGCGGGCGCCGACACCGACCGCCGCTGCCGAGCGCGCCGTTCCCGTCCGGGCCGATCTCCTCATCACGGTCACCGGCTATGGACTACGCGCCGCGAGCACTCTGCGCCGAGCGCTCGAGGCCAGGCGCGGGCGCTTCCTTGCCGCCACGCGCGGTCTGCCGCGCCGCGGCAACATCCTCGATCTCCCCCGCCAGCGCTTCGACAGCGTAAGCGGGAATCTGAAGCGCGCGCTGATCGCCAATGCGCGCTCCCATCGCACCGAATTCGAGCGCGCCGCGACGCGGCTCAGGCCGCACATCGTGGCGCGCGGCGCTGCCGCCGGGCGCGACCGGCTCATCCGTCTCGACCGCGCAAGGGAGAGGGCGGTCGCCGCCATGCTGGACCGCTTGCGGCAAAGGCTCTATGGCCAGGCGAAGCTGCTCGAGACTCTCGGCTATCATAACGTGCTCGCGCGCGGCTTCGCCCTAGTGCGTGACGCCGATGGCGGGATGGTGCGCCGCGCGTCGGAGGTGACGTCGGGCGCTGGCCTCGACATCGAGTTCGCCGACGGCCATGTTGGAGCGCATGCCGACGCGCGTCCGCGTAAGCCGGAGGGCGAGCGGAAGAAGAAACGCGGCGACCACGACAAGCAAGGAACTTTGCTCTAGGTCTGACGACGACACTGGCGCGCCGCATTCGCTTGACTATATTGTGACGACACGCAGCCAGACGAATCGAGCAGCTTTGTTTTGATGAACCGTTTCGAACGCAATCTCGGCTTCAAAGGCGAGGCCAAGCTCAAATATCTCGACGGTGAGGTGCAAGTGCTCTCGCCCGGTGATTTCGTGCGCTGTGCGGTGACCGGCCGCACTATCGCGCTCGACGAGCTCCGCTATTGGAGCGTCGAGCTTCAGGAGGCCTATATCGACGCGGCGACCTCGCTCAAGCGCTTCCGCGAGACGCATCCTATTTCCGCCAAGTAACGTCATGCCGCGAAAGCGGGCATCCAGTAACCGAGGTCCTCGGGTATTGGGCTGCGGGGCCAAACCCCGTAATGACCCATCATGCTTTGGCGAGCGCCTTCGCGAGCAGAGCCTTGATTGCTGCCTCGTCCTCGAACGCGATGGCGATGGGGAAGGGGCGCGAGCGGAATTTGAGCTCGCCGAGCGGTGTGCCCTCCTCGTCGGGGATCCGCACGAAGTCCTTCTCGGTCGTGACCAGCATGGCCTTGCGCTCGTCGGCCTCCTTCAAGAGCGCCGCCGCCTCCCTGCGGGTGTAGCGGTGATGATCGCCGAAGGAGTGCTTGGCGAGGATGCGCGCGCCGTTGGCGGAGAGCGTGGCGTAGAACTTCTCGGGCGCTGCGATTCCGGCGAAGGCGATGACGGGGAGCACGCCGAGCCAGCGTTTGTCCTGGCGTGGCACCACGCGCGCCCTCAACACGGGCTTGCCCCTTGCCGTGAAGGCCTGCTCGAGCGGTGCCGCGTTGCCGCCGGTGCCGACGATGATCAGAGCGTCAGCGCGGGCGATCTGGGGATCGAGTGGCGCGCGCAAGGGGCCGGCCGGCATCACCAGTCCATTACCGATGCCAAGCCCGGCGTCCACCACGATCAATGATAGATCCTTGGCCAGGCCTGGATTCTGGAAGCCGTCATCCATGACGATGGCGGTGGCATCGGTGCTTTCGATCGCCTTGGCGCCCGCGGCGCGATCTCCCGAGATCATGGTCTGCGCGGCCTCCGCGAGCAGCAACGGCTCGTCTCCCACGTCGGCCGCGCCATCGCCTGACTTGACCTCGACCGGACCCGTCCTCTTGCCCCCGTAGCCGCGGGTGAGGAAGCAGGGCCTCGCGCCGAGGCCCGCGAGCAGAGAGGCGACCGCGATCGCGGTCGGGGTCTTGCCGCCGCCCCCTAACGTGAAATTCCCGACGCAGATCACCGGAAGGCGGGAACGATAGGGCGCCGTGTGCGCGAACCTTGCCTCGGCGATCCTGCCGTAGAGTGCTCCCAAAGGGGCGAGTGCCGCTGCGACGGCGCCCCTTTGGCGATACCAGAAGGACGGCGTCTCAAGAGGCATGCTGAAGCGTCGTCTTGGGCGGAAGATAGGGCTCGAGCGCGGCGAGCGTACGCGGGAGCGCTCCGCTCATGGCGGCGATGGCCCCTTCGGCCCGAGACGTCATGACGGTGCGCCCGGTGGCATCGTTAAGGAGATCGAGTGCGGCTGCTGCGAGGCTCTCGGCGTCCGACACCTCCTTGCAGCCCCCAACACGCAGGAGGTCGGTGTAGGAATCGCGGAAGTTCTGCCGATGGGGTCCCATCAGCACCGCGGCGCCGAGCTTGATTGCCTCCACGGGGTTTTGCCCCCCGTGCGGAACGAGCGAGCCGCCGATAAAGGCGACCGGTGCGAGCGTATAGAACAGGCCGAGCTCTCCGATCGTGTCGGCGACATAGATGTCGGTCCTCGGCTCCGGCAGCTTCCCCTCCGAGCGCAATGCGACATTCAGATTCGCCGCCCTGAGCTGCTCGGCGATGAGGGGCCCGCGCTCTGGATGACGCGGCACGATGATGGTGAGGAGATCAGCCGTCCTTGGCTTCATCTTGAGGTGTGCCGCGGCGACGACATCCTCCTCGCCCTGATGCGTGCTCGCGGCAAGGAACACCGTTCGACCCGATAGCGAAGCGGCAAGCCGGCGCTTGCCGGGCAAATCGGCGGGAGGAGGCGGTGCATCGGCCTTCAGATTGCCGACATCGAGCGCACGCGAAGCGCCGAGCTGGCTGAAGCGCTCCGCCAGGCGGTCGTTCTGGGCGAGCACGAGGTCGAAGGCCGAGAAAAGCGGCCGGCTCATGCCTGGACGCCGCCGCCAGCGCTGGAAAGAGGGCGTCGACATGCGCCCATTGATGAGGAGGAGGGGAACGCCTTGGGCCTTGGTCTCGAGCACCAAATTTGGCCAGATCTCGGACTCGACCAGCACCGCCAGGTCGGGGCGCCAATGGTGCAGGAAGCGCTGCACGAAGCCCTGATTGTCGAGCGGCACATATTGATGCAGCGCGCCCTTGGGCAGCCGCACGCGCGCAAGCCTCGCCGAAGTGACCGTGGCGGTGGTGAGCAGGATCTTCACCCCTGGATGTTCTGCCGCGATGTTCTCGATCACCGGCAGAGCGGCATTGGCCTCGCCGACGCTCGCCGCGTGAAACCACGCGAGGAAGCCTGACGGCCGCGCTGCGCTCGACACGCCGTAGCGCTCGGGTCGCCGGTCGATCTCCTCCTTGCCGCGTCGCGTGCGCCAGGCGAGGATCAGCGGCGCAAGGGGAGCAGCGAGTTTCGTGAGCACGCGGTAAGTCTTGAGCGTCAGCCCCGGCTTGACGGCCTCCTGCCGGTTCAACGGATCGCTCGCTCCGGCGAGCCGATAGGCGCGCGCCGTGACCTCGTTGAGCGCCCGCTCGATCGCAAGCCGCCCCATCTCGATCGCTTCCGCGTCCTCGCCTCTCACCCGCACCGGATCGCCAATGACGATGACAAGGGTGGAGAAGGGGAGGTTGATGGTGAACGCGCTCCAGGTGGGAAGGGCGATGAAACGGCGCGTGGCGATGGCAAACGGCACGACCGGCCGCCCCGACACTGCCGCGAGCGTTGCGATGCCCACTCCCGCCTTGCGCGCGGGGCCCGGCGGCACGTCAGCGGTCATGGCCACGGTCGCGCCCGAGGCGAGCGCGCGCAAGGATTCACGCATGGCCGTGGCGCCGCCCCGGTTCCGCCGCCTCTTGCCGGCTCCGGCGCCCCTGATCAGGTGCATGCCGAAGCGCTCCAGCACGGCGCCGATGATCTCCGCATCGCCGTGGCGGGACACCATGGCGCGGACATCCGCCGGACGCGCGGGCTTGAGCTTCGGCAGGAGCAGGAACTGTCCGTGCCACATGGCGAGGATCTGGGGGTGCTGGTCGAACAGCTTGGCGTCGGTATCGGGCGGATCGCGTTTGATCGTGCTTGTCGCGTAGACGAGGCGGATATACGCAGCGAGCAGCGCACTGCCCATGGCCGCGGCGGGCTTCGATGCTAGCAGCCGTTTCAACATCAAGCTTACGCGTCGCTATTCGCCAGCCACGGCGATTGCGCCTTCAGTCTCCGGCGAGGCCGCGGCGAACCCTCCGGCAATGCCGAACTGGGTGCGATGCAGCCTGGTATAGAGGCCGCCTTTGGCGACGAGCTCGTCATGGCGTCCGGTCTCGACGATGCGGCCCTGATCGAGCACGCAGATGAGGTCCGCCTTTTTCACCGTCGACAGGCGGTGGGCGATCATCAACACGGTGCGGCCGCGCATCAGCTCCTCGAGCGCGATCTGCACTTTGGCCTCGGCCTCTGAGTCGAGCGAGCTGGTCGGTTCGTCGAGCAGCAGGATAGGCGCGTCCTTGTAGATCGCCCGCGCAAAGGCGATGCGCTGGCGCTCGCCGCCGGAGAGCAAACCGCCGGCCTCGCCGACGCGTGTGTCGTAGCCCTTGGGCAGGCAGGTGATGAAATCGTGCGCGGCAGCGGCCTTGGCGGCGGCGATCACCTCCTCCTCGACCATGGGCTTGGTCCCGTAGGCGATATTGGCGCGGATCGTGTCGTCGAACAGCACCGGGTCCTGCGTCACCAGCGCGATCGAATCGCGTAAGGACTCGATGGTCGTGTGCTTGATGTCCTGGCCGTCGATCATCACCTTGCCGCGCTCGGGATCGAAGAAGCGGAGCGCGAGGTTGACCAGCGTGCTCTTGCCCGAGCCAGACGGTCCGACCAGAGCCACGGTCCGCCCCGAGGGCACCGTGAGGCTGACGCCCTTGAGCACGGGATTTTGCGGCTCGTAGGCGAAGGACACATTACTGAACTCGATCTCACCCTTCTTGAGTGCAAGCGGCTTCGCGTCGGGCGCCTCGACCAGATGGACCTTGAGGTCGACCACGCCGAATACGCGGCTGGCGGCTGCCATGCCTTCCTGAAGCTGGGTCTGCAGCGTCGCCGCGCTCTTGAGCGGCGTATAGATGAGGAGCGCGGCGGTCATGAAGCCCATGAAATGGCCGAGCGTGAGATCCCCGCGCACGCCCTTGGTGCCGGCGAAATAGATCGCCAGCGCGAAGCCCAGGCCGGTGAGCAACTCGATCGAGGGGCTCGACAGCGCGCGGGCGCGTGTCCCGCGCATGGTGAACTCGAGCGCGCGGTTGATGGCTGTGACGGCACGCTTCTCCTCGTGGTTCTCCTGGCGATAGGCGCGTACCACGCGCATGCCGCGCAAGGTCTGAGTGATGAGCGCCGAGAGGTCGCCCGTCTCCTGCAGCGATTTCGACGTCGACTTCCGCATCGTGCGCCGTTGGCGTGACAGCAGGAACCAGGCGAGCGGCATGAAGATCAGAATCAGCACCGAGAAGCGCGCATCCATGTAGAACATGGTGGCGATCAGGATGATGACCTTGAGATAGTTCTCGCCGAGCGTGACGAGGGAGCGGCTCGCCGTGGCGCGGATCAACGTCGCGTCGTTGAGGAAGCTCGACAACAGCCGTCCCGAATGCACCGTTTGGATGAAGCTGAGATCGGCGCGGGCGAGCTTGGCGAACATCTGGATGCGCAGATCGGCGATAAAGCGGTTGCCGAGATAGTTCACCGCCACGTCGCCGACATATTCGGCGATCGCCTTGATGATCGTCACCACGACGATGGCCGCGGTGACGAAGTAGACCATCTGCTGGTTCTTGGCGACGAACACGTCGTCGGCCGTCCGCTGGATGAGGAAGGGAATGGCGCCGGTCGTGGCGGCGGTGAGGATCATGGCGATGCTGGCGATCAGCAGGATCCCGATCCTTGGGCGCAAATGCTCGCGCCAGATGCGCACCACGATCTCCCCGGTCGAGTATTCGACCTGAAGCTCGTCCCCGCTCCTGGTGATGCTGCTGACGTCCCTGAACAGCTGATCTTTCAAGCGCTTCCCCGGTTTTCCAACAGTCTGCGGGATAAGACCCGGCAACGTCGCCGCTCTTCTAGCATGCGGCCGCTTCTGCCCCTAAGGCGAAAAACCCGCCAGCCCTTGCCCCATGGCCTTATGCTGCGCCACTTGCTTCGCCGGGATCGAGCAGCCGGTGCAGATGCACGATGAAGTAGCGCATATGCGCATCGTCGACCGTTCGATGAGCGGCGTCCTTCCAGGCGTCGTAGGCCTCGGCATAGTTGGCATAGATGCCGACAATGTCGAGCTTCTTGAGATCGCCGAACTCGATTCGATCGAGCGACGTCAGCTCGCCGCCGAAGACGAGATGAAGCAGCTGACGCTTACCCGCTTTAGCCCCCGCCATACCCGCTCCTGTCGTTCTTGTCCAAAACCTCCGCAACTTTGCCGAAACGGGGGCTAGAGGTCTACGCGGTTTGTGCGTTCGATGAGAAGCGGGTGCAGCTTTGGTCCGCTTGCCACTAGGCTCGGCAAGCGGGGGGAGGGAGAGTTATAGGGGTGCGACTTGCCGTGATGATCGGTGATGATGCCGCCCGCCTCGGCGACAATCGCCGCCGCCGCCGCCAGGTCCCACTCACATTTGCCCGAAAGCGATATGGTGGCGTCGGCCTCGCCGCAGGCGACCAGCGCGAGCCGGTAGGCGACGGAGTTTACCCAACGCGTATTCACCTCCGGCCAAGGCTCCTTCCAGATCTTCTTCTTGAACAGGCCGCCGCTCGCAATCAGCAGCGCGCCGTCGAGTGATGCCTTCTGGCTCGCTCTGATCGGCTTGTCGTTGAGGAAGGCGCCTTTGCCGCGCATCGCCGAAAAGAACTGCTTGGTGGCGGGATTGAACACGACGCCCAGCACGGGCGTGCCGTCCTCGACGAGAGCAGCCGAGATCGTCCATTCCGGCACATGGCGCAAGAAGGCATTGGTGCCGTCGATCGGATCGACCATCCACACGCGGTGGTGTTTCAGCCGCTCTTTGTCGTCCTCGCTCTCTTCTGAGAGCCAGCCATAGTCGGGACGCTTGTTGGCGAGATCGAGCTTGAGCGCGGTGTCGACGGCGAGGTCGGCCTCGCTCACCTCAGAGCCGTCCGGCTTGCGATTGACGGAGATCTGCTGGCGAAAATAACTGAGCGCGAGAGCGCCCGCGTCGCGCGACGCCTGCTTAAGAAGCTCGTAATCCTCCTCGAGCGAGGTGGTCTCCTGCAGCCATTCTTTCGGTTCAATCGCAGTCATTGGCGCCCGGGAAGACTCTCTAAACCATGCGGCGAGCTAACCACCGCATACCAGTCATTAACAACGTCCATTAAGCGTCTCGGAAAACTTCTGTGGCAGGATCGTGGCAATAAAGGCTGCTCAAGGCGGCCACAGGGGGAAGCTAACAGCAAGGCGTCATCCTCTTCACGAGGAAGATAACAGCAAGGCGTCAACCGGGCCTCGGAGCGTTCGCGTTCCGAGGCCCGCTGTCTATCTGGGCTCCTCACATGATCGCCGCAAGCCCCATGTCGATGAGGATTGCCGCGAATACGATGGCACCGAAGTCGCGATTCGAGCGGAAGCGGGTGAGACAGTTCTCCGCATCGTCCGTATCGAGCGTCACGACCTGCCAGCCGAGCTGGGCCGCCGCCGCGGCCATGCCGATGAGGAAAGCGAATCCGGCGCCCGCCAGAAGCCCCGCACTGGTGATTGCCAGCCAGGCGCTCGAATAAAGAAGCGTAAGCCATGGTTTGGTGGCGTTTCCGAAACGGAGCGCCGTCGATTTCACCCCGAGCAGGCCATCGTCCTCGCGATCCTGGTGCGCGTAGATCGTGTCGTAGCCGATGGTCCAACAGACTGCGCCCGCGTAGAGGACGAGTGGGGCCAAGTCTAGGCGACCGAGCACCGCGGTCCAACCCATCAGCGCGCCCCAGTTGAAGGCGAGCCCGAGAATGGCCTGCGGCCAATGGCTGAAGCGCTTGACGAAAGGATAGAGCGCGACGATTGGCAGCACCCCGAGCCCGAGCCAGATGGAGATGCGGTTGAGCGACAGCAGTACCGCGAGCCCAATGAGGCTGAGCACCACCATGAAGGCGAACGCCGCCTTGGGTGTGACCTGACCGCTCGGCAGCGGCCGCGTCATCGTGCGCGCGACCTTGGCGTCGATGTCGCGATCGACGATGTCGTTATAGGTGCAGCCGGCGCCGCGCATGACCACAGCGCCGATCAAAAAGAGCAGCAGGAGAGAGGGGTCGGCGTAGGCATCGCCGATGCTTCGCGCCGCGAGCGACACCGACCAGAAGCAGGGAAATGCGAGCAGAAAGATTCCAACCGGACGATCGGCGCGGGCGAGCCTGAGATAGGGGAGGACCGCTTTGGGCGCTAACCGATCAACGATGTTGCCGGTCGCGGCGGCGGCGAGCGCGGCGTCTTTGCCTTGTTGAGTTGGACGTGGCATGTGTCTTTCGCGACCCTTCGGCCTGACCCTCCCATGCCCTCTAAGCTTCAGCGGCTATTCGTCAAGTCAAAGCTAGCGCCGAGCGCTGAGCTCGAACTCGATACTGGCCAGGTCCACTATCTCGCCAATGTGCTCCGGCTTCGCCAAGGCGAGGAAATCCTGCTGTTCAACGGTAAGGATGGCGAATGGTGCGCGTCGCTCGGTACGATTGCCAAGAAGCGGGCCCGTGCCCTCGTCTCGCACCAGACTCGCCCGCAAGAGCCTGGTCCCGACCTTCACTATCTCTTCGCTCCTCTGAAACGCGCGCGTCTCGACTATGTCGTGCAAAAGGCGACGGAACTCGGAGCGAGCGTGCTTCGTCCGGTGCTCACGCGCCGCACCGTCGCCGAGCGCGTCAAGACGGACCGCCTCCTCGCCAACGCGATCGAAGCTGCGGAGCAGTGCGGCATCCTGCGCGTTCCCGAGGTCGAAACACCCGAACCTCTCGTCAAAGTTCTGAATGACTGGGACGCGGTCCGGCCCCTGGTTTTTGCCGACGAGGCGGCGCCGTCGGCTTCGCCGCTTGCGGCGCTTGCTGCGCTTGCACCGGGTCCGCTTGCCGTTCTCATCGGCCCCGAGGGCGGCTTCGATCCCGAGGAGCGTTCTTTGCTTCTTGCAAAGCCCTTCGTGCACCCCATTTCGCTGGGGCCGAGGGTGATGCGCGCCGACACCGCCGCAGTCGCCGCTCTCGCCCTTGTGAACGCTTCGCTCGGCGATTGGCGTTAAGTAAGGAATCGCTTGTAAGAGTGATGCGGCAAGCGCCATAAAGGCCGCCCTTTGCGCTCTGAGCTTGCCTTGCTCTTCTCGCAGGCGTCCCCCAACCCTCAACCTCGAAACCGGAGCGTCTTGCAATGTCGACACGGGTGAGTGGGCCGGAAAGCCCGATCATTCGCTCGCGCGATGAGCTCGTCGCTTATCTCGAGGAGGGTTGCAAGGTCGCGAGCGATTGGCGCATCGGCACCGAGCACGAGAAATTCGTGTTTCGTACCGCCGATCACTCGCCGGTCGCTTACGAGGGCGATCGCGGCATCCGCGTTCTGCTCGAATCGCTCCGCGACCGCTTTGGCTGGGACGAGGTGCTGGAGAAAGGCAATATCATCGCTCTTCGCCGCAAGGATTGCCCGAAGGGCGGCTCTGTGAGTCTGGAGCCCGGCGGACAGCTCGAGCTCTCCGGTGCGCCGCTCGACACCGTGCACCAGATGCAAGAAGAGATCCGCCAGCATCTCGCCGAGGTCGGCGAGGTGGGGAAAGAGCTCGGCCTCGGCTTCCTTGGCCTGGGATTCTCGCCGAAATGGACGCTCGCCGAGACCCCGGCCATGCCGAAAGAGCGCTATCACATCATGAAGCGCTATATGCCGACGCGGGGGCGGCTCGGCCTCGACATGATGTTCCGCACCGCGACGGTCCAGGTGAACATGGACTTCTCGAGCGAAGCCGACATGGTCAAGAAGCTGCGCGTCGGGCTTGCGCTCCAGTCGGTTGCGACCGCTCTGTTTGCCAACTCGCCCTTCACCGACGGCAAGCCGAACGGCTACCAATCCTATCGCGCCGAGATCTGGCGCGACACCGATCCCGATCGCACCGGGCTATTGCCTTTCGCCTTCGAAGACGGCATGGGATTCGAGCGCTACGTTGATTACGCGCTCGATGTACCGATGTATTTCGTCTATCGCGACGAGAGCTATATCGACGTTGCCGGCGCTTCGTTCCGCGATTTCCTCGACGGCAAGCTTGCCCCGCTCCCTGGCGTACTGCCGTCTCTTGACGACTGGGCCGACCATCTCACCACGCTGTTCCCCGATGTGAGGCTGAAGCGCTTCCTCGAAATGCGCGGAGCCGACGCCGGCAACCTCCGCCAGCTCTGCGCTCTGCCGGCGCTGTGGGTCGGGCTCCTTTACGACAGCGAAGCGCTCGATCAGGCTTGCGCGCTCATCGCCGATTGGACTGCGGCAGAGCGTCAGGTGTTACGCGATTCGGTGCCGCGGCTCGGTCTTGCCACCCCCTTCCGCCGTGGCGCACTGCTCGATGTCGCCCGTGAGGTAGTGACGATCGCGCTTGGCGGACTGCGCCGCCGGGCGCGGGTCGGCCGAAATGGCGAGGACGAACGCGCGGCGCTCGAGCCGCTGCTCGAGACGGTGGAGGCGAGACGCTCTCCCTCGGATCGGCTGCTGGCCGAGTATCGCGGGGCCTGGCATGGCAACATCGACAGGCTGTTCGATACCCAGGCATTCTAGCGGCTGGCGATGTCGGGCTGCCGCGCGCGAAGTTACGTCTCCAAGCTGTTGGTGTGATCGCGGTTGATTGCCGTCAACGACAAGAGGAAACTAAAAAGAATTCCCTAATTTGGGCGGCCCGCCCTTCACAAGCCGCGAGTCGGGGACTCTCAACCAATGATCGACTCGCGGCAGCGTTCAACGGGAACCACTCCAGAGACAACGAGTCCCGAGCTCGCCGCAAGATTCACTCGCCTCGTCAGGGACCTGGTCTGGGAGCTGCATCCGGAAATGCAGCGCAGAGTCGCTGTCGCGCTCGACAGTGAGCTTGACCGAGATCTAGGGCTCGACAGCCTGGGTCGAGCCGAGCTCGTGCTGCGGATCGATCGCGCATTCAAGGTTCGCCTGCCTGACCAGTTGCTTGCGGATGCAAACACGCCGCGTGACCTTCTACACGCGCTTGTCGCCGAAGCACCGCACAGTGCCGCGGCGATGGAAACGCGGACGCCGGAAATTACGGAGCTGCCCGAGATCGTCGCGCCGTTCTCCGAAACGACCCTCATCGCGGTTCTGGCGCATCACGTACAGTCACATGGCGAGCGCCCCCATGTGTTGCTGTGGCACAGCGAAGACGAGGAGCAGACGATCTCCTATGCCGAACTCGATCTGGAGAGTCGCAGCGTAGCTGCAGGGTTGATCGAGCAGGGGCTTGAGCCCGGCGACCGCGTGGCCATCATGCTACCGACGGAGGCCGCATTCTTTAAGGCGTTCTTTGGGGTGCTCTATGCCGGGGGGGTGCCCGTTCCCGTCTATCCCCCATTCCGGCGCGCCCAGGTCGAGGATCATCTGCGGCGGCAGGCCACCATCCTGAGGAATGCCGGCGCGAGTTTTCTCATTATCGGGGCGGAAATCCGCACCGTCGGCCAGCTGATGCTGGGGCTGGCCGAAGATTTACGACATGTGGCGACGGTGAAAGAGCTGTCGCGCGCGGGAGCTGTCGAGCGGCCCTTGGCGGCCGGCCCGGACACGATTGCGCTCATCCAATACACATCCGGCAGCACCGGCGACCCCAAGGGTGTGGTTCTTACCCACGCAAACCTTCTGGCCAACATTCGCGGTGTGGGAGAGGCACTCGCTGCGAGCTCCTCGGATGTCTTCGTGAGCTGGCTCCCGCTCTATCACGATATGGGACTGATCGGCGCGTGGCTGGGCGCGCTCCACTATGGCGTGCCGACGGTGATCATGCCGCCTCTCGCGTTCCTCGCTGATCCGGGAAGATGGCTGCGCGCGATAAGTCGGCACCGGGCCACGCTCTCGGCGGCGCCGAATTTCGCTTACGAGCTGTGCTGCAAGAATGTGCATGACGAGGACATCAAGGGTCTCGATCTCAGCTCGCTCAGGATGCTGATGAACGGAGCCGAGCCGGTTAGTCCCGGCACGATCGCCCGCTTCACCGCTCGTTTTGCCAAGTTCGGATTTCCGCCCAAGGCCATGGCTCCGGTCTATGGAATGGCCGAAAACTCGGTTGGTCTTACCTGCCCTCCCGTCGGGCGGGGACCGATTGTCGACCGGGTGCAGCGCTCAGCGCTTTCCCGCGATGGAAGGGCGAGGCCGGCAGAGCCAGACGATGCGACCGCGCTCGAGTTTGTGGCCTGCGGCCGGCCGATCGCCGGACACGAGATTCGAATTGTCGATGAGGCTAGCATCGAGGTTCCCGAACGAACCGAGGGACGCCTCCAGTTCAAGGGTCCATCCGCGACGCAGGGTTACTTTCGCAACGAGGAGAAGACCAAGGCACTCTTCGACGGCGATTGGCTGGAGAGCGGAGACAGGGCTTACATCGCGGGCGGCGATGTGTTCATCACCGGCCGCATCAAGGACATGATCATCAAGGCCGGACGCAACATCTACCCGCAGGAGCTGGAGGAACTCGTCGGTGGAGTGGAAGGCGTGCGCAAGGGATGCGTGGCCGCGTTTCCCAGCGCATTGGGAGGCGCAGGCACCGAGCGGCTCGTGCTGCTTGTTGAAACGCGCCTCACTGCGCAGAGCGACATCGAAGCGCTGAGGAGCAAGATTATCGACGTCGCGAAGACGGAGCTCGATATGGCGCCGGACGAGGTCGTGCTGGCGCCGCCCAACACCGTACCGAAAACCTCCAGCGGCAAGCTGCGGCGGTCTGCGGCGCGCTCGCTCTACGAGGGCGGATCGCTTTCGAAAAAGGGCTATGCGCTGTGGTGGCAACTGACGAGACTGTCGTTGTCGGGGCTTGGCCATCGCGCCCGCCGGCTAAAGAGCAGGATTTTCGATCTTCTCTATGCAGCCTACTGGTGGGCACTGTTAGTCGCGGGCGCCGGCATGACCTGGTGTGCCGTCCTTCTTCTGCCGCGGCGGAGTTGGCGCCACGAGGTCATCCACCATGTGGCGCGCAGCTTCCTGTGGCTCACGGGGCAGTCGCCCAAGGTCGAGGTCGAAGAGCCGATCCCTGCGCGGGGCGTGCTGCTCGCTGTCAACCATGCAAGCTATCTCGATCCTCTGCTGCTTTCCGCGGTGATCCCCGGGCCGCTATCATTTGTTGCCAAGGAGGAGCTGGCGGGGCAGCGGGTCGCAGGTCCCTTCCTCCGCCGCACCGGCACTCTGTTCGTGCGCAGAACCGACGTAGAAGGCGGCGTCGAGGATGCGCGTAAAGTGCTCGCGGCATCGCGGTCTGGAGAGCGCACCGTTTCGTTTCCGGAAGGCACGTTGACCCGGATGCCTGGGCTACTGGGATTTCGTCTTGGATCGTTCCAGGTTGCCGCGGAGGCCGGCATCCCGGTGGTGCCGATTGTGATCGGCGGCACGCGGTCGGCGTTACGCGGCGGACAATGGTTCCCCCGCCCGAGCAACATAAGTGTGCACATCGGGAAAGCGATGTGGGCGGATGGAAGCGATTTCGGTGCGGCTGTCCGACTGCGCGATGCGGTGCGCGCGCGGATGCTTGTGCTGTGCGGTGAGCCGGACCTCGCGCTGGAGAAGGTGCCGCTGTGAAGTGTTCAACAAGGGTTCCCCCTGAAGCGTGCATCAACGGTTCTCATCGAACGGCTGTTGGAGACGCTCGAAGGGACCCTTGAAGGGGTGCGCGCCGCTAACCATATAGCGGTCAAGTCACCGTCCCATCTGCTACCCTGCACTGATGGGACGCTAGTCCGTCCCCCAAGACGGATGTAATCGGCGGCGGATTCTCCTTTTCTGCCGCCGATTTTTTTTGCGCTGAGATGGCCGGCTATTTCAGATTGGCAAGCGCGTCGCCGAATCCCTGCAAGCTGACTGGGATGCCGATGCCGGCCTCCGGCGTGTCGAAGATGATGAACATGGCGGTACCGCCTGCCTTCATCTTGTTGATGACCTCGTCTTGCAGCACGACCTCCGCGACGCAGCCGCGTTTGCCGCATTTCAAGAAGGGTGCGTTGCCCACGTCCTGCCCGTCGATCTTGAGGCCGAGCCCGGTCGGGAGCAGCACGCCGAGCGGCACCACCACGCGCAATAACTTCTTGTCCTCGCCGATCGCTTTGTAGAACACGACGGTCAGCCCGACATTTGGCCTGTCCTCGGCGGTGACGCTCTGCACCAGCGCGCATTTCTCTTCCTTGGCCCCCGGCGGCGTCCGGCAGCTCACCTGCCAAGCCCCATGCGTCTCACGCACTACGCTCCCCGGTCCTGTGGCAACGGGCGCCGGTTCGGGCGAAGCGCTTTGCGCATCGACATGGCTCGCCAAACCGAGCACGAGCGCAAGCGCTGCAGAAAGCCTTGCGAGCGAGCGTCCCTGCGGAGAGTGGTGCTGCGTTCTGGGCATGTGCGCCATGGCTTTCAGATAGAGACCGGCTGCCGCGCGTCGTCGCGCATTAAAGGTTTACGCAGAGAAGCGGGGAAGATGAAGCGGGTTGCGACAGGAGCACGCGACATGGAAAACGGCCATCGCCGAGTATTAGGGCCAAATTTCGACGCTCGTCCCTCGCGGAAATTTCTCCATCTGCCGTGAAGGTCCTGTGCAAGCGTGCATATGCCGCAGCGGCAGGGTAAATCCCATGAATCATGAGTGTTGCCAATTTGTGGCCTTTATGATTTGAACATCCGAAAAGAGCCTCCAGCCCCCGCGCGCGGGGCCTGGCAGCAAGAATTCGGTTGGGGGGCGACGCCCGATATCGCGACTAAACTTTCGCGCCGCCCTTGCCTTTCGGCCAGGCGGCGTGGGCGACGCTGGTTTCGCCCATGTCCCTTGTGATTGCGTTCATCGGTCTCTTCCCTTAACGAGGCGATGGGCTAAAGGGAGCAGGCTTTAGGAGTGGAGGAATGGCGATTTTCAATCGATTTCTGATCGTGCTTGCCGGGGCATTCGGCCTCGCTCTGACGGGACCGGCTTTGGCGGCGACCGGGGACGGTCAGCCCGCTCCGTGGCAGATGGGCTTCCAGAAGGCCAACACGCCGATCATGGAGCAGATCACCTCGTTCCACACTTACGTGACCATCATCATCACCTTGATCGCGCTCTTCGTTCTCGGGCTGATGGTCTATGTGATGGTTCGCTTCAACGAGAAAACTAATCCCGAGCCGACCCGCACCACCCACAACACCCCACTCGAGATCGCCTGGACCGTGGTGCCGATCCTGATCCTCGTCGCCATCGCCATCCCCTCGTTCCGGCTCCTCTTCGCTCAGTACGATTTCCCCAAGGCCGACCTCACCATCACGGCAACGGGCAATCAGTGGTACTGGAGCTATGAATATCCCGACCTGGGCATCAAGTTCGATTCGATCATCGTGCAGGACGCCGACCTCAAGCCTGGTCAGCCGCGCCTGCTCACCGTCGATCATGAAGTGGTCGTCCCGGTGGGCAAGAGCGTCATCGTCGGGCTGAAGTCGAACGACGTAATCCACGACTGGGCGATGCCGTCCTTCGGCGTGAAGCTTGACGCAGTGCCGGGTCGTCTCCAGCAGACCTGGTTCAGGGCCGAGCGCGAGGGCATGTATTACGGCCAGTGCTCAGAGCTGTGCGGCCGTAACCACGCCTTCATGCCGATCGCGGTGCGCGTCGTGTCGCAAAAGGAGTTCGACGACTGGGTCGCCAAGACCAAAGCTCCTAGCGCCGCACTTGACAGCGCCGATAAGGTCGCGGCGGCGAAGGACTAAACGCGATCGGCCGGTTCGGAGAGACGATCGCACGCGAGTGAACATCAAGGACGATAGGAAGATAAGGAAGAACGCCATGGCCAAGGCCGCGCACGTAGAGGAAGCTCATCACGACGTCCATCCGCACGGAATACGGCGCTGGCTGTTCTCTACCAATCACAAAGACATCGGCACCATGTATCTCACGCTCGCCATGTTCGGCGGCATCGTCGGCGGTATTCTATCCATGGGGATGCGCGCCGAGCTGATGGAGCCCGGCCTGCAGATCTTCGGCAATCCCGAGGTGTACAACGTCTTCGTCACTGGCCACGGCTTATTCATGGTGTTCTTCATGGTGATGCCGGCGACCATGGGCGGGTTCGGCAATTGGATGGTGCCGCTGATGATCGGCGCCCCCGACATGGCCTTTCCGCGCATGAATAACATCTCATTCTGGCTGCTGTTCGCCTCGATCTGCCTGTTGGTCACCTCGCTTTTCATGCCCGGGGCTCCGGGCGCCAACGGCGTCGGCGCCGGCTGGACGATCTATGCCCCGCTCAGCACTAGGGGCATTCCCGGCATTGCCATGGACTTTGCCATCCTGTCGCTGCATCTCGCCGGTGCTTCCTCGATCCTCGGCGCCATCAACTTCATCACCACCATCTTCAACA
>DATHCZ010000126.1:0-7156 GCA_035319265.1 Methyloceanibacter sp. | reverse complement strand
TTTGTTTTCACTTGTTTTATCAATCACTTAGATGATCACAGCCTCGCCATTTTGATGTCGCACACTAGCTTTTTTGCGACCGTGCAAAACGGCGATTCGTCACCGCATGTCGGCGCGCGAGACGCGAGATTCTAGGGAACGATCGAGGCGAGGAGACGTTGGTCGAACAGGCGGCGCTACGGGGCTTAAGAGCTCCGGCCTCTCCTGGCGCAACAACGCCAACCCCCCGAGAGAAACGATCGAAGGAGTGACACCCATGACTCGTTTCCTGACCACCACCGCCATTGGGCTCATGCTCGGCGCGGTTCCGGTCCTTGCCGAGACGCAGGCGCCAATCACCACACCCGAGGCTGCTCCGGCCCTTCAACAGCCAGCCGAGCCGCCAACGGCGATGCCCTCCAATCCCGCCGATCCGACCAATCCGATGGCCCCGCAAGTGCCGCCCGAGGTGATGGCGCCTGCGCCGGCGGGCACCCCCTCGCAATCGTCGGACGTGCCGAAGTCGCTCTCGCCATCTGCCACGGCGGCGCAGGAAACCTCTCCCTTCCTGGTCAAGCAGGACACGAGCGAGTTGCTGGCGGCCAACCTCATCGGCCAACCAGTGCTCGACGCCAATAACGAGTCGATCGGCGAGGTCACCGACCTCATCACCGACAAGGACGGCAAGATCCTCGCCGTGCTGATCGGCGCCGGCGGCTTCCTCGGCATCGGCCAGAAGGACCTCGCTATCCGCTTCGAGGACATCAAGGTCACGCGCGATGAAAACAACGATCTCACCGTAAGGGCGAACGTCACCAAGGGGATGGTCGCGGAGGCGCCGGACTATCAGACCCTCGACGAGCAGCAGATCATCATGGGCGAGAAGAGCGACCGCGAGGACAGCTCGCAATAGCGAGGCGCCTCGCGCTTCAAGCGGAGAAAGAGCCCGGCTTCCCCTGCGAACGCGAGGCCGAGCTCTTTCTTTGGCTCCATCAAGCGGGCTTGGCGATCATCAGCCAGAAGATGGCGAGCATCGACAGGAAGGCCGGCCAACCAAGCCAGAACCAGATGCGTGACAAGCGGCGATAGGCGTGAGGCAGCTCGGGTTGCCGCGCCGCGACCGTGGCCTCGGCAAGGTCGCGCATCCTGATCTGCAAATAGACGACGGGCAGCCAGCACGCTCCGATCAGCCCATAGAGCACGAGGCTTGCCCACAGCCATGTTTGGCCGAGGTCGTAGCCGCCGAGTTGGACGAGCGCGAAGCCAGTCAGCGGCTGAGCGATCGCTGCCGTCGCGGTGAAGGCATAATCGGCAATCACCACGCTCCTGAGCGTGGCCGCGGTCATGGCGGGCTGCTCGTTGCGCTCGGCGCGAAAGAGGAAGAAAGCGATGCCGAGCCCCGTGCCGAACAGGACCGCCGCGCCGATCACGTGAAGCCATTTCAGCGCGAGATAGACGATTGCGCCCATCACCGCTTCTCCTGGAAGGCCATCACCACCAGTGTTGCCGCCATCATCGGAAGCACCTTGAGCAGAGGACCGAAATGGTCGGCCCAGAGCTCCGGCGCGACCACGCTCAGGCCGATGAGATAGACCGCGCTGAGAAGGAGCTGCGCGACGCCGGCGGTCCTCACCCAGCTCGGTAGAAGGAAGAGCACGCCCGCGACGATATCGGCGATCGCGCCCCCTGCCACCACGGCCTTCGCCAGGGTCGGATCGAGGCCCGCCCCGGCCAGGAGCGCGGTTGCGCTCGCGAAGCTCGCCGGCGTCAGCGTCAACACTCCGGTCAGGATCCAGAAGAGAGCGGTGGTGACCTGAAGAAGCGGCACGGCAAAGAAGCTTCGCGCGTGCAGCCGGTCCTGCAAGGTGGCCGGCCAGGCGGCGAGCGTTTCCTTGAACCCTTTCACCTTCCCACACACGACGGCGAACTCGGTGCCGTCAACCAGCGTGTCGTAGCTGAGCTGCACGAGCGAGGTGCTTCTCGCCGAAGTGACGTAGCCGACAAATCCGGCGAGGTCGCCAAGGCGGAGGAGGAGGCGTAGGAGCGGCAGCGGCACAATGAGCTCGCATGCTTCGCCGAAGCCGAGCCATTCGCGGTAAGCCAGCAGAATCTGGCGCAAGCTGACGGTTTCCGGGCCGGCGGCGTTGAGCGTTGTGCACGAGGGTTCGGTGCGCGCGGCAAGCCGGGCGATGCCGCGGGCGAGATCGTCGAGCGCGATCGGTTGGAAGCGCTCGCGTCCCTCCCCTGGTATCGGCAACACGAAAGGGAGACCGGCCAGACCCCGCATCAGAGACGTGCCGCCATAAGCGCCGCGCCCGATCACCAGCGACGGCTTCACAATCAGCCAATTGGCATCGAGGCGGCCGAGCGCGGCGTCGGCCTTGGCCTTGGAGCGTGCATAGGCAGTCGGAATCGCGCTCTCCGCGCTGACCGCAGAGACATGCACGATGCGGCGAACCCCTGAAGCGGCCGCCGCCTCGAGCAGAGCAATCGTCGCGTCGGCATGGATGCGCTCGGCATCATCGCGCAGGTTTCCTTGCAATATGCCGACGCAATTCACCACCACATCGATGCCGGCAAGACGCGGGGTCCAATGCGCCGGCGTCACGTCGGTGTTGAAGTCGCAAGCGATCCACTCGATGGCGGGATTGACGCGGCGCGCGAGCTCGAGGTCGCGGCCACAGCCGATCACGGTCGCTCCTTCGCGGCGAAGCGCCGCGACGACCTCGCCGCCAATGAAGCCGTAGGCCCCGGTCACCAGGCAGCGCATGAGAAGGTGCTCGTTCTATGATGTGAGCACGATCTTCTCGAAAGACCGCCGCCCATGCCCGGATCAAGCGCTAGAACGGAATCTCGTCGTCGAGCTCCTTGTCGAAGGAGGCGCCGCTATTCTTGGCTCGGCCGCCGCCGAGGCCTCCCGTGCGGCCGAAATCGCCGCCGCCGCTCTGACGCTCCTCTCCGCCTCCGCCCTGCCGCCCATCGAGCATGGTCAGAGTCGAGTTGAAGCCCTGGAGCACGACCTCGGTCGAATAGCGGTCCTGACCCGACTGATCCTGCCATTTGCGCGTCTGCAGCGAGCCCTCGAGATAAACCTTGGAGCCCTTCTTCAGATATTGCTCGGCGACTCTCGCCAGATTTTCATTGAAGATCACCACCCGGTGCCACTCGGTCTTCTCGCGGCGTTCTCCTGTGGCCTTGTCGCGCCAGCTGTCGCTGGTGGCGACGCGCAGATTGACGATGGGCCGCCCATCCTGGGTCTGACGCACCTCGGGGTCTGCTCCGAGATTGCCCACCAAAATCACTTTGTTGACCGATCCGGCCATATTCGATACCTCCCCGCGCGCGTCAGCTTCTCGACGCCTTGGGCACAAGTGTAGCGCCCCGACGGAGGCGTCTTCTACATCGCGCGCGGCCTGTCCACAGGGCTGCGCTGAACGCAATCCTTAACAGCAGCCCGCCATGTTGTACACGTTTTGTTCTAACCAGTCGAGTCTGGGTTGTCCTGACATCTTGAGATTTCGCGGGGTGGGCCCTATGCCTAGGGGGGACAACGGGTGTGGGGATTTGTTGGCAGCGCGTCCGGCATGGAAGCGGCTCGCCCGAAGCAAGGGGTAAGAATGCAGCGGTCCGTCGAGCAGCGGCAGGCACCGAAGCGCAGAGGCCGCCGGCGCGATCCTCGCGTCCAGTATTTCGGCTTCACCGCGGTCCAACTGCCCTTCATCTATGTTCTCGTCGGGAACTGGCTGTTCTCGGCCGCCTTCTTCGCCCTCGCCAAACTCCTCTGGCATTGGACCCCGGTAGACTGGACGCTTGGCGATCGCATCGCGCAAATGATCAGGGATGCCGTGTTCGCAATTCTGCCGGCGCTCGTTGCGATCTGCATCGTCGCCGCGCAACGGCTCGACCCCCATATGTGGGTGGGCCGCACGGCCAAGCCCAACTCGGCGCTGGACATCAACACGCGCTTCATTCTCAACACGTTCGAGCAGTTCATCCTCTATTTCATCGGCAATGCCGGCCTCGCCATCTATTGTCCGCCGCAGGAAGCGCGCACGCTGATCATTCTCACCGCATTGTTCCTGCTCGGGCGCGTCATGTTTTGGGTCGGCTATCACTTCAATCCGTATGTGCGTGCCTTCGGCTTCGGCGTCACCTTCTACCCGACGGTCGTGGTCTATCTCTGGCTCATCTTGCGGATGGTGTTCGGCATACAGATCCAGATCTGACGTGTAGCGCGAGGTGGCGCGTGCTCACCGACCCTGCTGCCAGTGCAGGACAGAGTCGAGCGGCCACACGAACATCAGGATATTGAGCGTGAGATTGTCGCGGATCATGGCGCCGACGAAAACCTCGAGCGCGAGCGCGATCGACACGGTCAGCCAGACCGGTAACCAGCGCGCGACAAAAAAGCCGAGCACCATGAACAGCGTGTCGCTCACCGAGTTGATGACGCTGTCGCCGTAGTAATCGAGCGAGATCGTCATCTCGCGATAGTGATTGATGACGAAATCCGTGTTCTCGATGACCTCCCAAGAGGCCTCGACCGCCACCGCGAGCGCGAGCCTAACGCCGAACGACATCGGCACGTAACGTGAGGCGAGCCACAGCAGCCAATAAAATAGGAAGCCGTGGATGATGTGCGAGGGCGTATACCAGTCGATGATGTGCTGGGAGTTCTCGGCGCTCTGCACGTCGAAGTGCCAGAGCTTGACGTAGCCGCATTTGCAGATGAGCGGATGGCTCATGAGGTAAAGAAGCAGCGCCTGGGCGGCGATCATGCCGGCGAGGAGAAGGAGTGTCTGAGCGCGGGAGAGCTGCATCGGCGGGTGACGCATCTATGCACGGAGTCTCTCATCCCGTCATCCTTAGACGGTACGTCCCCTTGTCGCGTCGGCCGCGCGGGACTAAGCCTTGCCGCATGACCCAGGACGAGGCGCTGGCTCTGCTCAAGACCGGGGCGTCGATCTTCCTCACCGGTGAGCCCGGGAGCGGCAAGACCCACACCGTCAATCGCTATATCGAGACGCTGAAGCGGTCAGGCATCGGATACGCCTACACCGCCTCGACCGGCATCGCCGCCACGCACGGTCACGGCACAACCATTCATGCCTGGAGCGGCATCGGCGTGCGTGACACGCTCTCCCGCCGCGATCTCGATATGCTTGGCACAAACCGCCGGATTGCCGCGCGCGTCGAGAAGACCAGCGTTCTCATCATCGACGAGATCTCGATGCTGCCGGCGCGGAGTCTCACGCTGGTCGACGAGGTCTGCCGCCACGTCAGAGGATCGACCGCGCCGTTCGGCGGCTTGCAGGTGGTGTTGGTCGGAGACTTCTTCCAGCTGCCGCCGGTGCTGCGCAAGGATGCCGAGTCCGGCGTGCTGCCGCTCGGCGGCGACGCCTACGGGTCGGGCTTCGCCCATGCGTCCCCTGCCTGGCGCGATCTTTCTCCTACCGTGTGCTACCTCTCGGAGCAGCATCGCCAGAGCGACGCGGCCTTTCTCGACGTGCTCGCGGCGATCCGCACCAATGCCTGCGGACCGCTCCATCGCGAGCGCCTGGCCGCGCGAAGGGTCGAGAAGGACCGCCTTCCCGCCGGCTGCACGCTTCTCTTCACTCATAACGCCGCGGTCGACGAGATCAACCAGCGCGAACTCGCCAAACTTCAAGGCGAGACACACGTTTTCGCCATGACCGCCAAAGGACCCGAGCCGTTCGTGCAGGCGCTGAAACGCGGATGTCTGTCGCCCGAGACGCTCGAGCTCAAGATTGGCGCGATCGTGATGTTCACCAAGAACGACCCGGCCGGGCGCTACGTCAACGGCACGCTCGGCGTGATCGAGGGCTTCGACCCCGACGAGGGCAATCCGATCGTGCGGACGCGGCGCGGCGCTCGCATCGTGGCCGAGCCCTCCACATGGAAGATCGACGAGAGCGGCAAGGAGCGAGCGAACATCACGCAGGTCCCTCTGCGCCTCGCCTGGGCGATGACGGTGCATAAGAGCCAGGGCATGTCGCTCGACGCCGCCGTGATCGACCTCGCCCGCGCGTTCGAATACGGCCAGGGCTATGTCGCGCTGTCACGCTTGCGGAGCCTCGCGGGACTGCATTTGCTTGGGCTGAATGAGCGGGCGCTCCGCGTGCACCCGCTTGCCGTCGAGAAGGATGCGGAGTTCCGCGCCGCATCGGAAGCCGCGCAGAGGGCATTCCAGGGGGACGGTGCCATCCTTGCCGAGCGGCAAGAGGCATTCGTCGCCGCGAGTGCCGTCAAGCCTAGCCGGCCGCCGCGCGCCCGCATGCCTTGGACGCCGCAAGGGGCGGCGCTCGATGCCATGCGGGGGACGTATGCCAAAGCCTACGCGCCCTGGACAGAGGCCGACGACCTCGATCTCAGGCGCCGGCACGAGGTCGGCGAGACCATAGACGCCATCGCCGCCGCCTTCGGCCGGAAGCCTGGCGCCATCCGCTCCCGCCTCAAGAAACTCGCCTTGATTTAAGACCCTCGCCTCACCCTTCGAGACGGGCCTTCGGCCCTCCTCAGGATGAGGGCGCCGGCCCCCTTCATGGTGAGGAGCGCCCTTCGGCGCGTCTCGAACCATGAGGCCACTCGGGTCCCTCCCCTTGATGGGCAACCTCTTGGGGACTAAGCCTTTGCGGGGCTTGCTGAATGCCTTGCGAGCCCCGACATTGGCGGGAGAATGACCTCCAAATTCATCTCAATTCGCGGCGCGCGCGAGCACAATCTCAAGAACATCTCGGTCGAGCTGCCGCGCGAGAAGCTCGTCGTGATCACCGGGCTCTCGGGCTCGGGCAAAAGCTCGCTCGCCTTCGACACCATCTATGCCGAGGGCCAGCGGCGCTATGTCGAGTCGCTGTCGGCCTATGCGCGGCAGTTCCTCGACATGATGCAGAAGCCCGACGTCGACCATATCGACGGGCTGTCTCCCGCCATCTCCATCGAGCAGAAGACGACCTCGAAGAACCCGCGCTCGACGGTCGGCACGGTGACCGAGATTTACGACTATATGCGGCTGCTCTGGGCGCGGGTCGGCATCCCCTATTCGCCGGCCACCGGCCTGCCGATCGAGAGCCAGACGGTGAGCCAGATGGTCGACCGGGTGCTGGCACTGCCGGAAGGCACGCGGCTTTATCTGATGGCGCCGATCGCGCGCGGAAGG
>DATHCZ010000125.1:0-4407 GCA_035319265.1 Methyloceanibacter sp. | reverse complement strand
ACGATCGCGCCGGTCCATCTCGGTTTCTTCCGCTCGGTTGAGGAGATCGCCGACGCCAAGGCCGAGATCTTTCATGGGCTCGAGCCGGGCGGCACCGCGATCATCAACCGCGACAATCCCCATTACGAGCGGCTGAAGGCGAGGGCGCTCGAACAGGGCGCCAACATCGTGGGCTTCGGTGAAGCCAAGGATGCCGCAGCTCGCTCGGTGGCGTGCGAGCTGATGGCGGACGGGTCGCTGAGCACGGCTGACATCCTCGGCGAGACCGTGACGTACCGGTTGAATGTGCCCGGCAGCCACATCCTGCTCAACTCGCTCGCCGTTCTTGCCGCGGTCAAGGTCGCGGGCGGCGATCTCGCCGCCGCCGCCAAGGCTCTCGGCGACCTCAAAGCCCAGCCCGGACGTGGAGCCCGCACCGTCATTCCGCTTACGGACGGTGCGGTGACCATCATCGACGAATCCTACAACGCCAATCCAGCTTCGATGCGCATGGCGCTCGCGACTCTTCCGATGATCCCGCGCAGCGATTTCAAGCGTCGTGTCGCGGTCTTGGGCGACATGTTGGAGCTCGGTCCTGAGGGGCCGAAATTGCACGCCGAGCTTGCCCGGGTGATTGACGGGGCAGGGGTAGATGTTGTCTTTGCCTGCGGCGAGCTGATGGGCCTGCTATATCAGGCTTTGCCGGAAGGCCGCCGGGGCGGCTATGCCAAGACCGCCGAGGAGCTTGCGCCCTTGCTCGTGGCGGGGGTAGGCCCGGGGGACGTGATCATGGTCAAGGGCTCCTTGGGGAGTCGCATGGGGCCGCTGGTCGAGACGCTGAAGCGCCGCTTCGCTGAGAGCGGCAGGGCCTAACCGGGCCGCAAAGGGGGAAGGCGATGCTCTATTGGTTGACCGAGTTGACCCCCGAGCTCGCCGCGCTGAACATCTTCCGTTACATCACCTTCCGCACCGGCGGCGCGCTGATCACGGCGCTTCTGTTTGTCTTTCTATTCGGGCCACGGGTGATCAAGTCCCTGCGCATCCGCCAAGGTAAGGGGCAGCCGATCCGCAAAGAGGGTCCCGAGCGGCATCTCGTGCAGAAGCAGGGCACTCCCACCATGGGCGGCCTGATGATCCTCTCCGGCGTGACCGTCTCGGTGCTGCTGTGGGGCAATCTGCGCAACCCTTATGTCTGGGTCGTCCTTCTGCTCACCCTCGTCTATGGCGCCGTCGGGCTTTACGACGACTATCTGAAGGTGACCAAGCAATCAGCCGAAGGCTTCCGCGGCCGCATCAAGATCATTATCGAGGCCATCGCCGCCGTGGTCGCGACCGCCGTCATCGCCAAAGTCGGCGAACCTCCGCTCGCTACCGAGCTCGCCATTCCTTTCTTCAAGTATATTGAAATCAATCTCGGCTGGTTCTTCATCCCCTTCGGTGCCTTCATCATCGTCGGCGCCGGCAACGCCGTGAACCTGACCGACGGCCTCGATGGCCTCGCCATTGTTCCGGTGATGATCGCCGCGGCGACCTTCGGCTTCATCTCCTATCTGGTCGGCAACGTGCTGTTTGCCGACTATTTGCAGATTCACTTCGTGCCCGGTACCGGCGAGCTCGCCATAATTTGTGGCGCTTTGGTCGGCGCCGGCCTCGGCTTCCTGTGGTTCAACGCACCGCCCGCGCTGATCTTTATGGGTGATACCGGCTCGCTCGCTCTCGGTGGCGCGCTTGGCACCATCGCTGTTGCCACCAAACACGAGCTCGTGCTCGCCATCGTCGGCGGCCTGTTCGTTCTCGAGGCAGTGTCGGTGATTGTGCAGGTCGCCTCGTTTCAGTTGTTCGGCGTGCGCGTCTTCCGCATGGCGCCCCTGCATCATCATTTCGAGCAAAAGGGCTGGCCGGAATCGACGGTTGTCATCAGGTTTTGGATCATCGCCGTGGTGCTCGCGCTTGCTGGCCTCGCCACGCTGAAATTGCGCTAAGTTCCATCATTATGATTCCCGTGAGGATCTTCGCCGGCCGCGACGTTGCGGTTCAGGGCTTGGGCTTGAGCGGCATCGCCACGGTGAAGGCGCTTGCCCTTGGCGGCGCTAACATCTTCGCCTGGGACGACACACCCAAAGCGCGTGAGGCGGCGGAGGCGGTCGGTCTTCCTCTAAGCGATTTGTCGAAGGCCGATTGGTCGCGCTTTGCCTCGCTCGTGCTTGCGCCCGGTATCCCCCTGACCCATCCCGAGCCGCACTGGAGCGTGAAGAAAGCGCGCGAGGCTGGCGTCGAGGTGATCGGCGATATCGAGCTGTTCTTTCGTGAACGCGCGCGGCACGAGGCGCCCGGCAAAGTGGTGGTCATCACTGGAACCAACGGCAAGTCGACCACGACCGCGCTCACAGCGCACCTCCTGTCGTCTGCGGGCAAGCGCGTGCAGCTCGGCGGCAATATCGGCAAGGCAGTCCTCGATCTCGAGCCTTTCGCCCCCGACCTCACTCATGTGATCGAGCTATCCTCATTCCAAATCGATCTCGCTCCGGGGCTCAGGCCCGACGCCGCGGCTCTCATCAACATCACCCCGGATCATCTCGATCGCCACGCGACGCTCGCGAATTACGCGCGCATCAAGGCGCAGGTCTTTGCCCATCTCGGCCCGGGCGCCACCGCCGTCATCGGTGTAGATGACGATCCCTCGCGTGCCATCGCCGAAAGCCTGCACGGACCCGTCGCCGTGAAGCGCATCGCCGTGGGACGCTCCGTCGCGACCGGCGTCTTTGCCAAAAATGGGGTGCTGACCGAGGTGGAAGCAGGCGACGAGGTGGCGCGCATCGACCTCGCCGGGATCGGCTCGCTCCGCGGCGCCCATAATTGGCAGAACGCAGCCGTGGCGTACGCGCTCGCCCGCTCGCAAGGGATCGATCCCACGACGATTGCCCAAGGGCTCAAGAGCTTTTCCGGTCTGGCGCACCGCATGGAGCAGGTGGCACGGAGCGGCAAAGTGCTGTTCGTCAACGACTCTAAAGCGACCAACGCCGACGCTGCCGGAAAGGCGCTGGCGAGCTTTACCGACATCTATTGGATCATCGGCGGGCGCCCAAAGGAGGGAGGTCTTGCGGGCCTTGAGCGGTTCTTCCCGAACATTGCCCGCGCTTATCTCATCGGTGAGGCAGCCGACGCCTTCGCGCGCCAGCTCGGCGACGCAGTTCCACACACCCACTGCGGGACGCTCGATCGCGCGGTCGAGGCTGCTGCGTCGGACGCGAGCGGATCATCGGGCAAAGAACCGGTCGTCCTGCTATCGCCGGCTTGTGCTTCCTACGACCAGTTCGCCAATTTCGAGAAGCGGGGCGAAGCCTTCCGCCAGATCGTGATGGGGCTCAAGGGCGCGGAAAGCGTTACCCCGGAGCAGGGTAGGGCAGCATGAGGATCACCCGCGCCGACAGAAGCGTGCTTTCGGACTGGTGGTTCACCGTCGATCGGCTGATGTTCTTCGCACTCCTCTTGCTGATGGGAGCGGGCCTCGTGCTCTCCTTCGCGGCAAGCCCGCCGATCGCGGCGAGATACGATCTCGAGCCGTTCTACTTCGTGCGGCGGCAGGCGGCGATGCTTGTGCCGGCGATCGCCATCATGTTTGCCGCCTCGACGCTGAACCCGAAGCAAATCAGGCGCGCGAGCCTTGTCATCTTTGTCACCGGCATCGCGCTCATGATGGTCATCCTGGCGGTCGGCCCTGAGATCAAGGGCGCCAAGCGCTGGATCGAGCTCGGGCCCTTCTCGCTGCAACCTTCGGAGTTCGTGAAGCCGGCCTTCGTCGTGCTCACCGCCTGGCTGTTCAATGAAGCGCAGAAGCGTCGCGACGTGCCCGGCATCGAGCTTGCCGTCGCGCTTTACGCCGTCTTCGCCGTGCTCCTCGTCATGCAGCCTGATTTTGGCCAGACGCTCCTCGTCACCCTGGTCTGGGGGGCTCTCGTGTTCATGGCCGGCATCAATCTCATATGGATCGGCGCGCTCGGTGCCGCCGGCGTCGTCGGTATATTCTCGGCCTATTTTCTCGCGCCCCATGTCGCCTCGCGCATCGACCGCTTTCTCAATCCGGCCTCCGGCGACACCTATCAGACCGACCGCTCGCTCGAATCCTTCCTGCATGGCGGCTGGTTCGGGCGAGGGCCCGGTGAGGGCACCGTAAAGGATGTGCTCCCCGACTCTCACACCGACTTCATCTTCGCGGTGGCCGCGGAGGAATATGGACTGATCGCCTGCCTCGTTCTCGTGGCTCTGTTCGCCTTCATCGTACTGCGCGGGCTCTCCAAGGCTTCGCAGGAGCCCGACGGCTTCATCAGGCACGCGATCGCGGGCCTCATCATGCTGTTCGGCTTGCAGGCGCTCATCAATATGGCGGTCAATGTCGGGATGCTCCCGGCCAAGGGCATGACCTTGCCC
>DATHCZ010000124.1:0-13156 GCA_035319265.1 Methyloceanibacter sp. | reverse complement strand
GAGCCGGTCGATGCGCTGTCGATCATCGTCTATCGCGGCCGCGCCGAAGCGCGCGGGCGCGCCATGGTCGAGAAGCTCAAGGACCTCATCCCCCGCCACCTGTTCAAGATCCCGATCCAGGCGGCGATCGGCGGCAAGGTCATCGCGCGCGAGACGATCAGCGCGATGCGCAAGGACGTCACGGCGAAATGCTATGGCGGCGACATCACGCGCAAGCGCAAGCTGCTCGACAAGCAGAAGGCGGGAAAAAAGAAGATGCGGAGTTTCGGCCGCGTGGACATCCCGCAAGAGGCGTTCATCGCCGCGCTGAAAATGGACGCCGATTAGGGCTCGCTCGCGAATCGAACTGCGACAATCCGCGTCGCGGGTGAACCGAGGCTCTGGCTTTGCGTTCTCGCTCTTTCGCAATCCCGTCCAATTGAAGGAGAGGGCCTACCAATGCGTCGCGTTATAGTCTTGGCAGCCGCCGCGCTCTTCGCCGCAATCACGACCGAGCAGACAGCGGCAGCCACAATCGAGGGATCTTGGCGCGGTTTAGGCATCGTCACTTATCCCAAGGGTGCCGAAAGAGTGGAGTGCCGCGTGCGATACACGCCCGCCACGGCGCAACACTACCTAGTCTCGTCGCAATGCGCGAGCGACAGCGGCCGTTACGATCTCACAGGCACGGTCGCGAGGGTCGGCGGCAACCGCTATAGCGGGTGGGTCGGCAGAGGACGGCAAACCGGAAGGGTCGAACTTGTCCAGCACGGCGACCGCTTGGCCGTGACAGTGACCAGCCCCAAAGGATCGGCGAGCCTGACCCTGGCGAGGAGCTAGTGCTCGTCCGTCTCCGTGCTGAAAATGCGCATCAATGAAGCTGCCGAATTTCATTCGCGCTTCGTTGGAACCCGAGCCGGCCAACGGCGTTGTTTGCCCGGAGCGCGACCCTCATGGGCGGCGCTCTAAAGAAAAAGCTTCAATCGTTACGGCTTAGATGCTGTAACGTTGGAGCTTTTGTTGGTTATATAGTGTATTCATTCCGCCTTATTCCTGACAACTTCAGTATCCGTTGCCATAAATAAGGCGGACTCAAGGTATTGTTGTGCCGGCTAGCGATCACTGCTTGACAGCGTCTTAAAGATCACTTCCCATGACCGCCAGAGGGAGTTGCGGCCGGACAGGGGGAGTCGCGAGCGGTCAAGGGGACCGCTCGCTTTTCCAAGAAACATTTCGCTGCATCCCTGCGCTCCGCGGTTGGCGCGCTACGGCGGGGCATATCGGTCAGTTCGCGGTCAGGCGCGCCGGAGAGGGAACAGTCATGCGTATCGCCCTCGCTTGCGGACTCTGTCTGCTCGCTGTCACGGCCGTCGCCGCGCCCCGCGCGAAAGACGATGCCAAGTCCGACGCCAAGGCCGCCCAACAGGCCGACACCATTCGCGATAATTTCCGCTCGCGCATGAATGAGAACGTGGTGACGATCATGGCCGGCAGTCCGACCGGAACCGATCTCGCCGTCGTACAGGACATCGCCGAGGTGCTGAACGGCGACGGCCTGCGCGTCGTGCCCATGGTCGGCCAAGGCCCGGCGCAGAACGTCAAGGACGTGATGTTCCTGCGCGGCGTCGACATGGGCGTCACCCAGGCGAACATCCTCAAATATTTCGCCAAGACCGGCGAGCTCGGACCGAACTTCATCGACCAGATCGCCTATGTGGCCAAGCTGTTCAACGAGGAGATGCACATTCTTGTGCGCAGCGATGTGAACTCGGTCGACGACCTCAAGGGGCGGCCGGTGAATTTCGGCGCGGAAGGAAGCGGCACGGAAATCACCGGACGTCTCGTGTTCGAAGCGCTGGGCATCGAGGTCAAGCAGGTCCATCTCAGCGACGAAGACGCGCTACAGAAACTGAAATCAGGGGAGATCGCCGGCTCGATCGTGGTGACGGGGAAACCCGCGCCCGTGCTCGCCAATCTCAGAGATGCGAGCGGCCTCAAGCTCCTGCCTGTGCCTTATGCCAAGCAGCTCGAGGACAGCTATTATCCGGCCACCCTTACCCATGACGATTATCCGGATCTCATCCCAGCCGGCGGGCGCGTCGATACCGTCGCGGTGTGCGCCGTGTTGGTGTCGTTCAACTGGACCGACGACAGCCCGCGCTATCAGAAGATCGGTCGCTTCGTCGACCGCTTCCTCACCAATTTCGATCAGTTCCTGAAGCCGCCGCATCATCCCAAATGGCGTGAGGTCAATTACGCCGCGACGCTCGAGGGCTGGCACCGCTCGCCGTTTTCGCAAGCGTTCATCGACCATGCCAAGGCCGCCACGGCCGACAATAGTGCAAACGCGAAGAAGAGCTTCGACACGTTCCTCGCGCAAGCGTCGCCCGCGGGCGGAGCGCCATTGTCGGATGCCGACCGTGCCAATCTGTTCAAAGCCTTTGTCGAGTGGAGCAAGAACCAGAGCAATAACTGACGGCCAAAGCTGACGGCGTCGCCGCTCAGCCCCGTCCTTGAGTGTAACGCGTAGGAGGGTGCCATGGGCCAATGGGCGCTCAGTCCATCTCAATCGGCGAGGACGCCGCGAAGTCTCGCCGACCGTCTCGCCAGCGAAGTCCGCACGGAGGTTCGCGAGGAGGCAAAGCCGGGGGGCGAGGCGACCGTGTCGTCGATGGCCGAGCGTTTCGCCCCCGAGGGGCAGAAAGGCTTCGCCGCCGGCGCGGGCCAGCCTTTGCTCGAGCCGACCGTGATCCTGCAGCAGGGGCGCGAGCCCGCGCGGGGCTCAGTGGTGAATCCCTGGGTCCTCGCGGCGCTCGTCGTCGTGTCGCTCATTCCCGCGGCATTGCTGCTCATGCTGCTCTGGCAGGGAGGGATCGCGCTGCCGAATCGGAGCGGCGCAGCGACCGCAGCCATCGCCGTCGAGGCGCCAGTACCGATGCCCCAGCAGGCGTCGGCCGTTGCCAGCGTCATGGACACCGCGCGGCCGGAGCCCGATATCGCGCTTACCGCGCCGCTCAAGCTCGTGGCGAAGGCGGGAGAGGAGATCGCATTCGATGTCACGCTCGACACCGACGAGGTGCTCCCCTCCCGCAGTCTCATCGCGATACGCACGCTGCCCGATGGCGCGTCCTTCTCGCAAGGACGTCCCTATGGCCAGAGCGAATGGAGTCTAAGACCGGACGAGATCGGCGACCTCAGGCTCCGCGTCCCCAAGGGCGCGACGGGAGGCTCGGATATTCACGTCGACCTCGTCGCCGCCGACGGAACGATCCTGGCGAGCGCCGTGACGCGTCTCGACATCGCGCCGGACCCGAAGCAGACGCTCATTCTCCGGGCCGACGAGAGCGACCGCATCGACGACCTCATCGCCCACGGCCAGAAGATGATCGACGTCGGCTATTTCGCCGGCGCGCGGGCCTATTTCAAACGCGCGGCCGAGGCGGGCAGCGGCCAGGCCGCGCTGCTCGTCGGCGCCACCTACGATCAGGCGTTCATCGACAAGATCGGCGCGCGGGGCATCAAGGCCGACCCCAAGGAGGCGGCGGTCTGGTTCGATAGGGCGAAGCAACTCGGCATCGTCGACGGCGAGGCGAGGCTTAGCGAACTACGCGGCGGCGGTGGTTCCCCGATTGTCGCGCCTCCGCCACCCGCGTTGCCGAGCGCTCTCCCGGCGCCCGCAGTATCTGCGCCGGCCGAGACGGCAGCGGTGCCGAACGCTCCCATCGATCAAGTCGTCGTCATCGGTCCGGAGGACAGTGTGCCGTCCGACAAGGAGGAGTGGGTCGCACTGTCGAGCTACGCCAATGTGCGGTCGGCTCCGTCATCCAACGCGGAGACCATCAAGATCGCCGAGAAGGGCACGAAGCTGCGCGTCGCGAGCCGCCGGGGCAATTGGGTGCAGGTGACCGATCCCTCAACATCGGAAACGGGCTGGGTGTATTCGCGCTACGTCGAGGAGGCGCCTAGTCCTTAGTGAGACCTGGAGCAGGCGCGCCGGGTGAGAGGCACGGCGCCCTGCTCCAGCGTCTTGCCGCAAGCAATGACGAGCCCTAGCTGCTGCGCACCATCCAGGCGAGGAAGGCGAGCGCGGCCCCCTCGACGATCAACTGAATGCCGAGCAAAACGCCGAGGACGACTTCCGAGGCGAGCGGCATGTTCGCCCACAGATAGGCGCCGAGCAGGATGCCGATCAGCCCGCTCAGGAACACCCAGATCCAGCCGGTGAACGGCCTGATGTTGAGGGCGAAGATGATCTTGGAGATGCCCTCCATGATGAAGAACACGATCAAGAGCAACGTCATGACCACCAATCCCGCGTTGGGATTGCGGAGCAGCAACACGCCGATCACCACGGCGAGCACCGCCGAGATGAGCTGCAGCCAGAAATGCGGCACGTCCTTCGCCCCGATCAGGCCGATTCCCTGCAGCACGCCGCTGATGATCAAGATCCAGCCGAGCAGGAAGACCAGGGTCACGGAAGCAAGATACGGATAAACCAGCGCGACCACGCCGGCGATCATCAGAAAAATGCCCTCAAGCAGATACCAAGTCGAATAACGCTTGACCGTCTCGCGCATGGCCTCGCGCATGGCGGCCGACGCTTGTGCCATTGTCATCGCCATTTGAGTGTCCTCCAGAGAGCCGTTCGACTACCGACTCAGTTTATCAGATTCCGACCTCCACGGTGACGGCGAGCGACGCTTGTCCGCTCCCCAAGGTATGGCCTTAGAACGAGCCAAAGGCAGTGCCCAGCACGATCACGACGGCGAGGGCAAGGATCGCGCCGACGATCGCCACCATGAACATGTCGAAATAGCTGTCACGATGCGTCGATCCGCACACGGCGAGAAGCGTCACGACGGCACCATTGTGGGGAAGACTGTCGAGCGTGCCGGCGCCGATCACGGCGACGCGGTGCATGAGGGCAGGATCGATGCCCTGCTCGGCAGCGAGCCGCATATAGGTATCGCCCAACGCTTCCAGGGCGATGGTGAGGCCGCCCGAGGCTGACCCGGTCAGGGCCGCCAGCAGGTTGGTGGCGAGAGCAAGCGACACGAGCGGCCCCCCGCCGATCGACAGCACAAAATCGCGCACGGCCGCGAAGGCGGGCAAGGCAGCGACAACGGCACCGAAGCCGACGAGGCTTGCCACGCTGAACGCGGGAAGGACGGAGGCGTTGGCGCCGGCATCCATGCTCTCGCGGAGCGCAGGCAGCCGCTTAAGATTGGTGAATATGAGGATCGCAATAGCGACGGCGAGCGCCGTGACCACGGCCCAAACGCCGCCGACGCCTGTGAGCGAGGTGCCTCCCCAGCGTTCTTCCGCGAGGAAGGAAGTATCGAGGCGCGGCAAGACGACGATGCTCATGAGGAAATTCACGCCGGCCACGACGAGGAGCGGCAAGGCGGCGAGGAAAATCGGAGGTGAGCTCTCGCCGCGATGGCCGTGGCTGATTTCGGCAGGATCGAACGCTGCGGCGAGGGTCGCCCTGTCCCTCAGGTTTTGGTCGTCGGCGATTTCCGCGGGCGCGATCGTCGCGTCGGTTCCGTAACCCTCGCCCGCGCGGCGTGCGACGGCCTCGGCGCGGGCAAGCCACCATAGGCCAAAAGCCAGCATGACGGCGGAGGCCACGATGCCGAGGCCGGGGGCGGCAAAGGTGGTGGTGCCGAAGAAGGGCATGGGGATCGCGTTCTGGATCGAAGGCGTTCCCGGCAAAGCCGACATGGTGAAGGTGGAGGTGCCGAGAGCGATCGCCGCCGGCATCAACCGCCCAGGAACGCCGGCGGCGCGGAACAACGATTGCCCCATCGGCGCCAATACGAAGAACGCAACGAACAGGCTGACGCCGCCATAGGTAACGAAGGCGCCGGCAAGCACCACGGCCAAGATCGCGCGGTGGCTGCCCAAGCGCTCGCTCATGACTTTGGCGATGGCGGAGACCGCCCCGCAGTCCTCCATGAGCTTGCCGAACACGGCGCCGAGCAGAAACAGCGGAAAGAACTGAGCGAGAAAGACGGCAGCAGCCCCCATGAAGGTCTGCGTCCAGTGGGCGAGGAGAGGCTCGCCCGCGAACGCGGCGGCGATCAGCGCGGCGGCCGGAGCAAGCAGAAGCACGCTCCAGCCGCGGAAGGCCAAGGCCACGAGAAGACCAAGGCCGAGCAGAATGCCGAGCAGGCCCATGGCCTCAAACGCCTTGCAACAGACCGTCGAGGTCGAACGACGAACGATGGCCGAGATCGCGTCCGTGGTCCCCCAGGAAGGACTCAGCGGAGGAGCGGCCTTCGTCGCGCAACATGCGGAGGAAGTCCCACTCCGCATTGAGCTTCGAGGAATAGCCGAGCTCGACGAGAACATCGCTGGTGACGCGGTGAACGCGCATGCCTGCCCATAACGCGCCTTCGCTGTCGCCCGGATTGGCGACCTTTCGGAGCAAGGCGATCATGCGCAGCTCCTTCAGGAGGACGCTGTTGAAAGAAACCTCGTTGAGACGATTGAGGATGTCGCGTGCGGTGCGCGGAGTGCCCGGACGCTCGACCGGGTTGATCTGAACGATGATCGTGTCCTTCGAGGTGCATTCGCGCACGAGCGGCGTGATGGTGGGATTGCCCGAGTAGCCGCCGTCCCAATAGCTGTCGCCGTCGATCTCCAGCGCTTGGAACATCGTCGGAAGGCAGGCCGAAGCGAGCAGCACGTCCGGCGTGATGGCCGCGTTGCGAAACACGCGGCCGCGGCCGGTGCGGACGTTCGTCGCGGTGACGAACAGCTTGACCGGCGCGCGTGCCACCCTGTCGAAATCGACCGTCTGGGCGAGAATATCACGCAGCGGATTGCCCCCGCCGGGGTTCAGCTCATAAGGGGAGAATACGCGCGACATGAGATCCATCGCGACGAAGGCAGGCGAATAATCCAGCGTCCAGCGGCCCACGAGCACGTCGAGCGGCGTGCGCTGGAAGGGGCTGAGGCGGGCAGCCTCGGACACCTTGCGCCAGAACGTCTCCAAGGCGGCGCGGGCGCCTTCGGCCCCGCCCCTGGCGAGACCATCGACGAGCACCACGGCGTTCATGGCGCCGGCGGACGTTCCCGAGATGCCGTCGATGCTGAGCCATGGCTCATCCAACAGCCGATCGAGAACGCCCCAAGTGAAGGCGCCGTGCGCGCCTCCGCCCTGGAGCGCCAGATCGACGAGGACCGAGTCGCGGTTCGCCAAAGCATGCCCTCTTAAGCGGGGAGAACGCTTGTCGCCGGCAAACGGGCGGGGACTTTTTCCCGGGTGCCCAACCATGTCAAATCACATAAAACCCCACTACCCCTCGTTAAGGCAGTGGGAGCAGGAGATAAATGGACCAGGCGGCCAGGAACGCGATCGCCAAGGCGGCGCGCCGTCTGCTCCCATTCCTCATCCTTTGCTACGCGGTGAATTTCCTCGACCGCGTGAATGTCGGCTTCGCCGCGCTTTCCATGAACGAGGATCTCGGCTTCTCGCCGTCGGTGTTCGGCGCTGGGGCCGGCATCTTCTTCGCCGGCTATCTCCTGTTCGAGATCCCGAGCAATCTCGCGCTGCAGAGATTCGGCGCGCGCATCTGGATCGCGCGCATCATGGTGAGCTGGGGGATCATTGCCACCGCCATGGCGTTCGTCGCCGGCGAGACGAGCTTCTACGTGATGCGCTTCCTGCTCGGCGTGGCGGAAGCCGGATTCTTCCCCGGCATCATCCTCTATCTCACTTATTGGTTCCCGGCGCGCGAGCGGGCCCGCATCGTTGCACTGTTCATGGCGGCGGTGCCGGTCGCCACCATGGTGGGAGGGCCGGTCTCCGGTGCGATGCTCGAGCTGCACGGGCTCGCCGGGCTCAAAGGCTGGCACTGGCTGTTCGTTCTCCAGGGCCTCCCCGCCATCGCGCTCGGCATCGTTGCCTTCTTCTTTCTCGACGACCGGCCGGACCACGCCGGCTGGCTCTCGCGCGAGGAGCGGACTGCGCTCGAATCGACGCTTGCCGCCGAGGCCGCGACGACGCGGAACGTGGGCCACGCCGACCTCAGGCACGCCTTCATCCAGCCGCGTGTGCTAATGCTTTGCCTCGTCTATTTTTGCGGCGCGATCGGGCTTTACGGCGTCAGCTTCTGGCTGCCGCAGGTCATCCAGACCTTCGGGCTCGATCCGCTTACCATCGGCTTCCTCTCGGCCATCCCCTATCTCGTCGCGAGCATCGGCATGATTCTGTGGAGCTGGCATTCGGATGCGACCGGCGAGCGCGTCTGGCATCTCGCGCTGCCGTTCCTTCTCGCTGCGGCGTCCTTCGCCTGGGCCGCGAGCGGCGACGGCCTCGCCGTCACCATGATTGCTCTCTCTCTCGCCACGCTCGGCATCTTTGCCGCGATGGGTCCGTTCTGGTCGCTGCCGCCTGCCATTCTGACCGGCACCGCTGCCGCGGCAGGCTTCGCGCTCATCAACTCGATCGGCAATGTCGGCGGCCTCGTCGGCCCCACGCTGATCGGCGGCATGAAGGAGGCGAGCGGCACTTTCACGAACGCACTGCTGTTCCTCGCCTTCTCGCTGCTTGCGGGCGCTTTCCTTGCGCTTCTCTTCGGGCGCGCGGCATGGACGGATCGCACCGCCCCCCGGATCGTCGGATAAGCCACGGAAAGTCATGGAACATTGCCGTCATCTTGGGCTAGTGGAGTGCCGGTCGGGCCATCGCGAAGAGGATCAACATGGAAGATGAGACGCCGCATGCACCATCCCGCCGCACGCTTCTTGCCGGCATGGCCGTCGTGGCGGCGGCGAGTACGCTGCCCGCGCGCGCCAAGGCCGAAGGCGATAGGGCTATGAAGCATGTGGTGCTGCTCGGCGATTCGATCTTCGACAACAAGCGCTATGTCGGGGACGGCCCCGACGTCATCGATCAGCTCAAGGCCGATCTTCCCTCGGGCTGGACCGCGTCGCTCAATGCGGTCGACGGCTCGACCACGCTCGACATTGCCGGCCAGATCGAACGCCTTCCTTCGGACGCGACCCATCTCGTGGTGAGCGTCGGCGGCAACGACGCTCTCAAGCACAAGGACCTGCTCGATGAGAACGCAAGCTCGTTCGCCGAGGTGCTCGACAAGCTCGGCAAGATCAAGGGCGAGTTCCAGGCGAACTACCGGACCATGCTCGACGGTCTGCTGGCCGTGAAGCTGCCGACCGCCCTCTGCACCATCTACGAGGCGCGCTACCGCGATCCCGACACGCACAGGATCGCGGCGACCGGGCTCTCGGTGTTCAACGACGTCATCACGCGCGAAGTGTTCGCGCGCGGCCTGCCGCTCATCGATCTCCGGCTTATCGTCACCGCGGACGAGGATTACGCCAACGACGTCGAGCCCTCGGTCAAAGGCGGCGCCAAGATCGCCAAAGTGATCGCGACGCTCGTCACCACCGACGACTTCACGCAGAAGCGGTCTGTGGTTTTCGCGGGGTAGCGGGTTGCTTCTTGCCGCTCTTCGGCAAGGCTGCGGCTGAGGCTACGGCCGACTCGGCGGTCGAGGCGGCGGCGATCTCGGCCGCGGCGGGAACGACGGGAGCCGCAGGCTCGGGCACATCCACTTTCTTGCCGCGCTCGCCTTTGGCGAACTCGATGCAGAGCTTCACCGCCTCCGGCAAGGAGGTGGCATAAGAGTCGGCATCGGCCTGCTCGAGCACCGCTTTCAGCGACGGCGCCGCCTCTCCCTCAGACCACAGGCAAACGAGGATCTCGGTCTCCTTGGGAAGAATGCGGCGCAAGCGCCGCACGATATAGCGCATCACGGCAGGTCCGTTGCCGAGTTCGAGAAAAGACAGCACGACGAGCTTCGCTTCGGTCTGCACGAGCGAGGCGATGTGGGCCGGGGAGATCATCTCGGGTCCAAGGGCTTCGGCGCCGAGCCCGCCCTTCTCCAAGATGCTGGCGAGCAGAGCACCCGCCGCCTCATCGAGGGGCGTGCGGGCACCGATGCAGAGAACCGGCTTGTCGACCACCCACCCCGGCGCGAGCTCGGAGCGCTCGATGAGCTTGATAACCTCGTCGTCGCCCTCCTCCGCCGCATCGAGCGAGGCAAGCCCGGTCGCCGCCTCTTCGTCCTTGGCATGCTCTGGTTTCCGCCTGAGATGGGCAAACCAGCGGCGGGGCTCGTAGTCCGACAGCGAATCAAGCATCTCATTGACCGTGGCGGCGATCTTCTCGGTCTGCTCCTGGTCGAGCGAGCCGCGGGCAAGATCGCGCTCGGCGAGCCTGAGCGCCGGCAGCGCCACGTCGTCGAGATAGCATTGCAGGCTCTGGTTCTTGAGGCCGAGCTCGGCTTGATAGGTGATCTCCGCCGCGTCGCCCGCGAGCGCGCGATGGTAGAAGCTCTCGTCGGGCTTGAGCGCGGGCTGATCGCCGAGCAGCACGTCGAAGAACTCGAGCCCCTCGACGTGGCGGCCGAGCACGGCGAGGCAGACGGTCATGGGCATGGCGAGGATCAGGCCGAGCGGGCCCCACAGCCACGTCCAGAACACGGTGGAGACGACCACGGCGATGGGCGAGACGCCGGTGCCGTGACCGAACACGACCGGCTCGACCACTTGGCCCATGGTGAACTCGCCCACGGCGTAGATCGCGAGCACCGCGAAGACGCTGGTCCATCCGGGATCGACCGCCGCCGCAACGAACAGCGGCGGGGCGACGGCGATGAACACGCCGACATAGGGGACGAAGCGCATCAGCCCGGCGAGAAGGCCGAAGGCGAGCGGGCTCGGCATGCCGATGGCCCACAGCGCCATGGCGACGAGCGCGCCATAGGCCGAGTTGATCAACACCTGTCTAAGGAAATAGCGGCTCAGGCGGTTGGCCGCGTCGGTCAAAGTCGACGTGGCGCGCTGCGGGTCGCCCGAGCCGAATAGCCTGATGAGCCGATCGCGCAAGTCCTCGCGCTGCAGCAGGATGAACACGACGATGAGCAGCACGATGCCGGCGGTGGCGAGCGGCGGCAAAACCGTGCCGGCGATCGACTGATAAACTTCGAGCGGCGTCAGCTCGCGCTCTTTGACCACCACTTCCATAGGCTTGTCGTCGGGCTTCTGCGCCGGGGCGCCGACCTCGGGTGCAGGCGGCGGCTGAGAGCTCCCGTCAGGCCCGAACAGCTCGTTCTGCAAATTGTTGAGCACGTTGCCGGCTCTTTGCATGGCCGGCGAGCTTGCCGTGGAGTCGCGTAGGCTCTTGATCTTCTCCGACAGCGTCGTCTGGTAGCGCGGCAGGTCGCCGGCAAGATCGGCGGCCTCGCGCGAGAGCAGCCAGCCGAGCGCCACGATGATCACGAAGGCGGAGCCGACCACGATGCCCACCGCGAGCAGGCGCGGCACCTTCGCGCGCCGCAGCAGGATGAGCGGCCGGGTGAGAACGAAGCTCAGGAGGATGGCGAGCGCGAGCGGCAGGAGAATCTCGCGCCCGAAATAGAGAGCGCAGATGACGATGGTCGCGATCAGCAGGCCCTGCAGCGTCGCGGCGCGCGCGTCCGATGACGAAGAGAAGAAAGGCAGGGACGAACGGGGCGGCATGTCGCGAATCTCCCGGCGCCGGCGTTCCTCCGGCATAGCAAGACGCTCGAAGCTCCGATAGGCCCTTCGGCTTCGGCGGATCCGCTCATCGAGGGACCGCGAGCCGCATAACAAGCCTATGGCAGTATCGTTCCCTTTCCTCCGCAAGGAAACCAAGACCCCGGGGGAATGTACCCCCGGGGTCCCTCGGCCGGCCTTGAGGCACCGTACTCATTACTGATCGGCGCCAGAGGCCTGCTTTCCGCTGATGGAGCTCGTGGAAGGCTCCTCTATTTGGACGCTTGCTCGACAGCGGCGGTTGCCGACGAGACGTTGTTGATCGGCTGCTTGGTGCCCTCCATCTCGATGGTCGCCATCTCGCCCTTCGCCGCTTTGACCGCCTGCTTCAGATCGACCATGTGGATCGACTGGTCCTCGAAGGTGCGGAAGTACCAACGGAGGTTCTTGAGATCGGCGACGCTGGTCCATTCGGTGATCTCGTTCAGGGTCTCGCCGCCAGCAGAGTTCAGGAGCGAGCCTTTCGGAATGTCGAACTGATTGAGGATATGGAAGGCCGAGAGCACGGCGTCGTCTGCGGTCGCGTTCGGCGCAGCGGACTGGCTGAAGATCACGGCGCGCACGAAGCGCGAAGGCGGGGTGAAATCACCGGGAAGGCCGGCGAGGCCCGCCCCCGCGCCGAAGGCATTGATCGTCACGGGGCCGACCTTGGCGGACTCGACGTCCTTCACCGAGAGGTTGATATAGTTGGCGAGATTGGTCATGTGCCAGTCGTAGGTCGGCGTGTTGGTCATTACGCCGAGCGGCGCGTCGTACACTTTGAGCGTGCCGTCGACCGGCTCGACCACGAGCGACTTGCCCGTCTTGTCCTGAAGGAAGAAATGCGCGCCGGGGACCGCGCCTTGCGGGCTGCCGAGACCGGGCGCGGGCGTCGGCACCAGCACGATCGACTTCACCGCCTCGCGCACCTCATCGACGGTGGCGAAATTGGCAAGCGCCCAGATGCCGAACTCATAGCCCGCGAGGGCGTGGCTCGCGTTCTCAGGCGTCACGTCGGTGTATTTGGCGTAGCCCGGGAAATAGAACAGACCGACCGAGAGCCCTTGGTCGTTGATGCCGTCGAGCAGCACCGGGAGGCCGAGCGCGTTGGCGCCGACGATCGCGTACTTGCTCTTGTAGACGAGGCCTTTGCCGCCGTCGGGGAGCGTGCCGGCGAAATCCTTGCCGGCGGGGATGACGATTACCTTCGACTGCATGGGAAAGCCAAACTCGAGCGTGCGTCCGCGGATGGCGGCGCCATCGCCCGCTTTGAGACTGATGCCGGTGCAGGCAAAGCTCGGTGTCGTGGCCGAAGCGAAAGCCGCGATCAGCGCCGCGGTCAGGATTTTGCGGATCATGGCACGCTCTTCCTTCAGCAATTTGGCGCGTGAAATTTCGCTGCGGACTTTCGGGCTCGAACCGTGAAAGCCGCATTAAGCATCGAGTCGCGATCGCAGGCTTGCTTAAGCCCGCGTCGCCGAGATCGTTACGATTTGCGGCAATGTTGAGTGAAGCGCATCTCGTCCCGGCGGGACATGCGGCGCGACGCTCAGAGGCCCCCAGCCGACACGTTGAACAGCGAGCCGAT
>DATHCZ010000123.1:0-12112 GCA_035319265.1 Methyloceanibacter sp. | reverse complement strand
GGCCTGGTCGCCGCGGCCAAGAAGCACGGCCGGAACGCGGCATTCGCTCAACATCGCCGGGAAGGCTTCATCGACGATGCCGTCGCGGGCGAGCTGCGCGGCGCTCCTGTGGCTCCGCGTGGTGCGCGGTATTGACTTGATCAGATAGCAGCGCCTCGCGCGGAGCCGGCGCGCGAGCCAAAGCGCGAGGCTGTCCGAGGTGATCCGCCAGCTCTCTTCGATATCGGTCCGCTTGGCGATCAGAGCGTAAGGCGCCCAAACGGCGATGATGCCGCGCTCCAGCGCGTTCAGCAGATCGTCCTCGGTCGCCCCGACCTGAAAGCCTCCGCGCAAGCCCGCCACAGCCCAGGCGAGCTGATCCATGGCAAGCAGGGCCATGCGGTGAGCGGCAGCATCGCCGAAGCCGAGCATGACCTGGCAGTCGCGGACCTCGTCGGCGAGAGCGCCTCCTCCCGGAACGACGACGATCGGAGCCCGCGCCGCCGCGATCGCGTCGAGCCACGACGGCAGATCGGGCGAGCGAATGACGCTGCCGCCAAGCTTGACGACGATGGGACTACCTCGCGCGGCGAGCGAGGAACCCTCGGCGTCGGCGCGCAAGGCATGACCGGTCATGAGCCCTCCTTGGCGCGCACGATCTCGACGCCGACGGCGCCCGGCTCCTTGTCCAGCTTCTCGATCTTGACGTGAACGGAAGACGCGCGAGGATGATCGAGGCAATGCCGCGCCACGTCCTCGGCGAGCGTCTCGACGAGATTGATATGACCGCGCGCGATGATGTCCTTGATGCCCTTGATGATGGTGTCGTAGTCGAACGCGCGCCCGATGTTATCCTCGAGCGCCACGGCGGCGGGGAGCACATCGACATCGACCGAGAAGCGCACGCGCTGGGTGACGCCCTTCTCATAAGTGTAGACCCCGATCTCGACATCGAGCACGAGGTCGTGCATGAACACGCGATCGAGAGCTCGCCGTCCGCTCGCGGTTATGGGCTTGGCGTGCGTCACTCGCTTCTCGGCCATGCTTGCGGCTCGCTCCGTCACGGCGCGGGACACGCCGTTCCCCTGTCCTAGCACAGAGCGGGCGCAAGTTCAGGCACGGCGGCACTCGCGACGGCACGTGGCACAGTGGGGATGAGCGCCCGGATCGCGGCAGAGGCTGATGTGTCGAGGGCTGCACCGCGAGCGCCACCCCGGCAGAGCGCGCCACGAAAGCCGAGAAGATCGGGCTCGAGCGGAAGCAGATGCGGCACGTCGACCGCTCGGAGCGACCCGGCAAGACCCACGAGCAGACCCGCGGCACGAGCTTCGGCCACGAAATCGGCAACAGCGTCGAGAGAGAGGTGGTGGAGCAAGGAGCGTCCATCTTTGCACGCGGTATCGAGCATCACCCCACTTGCGCCGACGCATGCCGCTTCACGGATCGCATCGAAACCTGGAGGAGCATCGGCGAAGACGACAAGCATCAGGCGGAGACCGCGCGCCTCTTGCGCCAGCAGGCTGAGGCACCCTCGCGCATCCCCGCCCGGAAAGAGGCCAAGCTTGACGTAGTCGACCCCGGTCGCGGCGGTCCTCAGCACGGCGGAGAGGACCGGCGCCGGCTCCAGCGGCAGATCTCCCACCGTCGCGCTCAATTCGGCGCGACCGGCGACGGCGGCAACGCACGAGGCGATGGCGTCTGACGCGAGAGCGCCGAGAGCGCCCTTGGCAGGATCCTTGAGATCGACGATGTCGGCCCCGGCCACAAGCGCCGTCTCAGCCTCGGCGACATTGCGTACGCTGGCGAGAAACCGGGTCATGGTCTGGCCGACGGGCTAAGAGCCATCAACGGAACAGCCAGCCGAACATACCGCCGCCGCCTCCATTACGTCGCGCGCGACGTCCGCCGCTGTTGTCGGTGCCAGCATTTGCGCCGGCGCCATTGTCGGCGGCGCGAGGCTGCTCGGAGTAACCCCAAAAATCGGTGGTCGGCGGCGCTTGGCGGCGCGGCTTGCGCAGTTGAATTTCGTTGGCGTTGCCATCCGGGTCGGTGACGACCACGGAGACGGCTTGCCAGTTCCACTGCGCCGCGGCGGGGCCCCAGCTATGCGGCTCGATCGAGATCACCTTGTTGGCACGCGTATCGACGATGGCCACATATTCGAAGTCGTTGTCCTGGCCCTCGCCGGCATCGCCGGCGTAATACTTCAGCAATCCGATGCCTGAGAGCGCGTCCTTCAACAGCTTCCACTCGAGGATCTTCGGCCTGCCCGACCCGAACATCTCGAGCTCGACCCGGAGCGAGGGATATTTATCGTTGCTCGCGATATAGCGGTCGGGGGACGGCTCCTTGATCACCCAACCCTCCTCGGGCGGTCCGAGAGGCTGACCGGCTTCCTCCGGCACTTCCTGCTCGAGCCGCTGCAGCGCTTCGCGGCTTTCGGTTTGGAATGGGTCCTGCTGGAGAGCGGTGCGATAATCGGCGATGCCCTCGTCGGTGCGGTTGAGCGCCTCGTAGATATTGCCTCTGATGCGCAAGGCGAGCGGATCGTTGGGTGCGATCTGGAGCGCCTGATTGACATCGTCCAACGCCTCGTCGTTGGATTCGGCCTGGAGCTTGGCCTCGGCGCGCATGGCGTAGGCCCTTACGTTGTTGGCATCGATCTCGAGCGCTTTGTTGAAATCGGCGATGGCATCGTCGAAGCGCCGGTTTTGCGTGAAGATGATGCCGCGCTCGATATAGGCGTCGGCGAGATTGGGCTCGAGCTCGATCGCCTTGTTCAAATCGTCGATGGCTTGATTGAACTTCTTATCCCCGGAATAGGCCCGGGCACGCAGCAGCAGAAGATCGGGGTGAGGCTGATCCGGTTCGAGCGTCAAGGCTTGGGTCGCGTCGTCGGCAGCCTCCTTGAAATCGCCGATGGCAAGATAGGCATCGGCGCGATTGTGATAGGCCGCCGCATAGCGCGGGTTCAGAGTGATGGCGCGGGTGAAATCGCGCACCGCAGCGTGATAGCGCTTGAGCTCGGCGTGGGCCCTGCCGCGGCCGTTATAGGGAACGGCGTCTTGCGGCATCAGCTCGACCGCCTTGCGGAAATCTTGGAAGGCCGGGTCGTATTGGGCAAGCTGCATGCGCGCATTGCCTCGGTTGTTGCGGGCCGCGCCGTAATTCGGCGAAAGGGTGATGGCGCGGTCGAAGTCCTTCAACGCCTCGTCGGGATGGCCAAGATCCATCAGCGCGTTGCCGCGGTTGTTGTAGACGGTGGCATTGTCGGGCGCGAGCTGGATCGACTTGTTGAAGTCGTCGATCGCCTCTTTGAGCTCCTTCAACCGCCATTTGGCGACGCCCCGGTCGCTATAGATGCTCGCCTGGATAAAATCGGCGATGTCGGGCGCGGTCAGCGCCTGGTCATAGGAGGCAATGGCCTTGTCATAGGCGCCGCGCATCAACGCGGCAGCGCCTTCACGCGCGCGCAACAAGGTCTGATCGTCCTCGGCGCGGGCGCCAAAGGGCGCGAGCGCGGCGAGCACGAGGACGAGAGTCTTGAGCTTGACCCGTGGCGAATGCATTGGCGGCAAGCGAGTCCGTATTCCCGCGAACACCTTCCCTCTCATGTCCCCCATAAGGTGAGAGTGTGTCAATAACGGGTCGCGGAGCAGTATCAAACAGGCATTTTTCCCGATTTTACAGGCCCGGCTTGGAGCTCGCGCAAGACCTTGGGCAGCATCTCCGGGACATCCTCGGCGATCAGGCCAGGACCGAACTCCCTTGCGGCTTTGCCATGCAGCCAGACTGCGGCGCTCGCCGCCTCGAAGGGCGGCATCCTTTGCGCGAGAAGGCCAAGCACCATGCCGGCAAGCACGTCGCCGGTGCCGGCGGTCGCAAGCCAAGAGCTGGTCGTCGCATTGATCGAGGCCACGCCATCGGGCGACGCAACCACGGTGTCGGCGCCTTTCAGCACGATAGTCGCGCCGGAGCGGCGGGCCGCTTCTCGTGCGCGGTCGAGCTTCGAGCCCTCCATGTCACCGAACAGCCGCGCAAACTCGCCATCATGCGGGGTGAGCACGACGGGCGCTCCACGCCCGGCGATCGCCGCGAAGAGCTTGGCAGGCGGCTCGGCGAAGCTCGTGATCGCATCGGCGTCCAGCACGACTGCGGCGCTCGATGCGAGTGCTGCAAGGACCATCGCTCTCGTGCGCTCACCCACACCGACGCCGGGCCCGATCAGCACGGCGTTCTTGCGCTCATCGGCGAGAAGACTTTCGAGCCCCCGTGCATCGTCGACCTCGCGCACCATGACGGCGGTGAGAGAGGAGGCATTCACGGGCAGCGCGTCGCGGGGCGATGCGACAGTGACCAGCCCGGCGCCAACGCGCAACGCGCCTCGCGCGCCGAGTCTTGCCGCGCCCGTGCTATAGAGAGGCCCGGACACCACGACCGCGTGACCGCGCGCATATTTGTGGCCCGCAGGCGTCGGCCAGGGAAAACGCGGAAGCCAGAGCGGCGGCTCGTTGGCGAATGTCTTGGGTTTGATCGTGTCGAGCACCCGCGCAGGGATGCCGATATCGGCGACGCTCACTTCCCCGCAATGGATGCGGCCCGGCAAAAGCAGATGCCCCGGCTTCAATCGGAAGAAGGTGACGGTGGAGATGGCCTCGATGGCAACGCCCCTCACCTCTCCGGTTGTGCCGTCGATGCCGCTCGGCACATCGACCGCGATCACGGGAAGGCCCGATTGGTTCACGCTTTCAATCAATGCAGCGAGCTGTCCTTCGATCGGGCGAGCGAGGCCTGCGCCGAAGAGAGCGTCAACCACGACATCGGCGCCGGCGAGGATGTCAGCGGACAATCTCTCGCGCCGACCGGCATAACGTTTGGCATTGGCCGCGGCGTCGGCGGGCAGGTGTGCCGGATCGCCGTTGAAGCCAAGCCTCACCCGGTACCCGCGCTCGGCGAGGTAACGCGCGGCCACGAAGCCATCGCCACCATTGTTGCCGGGGCCGCACAGAACGGCGACGGTGCCTACGTCGGGGAACCGCCGGGCGAGGTCATCGGCGACCGCGCGCCCGGCGTTCTCCATGAGCGTGAGGCCCGGGACGCCACCGTCGATGGCGAGACGGTCGGCTTGTCCCATCTCCTCGGCGGTCAGAAGCTCGAGCATGGATGTTCGTCAGTCCCATTTCGCCTGAGTCCTGGCACTGCAAAGGCAATATTGCGAGCACGAGTCACGAGGCGCCCCTTCCAATCTGCATAATTCTTGTGCATATAGCCAAGATCTTGGGCAATCCCGCTCAACGGTTCCCCGCCGCCGTCCGCCCGACCAAGACAGATCCTTGAATTGAGAGGCAAAACTTGCAGCCAGGGGATTGGCATAGGCTGTGCTTTGGCCTGACGAGATCTTTAAGGGATGGCGAACGGAAGCGCGCGGCTAAGCGTCGTTTTGCGTCCATGGGAGGTGCAACGAAAGAATGAAAAAGATCGAAGCGATCATTAAACCATTCAAGCTCGATGAGGTGAAGGAAGCCCTACAGGAGATAGGCTTGCAGGGCATAACGGTGACGGAGGCAAAAGGGTTCGGACGGCAGAAGGGCCATACCGAGCTCTATCGCGGCGCCGAATATGTCGTCGACTTTCTCCCCAAGGTGAAGCTAGAGCTGGTGCTTGGCGACAACATGGTGGAGAAGGCTATCGACGCCATCATCGCTTCGGCCAAGACCGGCCGTATCGGTGACGGAAAGATCTTCGTGTCGAACGTGGAGGAAGCCGTGCGCATCCGTACGGGCGAGACGGGGAACGATGCTATCTAATGGGAGCAACGCTGCCGGCAGCGAGGCCGGTTCATCTTTGGACGCGAGCGCCTAACGAGGCGGCGTCATACAGGCCAAATCACAGGGGAGTAAAATGTCCGACGCCAAGAGTGTGACAAAGAAGATCAAGGACGAGGAGATCAAATTCGTCGACCTGCGCTTCACCGACCCGCGCGGCAAGATGCAGCATGTGACGATGGACTCCAAATTGATGGACGAAGACGCCTTCTCAGAGGGCATCATGTTCGACGGATCATCGATCGCGGGCTGGAAGGTGATCAACGAGTCCGACATGAAGTTGATGCCGGACCCCTCGACCGCGGTGCTCGACCCATTCTTCGCCCAAAGCACGCTTGCCGTCTTCTGCGACGTGCTCGAGCCGTTGACCAACGAGCCCTATGAGCGCGATCCCCGCTCGATCGCCGGCAAGGCGCAGAAGTATCTCAAGCAGACCGGGGTCGGCGATCTCGCCGTATTCGGGCCCGAGGCGGAATTCTTCGTGTTCGACGACGTGCGCTTCTCGGTCGAACCGTTCAATTGCGGCTACAAGATCGACTCGACCGAGCTACCGACCAATACCGGTACAGAATATGAGATGGGCAATCTCGGTCACCGTCCCCGCACCAAAGGCGGCTATTTCCCGGTGCCACCGGTCGACTCGGCGCAAGACCTTCGTTCCGAGATGCTGTCGGTGATGGGCGACATGGGCGTCGTCACCGAAAAGCACCACCACGAGGTGGGCGCGGCCCAGCATGAGCTCGGCATCAAGTTCGGACCCTTGGTGACGACCGCCGACGCCATGCAGATCTACAAATATGTGATCCACATGGTAGCGCAGGTTTACGGCAAGACCGCTTGTTTCATGCCGAAGCCAGTGTTCGGCGACAACGGCTCGGGCATGCACACGCATCAGTCGATCTGGAAGGACGGCAAGCCGATTTTCGCCGGCGACAAATATGCCGACCTGTCCGACACGGCGCTGCACTACATCGCCGGCATCCTGAAGCACGCGAAAGCGCTCAACGCCTTCACCAACCCGACCACCAACTCCTACAAGCGGCTGGTGCCGGGCTATGAGGCCCCGGTGCTGCTGGCCTACTCCTCGCGCAACCGCTCGGCGTCGTGCCGCATTCCGCTCGGCGCGGGCCCGAAGGCGAAGCGCGTCGAGGTGCGTTTCCCCGATCCCGCCGCCAATCCTTATCTCGCCTTTGCCGCGATGCTGATGGCGGGGCTCGACGGCATCGAGAACAAGCTCAATCCAGGCGATCCGATCGACAAGAATCTTTACGATCTGCCCCCCGAGGAGCTGGAGAAGGTGCCCACCGTGTGCGGCTCCCTCCGCCAGGCGTGCGAGGAGCTCGACAAGGATCGCGCCTTCTTGAAGAAGGGCAACGTGTTTACCGACGATGCGATCGACGCCTATCTCGAGCTGAAGATGGAAGAAGTCGAGCGGTTCGAGATGATGCCGCACCCGATCGAGTTCGACATGTATTACAGCGTCTAGGCCAGAGAGCGTCTGCCGGCGCCGAACGCGAACAAAGATGGGGCGGCCGCCTCGTGACGGCCGCCCCACTTTTCGCCCGGCCTGCCGAACCTTGAGCTTGCTCCCTCTGACCCCCGTCGGATGCGAAAGCTTAAGGTTCCCCGCCAGGCTCCCCCAAAACCCCTCGTTCGGAATCCTGGGCGCTTACGATGCCAAATAGAACACCCCGTAGATCAATCCGCCGAGCACGAGCAGATAGCTCCACGTCCTCGTATCCTTGAAGCAGGCGTCGACCAGCGCCGGCAGCCCGAACACAAGGAAGCGGAAGAGCGAGAGCGTGATCAGCGTCGCCACGGAAGCGAGCAGCCAAAAGGAGACGTTGACCGGCGTGCCGCTCTGGCCAGCGTCGGCGAGCAGCATCTCGCTGCCGCTCGACTTGCTGACCACGATCAAGCACCAGACCGATGAGGCCGCCAGCGCCACCAAGAGGGCGTAACGGATCAGCATGACACGCAAAACCCCGCCGCTTTGAGACGAATTTTAGGGGCCGGTGCGTAAACAAAGGGGAAAGGGTTAGGCTTAAGGAGGAGTTAATGGCGCCCGTCCCCTGCAAAGGAGCGCGTGGCCTCCACCCGGCGCACGCTACGGGGCGACTTCCCCGTTTCAGGGGGAAGAATTCTTTAGGCCGCCTTCCACTTGATGGAGCAGCCGATCGAGGGCGTCTGTTGGCGCGGCCCCTTGCCGGTCGCAGCGATTTCCTTCATGGCCTCGAACAGCTCGCGGCGGACATCGGCGGAAGCAGGCTCGCGTCCGCTCGCATCGAGACGTCCGCGATATTGCAACTCAAGATCGGCGTTGAAACCGAAGAAGTCGGGCGTGCAGGCGGCGTCATAGGCCCGCGCGACCTCCTGGCTCTCGTCGTGGAGGTAGGGAAACCTGAAGCGATGCCCTGCGGCGAAGCGCTTCATGTCCGCGAAGGAATCTTCCGGATAATGCTTGGCATCGTTCGAGCAGATGGCGACGGTACCGATCCCGTAGGGCTTTAGCTCGTTCGCGTCACGCACGATGCGGTCGATTACCGCCTTCACGTAAGGGCAGTGATTGCAGATAAACACCACCAGCGTGCCCTTCGGCCCGCGCAAGCCCTCGAGGCTATAGGTCTTGCCGTCGACCCCTAGCAGCGAGAACGATGGGGCCTTCCAGCCGAAATCGCAGACGGGCGTCTTCTCAGCCATTTTTCTTTCCTTTAGACGGGCTTGCTTCGCCCCACTTTAAGTACAAAGGCGTTCTTGAAAAAGCCTCGGGGCCATGCGAGCTAACAGCGTTTCCTTCGTGCTGATTCCCCTCATCCTGAGGAGGGCGCGGATGCGCCCGTCTCGAAGGATGGGATTCCAGGGCACATGCTTCGAGACGCGGGCGTGCGCCCGCTCCTCAGCATGAGGAGAAGTTTGAAGGACCCATGGCCAAGACCGCCACATCGCGCGACCTGTTCGCCAAACTCGAGGATGAGTTGAAGAAGGAGCCGATCAAAGGCTCGAAATCTGCCGCCAGCACCAAACCGACCGCCAAGGGTGGCGAGAATGCTTACACGGCGGCAGACATCGAGGTGCTGGAAGGGCTCGAGCCGGTCCGCCGGCGCCCCGGCATGTATATCGGCGGCACCGACGAGAAGGCGATGCATCACCTCTTCGCCGAGGTGCTGGACAACGCCATGGACGAGGCGGTTGCCGGCCACGCTTCGCGTATCGAGGTCGAGTTCGCCGAAGACGGCTATGTTACGGTGACGGACAATGGCCGCGGCATTCCCGTCGATCCCCATCCGAAATTCAAGAAGAAGTCCGCGCTCGAAGTCATCATGACCACGCTGCATGCGGGCGGCAAATTCAACTCCAAGGTCTACGAGACGAGCGGCGGGTTGCACGGCGTCGGCGTTTCGGTGGCCAATGCGCTGTCGGAGCATCTCGAAGTCGAGGTGGCGCGCGGACAGAAGCTCTACCGTCAGAGCTATACGCGCGGCGAGCCCGACGGGCCGGTTAAGACTCTCGGTCCGACCAAGAACCGCCGCGGCACGAGCGTGCGCTTCAGGCCAGATCCCAAGATTTTCGGCAAAGGCGCTGCCTTCAAGCCGGCGCGACTGTTCCGCGCGGCGCGCTCGAAGGCTTATCTCTTCCGCGGCGTCGAGATCAGATGGTCTTGCGCCAAGCCTCTGCTTTCGGGCGACAGCGAGACGCCGGAGAGCGCCACGCTCCACTTCCCCGGCGGGCTCAAAGACTTTCTCGTGGACCGTATCGAGGGGCAACAGACCGTCACCAACGATATCTTCGCAGGCCGCATCGAGAAGACCGAGCGTCACGGCTCGCTCGAATGGGCAATCGCCTGGATCGCGAGCGACGACGGCTTCCTCTCATCCTATTGCAACACGGTGCCGACGCCCGATGGCGGTACGCATGAGGCGGGGCTCCGCGCCGCGCTGACCAAGAGCTTGCGCGGCTATGGCGAGCTCACCGGCAATAAGCGCGTGGCGCAAGTGACGGCCGAAGACGCCCTCGGCACGGCCGCGGCAATTCTCTCGCTCTTCATCCGTGAGCCCGAGTTCCAGGGCCAGACCAAGGACCGGCTGGCGAGCCCAGAGGCGGCGCGCATCGTCGAGAGCGCGCTGCGCGATGCCTTCGATCATTGGCTGACCGGCAACCCGAGCCAGGCCAATCGCCTCGTCGACTGGGTGGTCGACCGCTCGGAGGAACGGCTCCGGCGCAAGAAGGAAAAGGAGATCGGGCGGCAGACGGCGACGCGGCGCTTGCGCCTCCCCGGCAAGCTCGCCGATTGCTCGGCGAGCGCAGCGCAGGGCACCGAGATCTTCATCGTCGAGGGCGACTCTGCCGGCGGCTCGGCCAAGCAGGCGCGCGACCGCGCCACGCAAGCCGTGCTTCCGCTTAGAGGCAAGATCCTCAACGTCGCCTCGGCGAGCTCGAACAAGCTTGCCGACAACCAGTTGCTCAGCGACCTCATTCAGGCGCTCGGCTGCGGCACCGGCACGCGCTACCGCGAGGAGGATCTGCGCTACGAGAAGGTCGTGGTGATGACCGACGCCGACGTCGACGGGGCGCATATCGCGTCGCTGCTCATCACCTTCTTTTATCGGGAGATGCGTGGGTTGATCGAAGGCGGACACCTTTATCTTGCCGTGCCGCCGCTCTATCGCTTGAGCCAAGGCGCCAAGATCCTTTATGCGCGCGACGATGCGCACAAGGACGAGCTGTTGAAGAAGGAGTTCAACGGCAAGGGCAAGGTCGACGTCTCGCGCTTCAAGGGGCTCGGCGAGATGATGCCGAAGCAGCTCAAGGAGACGACCATGGATCGCGCCGTGCGCACGCTGCTCCGCGTCGAGATCGCAGAGGACGGCGACCGCGGCACGAGCAAGCTCGTCGATCAACTGATGGGCAATAAGCCGGAGGCCCGCTTCAAGTTCATCCAGGAGCACGCCGAGTTCGCGAAAGCTGACGAGCTCGATATTTGAGGTTTCACCCTTCGAGACGACGCTTAGCGCCTCCTCAGGGTGAGGTTCTCATGCTGAGGAGCCGCCGAACGCGGGTCTCGAAGCATGGGCTAGAGCCAGCGGGGAACATGGGCCTGATATTTGCGGTAGGCCGCGCCGAAGTGCCGCTTGAGATAAGCCTCCTCGGGCAACACTACACCCTGCTGTAAAATCATCAGCACGGGGATCAGCAGCAACAGCACCCAGATGCTCGTCATCACCAGCGCGAGGCCGAAATAGACGAGCACGAGACCGATATAGATGGGATTGCGCGTGATCTTATAGGGCCCGCTGGTGACGAGAGCGCTGGCCGGGCGCCCCGGCACGATTTCGGTGCCGGCGCGATGGAAGGCGCGGACTGAGAAGACCGCAAGCGCGAAGCCTAGGGCGACGAAGGTGAGACCCACGGCGAGCGCACTCCCATTGGGCGACGCGAGCCGCGGTCCGATGGGAATGACGAGGCTAAGCAGGCAGCCGAGCGCAAGCGCGCCGAGAAACAGAAACGGCGGCTTTATCGCCACGTCGGCATAGTCTTCGGCCATCACGCTCATGCCATGATCTTGCCACCGAACCCTATAATTCGCGCAACCCGCTATGGTTCACAAGCGCGCGCATCGGCGCCGACCCGCTGGCCCCACGACCGCAACAGACGATTTACGATGCGTAGCTTCGATTTGCCCCTTGCGCCAATGCGCTGAGCCGCCTATTTGAGTGGAGAACATCGTGCGCTCGGCGCGGCGATGTCTTAGTGGTCTTGCGCAAGCCTTGCGAATCGTTGCAGCAAGTTAGTGCGCCTAAAGAAAGAAGATGCGCGAGGCGAAATTGTCTCGCGGTATTTTTTGCTAAAGCATGAGCTTTTCACATCTTGGCCTAAGCCCTAAAGTCTTGTCCGCCGTCACTTCGGCGGGCTTCGAAACCCCGACCCCAATCCAAAATCAAGCTATCCCGCATGTCGTCGCCGGACGCGACGTGCTCGGTATCGCGCAGACCGGGACCGGTAAGACCGCGTCCTTTGTGCTGCCGATGCTGACACGGCTAGAGCGCGGACGCGCGCGGGCGCGCATGCCGCGATCCTTGATCCTCGAGCCGACGCGCGAACTCGCGGCGCAAGTGGCAGAGCATTTCGAGACACTCGGCAAGAACCACAAGCTGACCGTGGCGCTCCTGATCGGCGGCGTGTCTTATGAAGACCAAGATCGCAAGCTCGACCGCGGCGCCGATGTGGTGATCGCGACGCCGGGCCGGTTGCTCGATCATTTCGAGCGTGGCAAGCTCCTGCTCAACGGCATCGAGATCCTCGTGGTCGAC
>DATHCZ010000122.1:0-8777 GCA_035319265.1 Methyloceanibacter sp. | reverse complement strand
CGTTTGCGGAACGGTTTTGGGCATAGTCGTTTGGGGAGAGGCGTGCTTTTTGGTCTGCGCTCCCACTGGTGCTGAGAGCTGTCCTCGCAGATCGAGAAAACCGTTCTTCGTATCCCACCCTTAGTCCCGCCACTCTGCCGTCAAATCTCAGGAGAGCGAATATGAGTTGTTGCAAGGTCCCGCGGTACGCGACCGTTGTCGCGGCACTTGCCCTCGCCTCTATGCTGACGCTCGGCAACGCGGGTGCGTCCGACATACCCGGAAGCGGCGATCATCCCCTGGTTGGGCGTTACCAGGGCGCCGAGATCGTCGGCTACAGCATCAAGGAATATGACGAGACCACGGTCATCGACGGCGCATTTGCGCCCGAGCACTCCATGGATAGAACCGGCAACGGCTTCCGCACCGTCGAGGGCAAGATTTTCCTGATCTACTACAAGCTGCCGCAGGGCCGCTCGAGTCTCGAAGTGCTGCGCAACTATCAGGACAGTCTGAAAGCCAAGGGCTTCACCATCATGTTCGCGTGCGCGACCGGTGACGGCACGTGCTTCGAGAACCATCAGCCCGACTCGGGCTATCAGCTCGGTTATGCGATCGGCGATCCCAACGCTTTGCCCAAACTCAGCGACGACTATCCGCACAACTGGTTCGCCCAGCAGGGACGCTATCTGCTGGCAAGGCTCGACCGTCCTGAAGGCGCGGTCTACGTGGCGCTCTATCTCGGTGAGACCGACAACGGCAACGTCGCTGTCGTCAAGGTGGTCGAAACCAAGGAAATGGAGAGCGACAAGATCCAGTTCGTCAATGCATCGCAGATGGAGCAGGCGATCGCTCAATCCGGCAAGGTGGCACTCTATGGGATCCTGTTCGATTTCGACAAGGATGTGGTGAAGCCGGAATCGAAGCCGACCCTCGACGAGATCGCCAAGCTGATGCAGGGAAAGCCCGATCTAAAGCTCAAGGTCGTCGGCCATACCGACAATCAGGGCACGGCCGACTACAATCTCGATCTTTCCCGACGACGCGCCGCCAATGTTGTTGCGGCCTTGACGACGGGCTACGGCATTGCCGCAGACCGGCTGACGGCGGAAGGCGCAGGCCTCACTCAGCCCATTGCTCCCAACGATACGGAGGAGGGAAGGGCCAAGAACCGGCGGGTCGAGCTCGTCGCGCAATGATGCGGCGCACGCGGCTCGATTGAGGCGAAGGGCTCGGATCGGGTATAGACTTTTCCTCCCGCGATCCTCGCGGCGAGGACATCATGGCGCAAGAAGACCCGACGACCGAGCCCATCGAGGCGCTTGAGTCGCCGCACTGGCCACTCGAAGTGTGGGCCGCGCGATGCTGCATCTATCTGCTGGCGCAGGGCGGCATTCTTCTGCTCGCTTACGCCTATTACGGTTGGAAGACGGACCCCCATAGCTTCGCGCTCGGCTTCAGGCTCGATCCGATCCAGGCGGCGATGCGCTTCGTCTTGGGGCTTATCGGTACCGTCATCGGTTTCTACCGCCCACGCTATGCCACGCCGTTCGTGATTACCGGCACGATCATCTTCGTGGCCTTTGCCGCGTTGGGGACACTCGACCCCCATGCATTGGGCATGATGCTCGACGCGAGGACCACGTTGTTCAACTGGTGCGTGGCGCTGCTTGGGGCCGTGGCCGGCGCCTACGCGCTTGGGCGCGGGAACCCGAAAGGTTGATCATCACCGGATCTTGCATGTGGAGGCAGCCATGAACGTGAATTACAGCATCGAAGGTGCCAAATACGGCATCAGCTTCGGTACCGCGCTCGCGATTGCGATCTCCTACACCAACAACCACTCGATCCTGTGGGCCATCATCCACGGCTTTTTCAGCTGGCTCTACGTCATCTATTTTGCCCTGTTCAAATAACCGCACCGGCCCTCCTTCTCCGGCCCCCGTTTTGGGGCTATCTTCGGCGCAAGACTAGAAGTCTGCGGCCACCAGTTGCTGGCGGCGCGGGGTGGGTGGCGTGGCGTGAGGGCAAAAATCATGCAGAGGTCCTGGCTCGTCTCGGCTTCGGCCGCGTTGATCGCGCTTGCCGCATTCGCGGTTTCTTCTTACGCGGCCCAATACGAAGCGGCGCCGACCTTCTCGGCGGCGCAGGCGCTTCCGGGCATTCCCCTGCGGGGGGCCGACTATTCGATCGGCAACAGCGTTCCGGTCGAGAACTTCCAATATGTGTTCAGCGTGAACACCAAATGGGGTCCCTTCCGGGTCAAGGGCAGCGACCTCATGCGCGTCCGCCTGCGCGAGATCGGAGCGACCGGTAGGCTGGAGCAGGTGAACGGTGCCGAAACGGCGGTCGAGTCGGCTGGCAAGACAGCCCTCAGGCCGCTCAACACCGCCAAGGATCTCGTGACCCAGCCTGGGCAGACGATCAGCGACACTTTCCGCGGCGTCGGCCATATCTTCGGCAGCGCCGACGCCACGATGAACGCGACCGACCCGCATGGCGACAGCATGATCGCCTCGGTCACCGGCGGCGCCTCGGCCAGGCGCAAGAATGCCTTCAATCTTGGAGTCGATCCCAATACGACCTTCCCGCCGCTTGCCGATCAATTGAAGCGCGTCGCGACCGCGAGCGCCTTCGGCGAGACCTCGGCCAATGTCGGAATGAGCTTCGTCGCGGGACCTGCGGGCTTTGCCATCGGCGCGACCGGCACCGCGGGTCAGGTGCGCGAGATGCTGCGCGACTCGACACCGGCGGACCTTGAAAAAGAGGGCCGCGCGCTGCTTGCCGCCATGGGCGTTTCGCAAGCGGCAATGGATGCGTTCTACGCCAACCCCAATCTCACCCCCACGGACAAAATCGTCATCGTGAAGGTGCTGGAAAGTCTCGGGCCGGTTAGTGGGCGGGACCTCTACATCGCCGGGGCAGCCAACGCCTCATCGGTCGAAATGGGCTTCTTCTACCGGCATCAGGCCATGCTAATTCAACAATATTCCAAGAAGGTCTCGCCGGTGCGCGGCTTCGTGCGCGTCGGCGGCGCGCCCATGCTGACGACGGCGAATGGAACCGTCAGCATCCTTCCCGTCGACTATCTCAACTGGAGCGCGCCTCTCGCCGGTATTGCCGGCGGCGCCACCGGCGGCGGAGAGCTCTGGATCACCGGAAGCGCGAGCCCGATGGCCACCTCGCAGCTCTCGGCGCTCGGCTGGAAGGTGGTACCTAAGGCCGGCACTCGGCTCGGGACGTATGGGCAGCTCGCCGGCTGGAATGGATGATCGGTTGATCAATGGAGCGATGCGAAAGGGGGAAGAAAGGATGGCTCCTAATGCGATCTGGACTAATCTCCGCGCTGCTCGCCTCGTTCAGTCTCCTCGCCGCGCCGTGCGCGCGCGCCGCGACCGGCGAGATCAGCTTCTGCAACGAGTTCCCGTATAAAATTTTTGTCGCCATCGCCTATCTCCAGACCGACGTAAACAATTATCTGTCGCGCGGCTGGCTCGAGGTCGAGACCGGCAAGTGCTACGTCTTCGACACGGCGATTCGCGTGCCAACCTTCTATTACCGCGCCGAGAGCGAGACCTACCGCGAAGGAAAGCGCAAAGTTAAAATGAACTGGGGCGACGAGAAGCAATTCGCGGTGCGCGACGCCAACTTCCAGTCTTACAACGCCGAGAAAGCCTATTCGGGCATGCGTCTGGTCAGCTTCAGCAAGGCGCCCGATTCGCGCGACGGCGGACCGATCACGGTCATTGTCACACTGACCGAGAAGGGAACGACCACCGTCGTGCCAGGTCCCGAGGAGCCGGCGGCTCAGACGAGCGGAGGAGGGGCTGCTCCTGAGGCCGCCCGAGCTTCGGCACAGCAGGCCGTGGCGCCAAGCCCCTCGGGCTCGCCCGGCGTTATCGAGGATAGGGGCGCGGCAAGCGGTCCGGGTGGCGACAATGCCCCCGCCGCCGATAACGCTGGTAACGGGCGCGATTCAGGGCCGCGCCCATAGCATCATCGCCTAGCGCATGAGGCCGATGCCCGGGATGTTGGTGTGATAGCCCGGCCCCCAAGCCGATTCGTAATGCGGGCCGATATAGCCGGTCGGCCGGGGATGCGTCTTATATTGGCCGCTCAGCACGTAAGCCGGCGGCTTGAAACCGGCGAGCGGCTTGACCGGCGCCGGCTTCTTACGCCGGCATGCCGCCGGCCGCGGATTCTCGGGGCAGTTGTCGATGTAGTTCTGATAAACGACGAAGCCGGAGGAGGTCCTGTATTTGAATTGCCCCGCCACGGCAGGCGCCGCGGTGAGCGCCGCGCCGGCGACGAGCACCGACACCAGCGCGGCATATTCCACTAGCTTCGTCATTTCGCCAGCTCCCTTCGCTCTCGAGCATGATCTTAGCGGAACACAGGTTTCCGAATCATGCTCAGGGGCTATGCGCGGCGCCCGGCCCGTTAATAAATGCCGATCGAAAAGCCGACGCCGGGACCCCAGACATAGCCCGGGCTATAGCCGTAATCATAATAGCTCGGACCATAATAGGCATAGGGGCGAGGCCCATAATATCCACGATAGGCATAGCCCCGATCGTAGCCGCGCCACGCCTGGCGATAATGGTGCGACGGGCCGATGCGGTTCCACGTCCCGCCGAAATGGCCATGATCGTGGATCGAGTCGGCAAGCGCGGGGCCCGACACGAGCGCGGCGCCGGCGAAGAGAGAAAGCGCCAGCGCGCCCTGCTTGATAATCTTGGTCATGATGAGCCTCCTTTCGTTGGCTTGACGCATGATGGGTCAACGGCGACGTGCGCGATGTGTTCCTCGGCGAGAGCGGGAGAGCGAGGCGCAAGGGAGAAGCCCGGCACGGGGGCGGCCGGGCTTCTCACGCTCAAACGTCACGTTAGCCGCGGCCGCCGATGCGTGGACGGGGGAGCCTGGGGAAAAGCTGCACCGAAGCCGCTATCTGAACAACGCGCATCGTACGGCAAAGTTCCGCTAACCCGCGCGCCTCGTAGCGTGCGCGTTTCGCAAGCCGGATCGGCTTCGCTGCGAGCGCTAGCCGCCCATGACGCACGACGCCCAGTCCGCGGCATGATCGATGCCGTGCCAGTAGCAGTCGTTGCGCTCGACTTGCACGAAGATGAGGATTCCACACAGGATGACGAAGAGGACGAGAAGCTTCATCGAGGCCTCGTCGCACGTTGCAGCCGGTATGAAACTCTAAACCGCCATCGAGCCGTCTAGTTCACACTGGTGTCGAAGGCGGAGACATCTTCGAGCCAGCTCTTCACCGAGGCAAGCGGGTGCGGCTCTTTGCAATAGGGACAACTGATTTCGACGAAATCGTCGTCGATCCTGGCATAGCTCGCGCGATCGATTTCGAGTCCCGTCGAGACCTCGCGCCCCGTGACGGGGCAGCGGAAAACGAGAGTCGCCATGGTCGCCTCCCTTTGCTGTTCGGCCTCATGACTGTTGCCTGCCGGACAAATAGCGAGCGCGCGTTGCCACAATCAAGAGGGGGTACGGCCATAGTTCCCGCCGGGTGCGAGCCCACGGGGCATTCGGGGAATGATCGGTTTGGCGAAATCGATGGCGAGACACTACATAAGGGCTAGCGGCAATTGAACTATGCGAGGAGGAGGCAGTGAGAAGGCGCGTAACGAGAGGCACGCTTGTGCTGTGCGCCGCTCTGGCCGTCGCGGTCTTGAGCGCGATCCCGCTCGTCGAGGCCGGCAGCAGCTTCTCCAGCCGCTCGTTCTCGACCGGCCCGATCCTCACCAATCCCGGCGCCAGGTACTCGCTCGATTACGGGACGGAGTTCCATACCAATCCCGGCGGCAAATACGTGTTTCGCGGGCAAACCTCGAAGTTCCACACCAATCCCGGCGGCAAATACGTCTATCCCGGCTACACCACCGCCCCGCATTGATCCGCGTGAGGGAGTCCTCGGGTTGGTCAGGACGCGAACTGTCGCAAGGTCGATATGATCTCTTCGTCGCGATAGGGCTTGGCGAAGAAGCGGCCGCGGTCAGGAAGATCCCGGTCCCGCAGGGTGAAATGTCCGGATGTGAGGATGAGTTCGATGGGCGGCCAGCGATCGCGGATGGCACGCGCCAACTTCAGACCGTCCATCGAGCCCGGCATGTCTATGTCGGTAAAGACGATGCGGATGTCCTTGCGGGCTTCGAGGATGGCGATGGCGTCGTCGGCATTCGAGGCTTCGATCGCAGTATATCCGGCATCTTCTACCAGACTCACGGCATGGAGCCGGCTCAGAAGCTCATCCTCCACCACGAGCACGTAAATCCCCGGTTTTTGTGCCGCTTTCAAAATACTCCTCGCCAAAGATCCAATCTTTTTGGGTTTTATTTCAGTGCAACCCCAGAGGTGACGCTTCGTTCCCAGGAAACCTTTGCTGGGCTTCACTTGTTGAATCGCCGGCGCAACGGAAGGATAGGGCTTGACGCCCGAAATTTGTCCCGGGGTCACAGGAAGATCAGCGGTGTTATCAGCGGGCGTGACTGAGCTTGTTTCTGCGAGGCGGGCGACCGCGCTTCGTGTGAGTCCGTCGCGAGAGGCGGACTATGAAGCGGAAAATGCCGCCTTGGTCGAGCTCGCCCAAGTGCTGGCGACGGCGCCCGAAAATATCCTGCAAGCCCTGACAGAAACGGCGCTGAGACTGTGCCGGGCCCATTCCGCGGGCGTCAGCCTGCTCGAGGATGCCGACCAAGGAAGACGCTTCCATTGGCGGGCCATCGCCGGCAGATGGGCGGAATTCACGGGAGGCGGCACGCCGCGCGATTTCGGGCCGTGCGGGACGGTCATCGACGTCAACGAGCCGCTCCTATTCTCCCATCCCGAACGCGACTTCCCCTATATCGGCGAGATCACGCCGCCGGTCGAGGATGCGCTGCTCGTGCCGTTCCACATTCGCGGCCAGGCCGCGGGCACCCTCTGGGTCGTTGCGCACGACGATACCAAGCGCTTCGATGCCGAAGACCTGCGGGTCATGACCAATCTCGCCATTTTCGCCGCCGCGGCTTATCAGACGCTGCCGGCGAGCCGAGCCGCGGGGGTCACCATCGAGGATCTGCAACACTCCACGGCGACGGCGCAGCGCTTCGCCTTCATCGTCGAATCTTCCGACGACGCTATCGTCAGCAAGACGCTGGACGGAATCATCACGAGTTGGAACAAAGGCGCCGAGCGGATCTTCGGCTACACGGCGGATGAAGCCATCGGCCAGCACATCACGTTCTTGATGCCCCCGGACCGATATGAGGAGGAAGCCCGCATCATCGAGAGCCTGCGGCGCGGACAGCGAGTCGCGTCTTTCGACACCGTGCGCCGGCGCAAGGACGGCGAGTTGATCCACGTCTCCGTCACCATTTCACCGGTGAAGGACATCCACGGCAAGATCATCGGCGCGTCGAAGATCGCGCGAGACATCACCGAGCGCAAGCTGGCCCAGGAGGCGCAGTCGCTTCTCGTGCGGGAGATGCGCCATCGCGTGAACAACCTGTTTCTCATCACCAATGCGATCGTCAGCTTGAGCGCGCGCTCGGCGAAGACGCCCGCCGACATGGCGCGCGCCGTGCAAGGGCGCCTGTCGGCGCTGACCCGCGCGCACGAGCTCACGCGGCCCGGTCTCATCGAGCAGACCGGCAAGCTTCGCTCGGAGGCATCGTTGCACGCGCTCATCAAGGCGATCTTCGAGCCCTATATGGACGAGGAGGCCGAGCTGCCCGCCGCGCGCGTGACCATCAAGGGATGCGACCTCATGATCAGCGAAAGCGCGGTGACCAACGTCGCCTTGGTGCTGCATGAGCTGGCGACCAACGCCGCCAAATATGGTGCGCTTTCGGCGCACGAAGGCGTCGTCCGGGTCGATTGCGCCCGCGACGACGAGACGCTCCGCATCGTCTGGAAGGAAGAAGGAGGGCCGGAACTCGCCGCGCCGCCGAGTGAAGAGGGCTTCGGCAGCGTTCTGACGCGCCAGGTCGTGATGTATCAGTTCCGCGGAAAGATCGAGCGCGCCTGGCACAATGACGGCTTGGTCGTCGAGATGGAGATTCCGCTTCATCAAGTGATGCCGCGGCCCTCGGCGGCGGAAGGCGCACCCGCTTAGGACGAAAGCCTCTGGGCGATCAGACCCGCTTCAGCGCGGAGAAAGTCACTCCGTGCCGGCTCAAGAGGCCGCTGAGCGATCGTCGCTCGCTTTCGCTTCTTGACCCGGCGCCGCGGCGCGGTCTTCGGTCCGGGCCGGCGGTAGAGCAGCCCACGAATCGGGTGAGGCTGCCGACAGGTCGATGATTTGAGGCATGTCCACCACGACCGCATGAACGGCTGCCGGCTTCGACGGGATGGAGGCCATACCGTCCGATCGAGGGGGCGCGCCGCTCGTCGCGCACATGACGGCGCCCAAGAGCCAAAGGGCGAGGAGCGAAATGTGCATGCGGGAGCTCCACGAATAGGGGCCCGCCCGTCGCACTCATAACCAAGCCGACAAACAATCGTTCCGGGACGGCCCGCCTTTTTAAGTCGGAACGCCCCGCGCCCTGCTGACCGCGCTGGACCGCTCCCGCGGCGCCTATGCCTAAGGACCAAAGAGAATCTAGAGCCGGCGCCTTCTACCGAGGACTATTCAAGACGCGGTCGATGCGTTGCCTCGCCTCCTTCACCGCCTCTTCCTTGCGCGGTGTCAGGCTCCTGAGCGTAGAACGCGACAGGATGGGGAGGTCGGCGCGCGTGGGGTAGACGCTGACTCACCACTGCGACCATTGACGCCGAGGAACGATGTCGTAGCCGCGATA
>DATHCZ010000121.1:0-15918 GCA_035319265.1 Methyloceanibacter sp. | reverse complement strand
CGAAGGCGGCCACGTAAGCCAGCGTCTCGGCGGGCGCCTTCGCCGCCATGCGGGGCGAGGGATAGAATGTAGGATCAGGCGTCCAGCGGGTCATGGCACGTCCTCCTCTTCCCCCGGGGCAGCCATCATCGCCGCGTGGTGCGCGATGAGCAAGGCGCGAAAAGACTAGTCGAGACCGAGCGCCTTCTTGGCCTTTGCCGTGATCGATTGGCGGGTGGAAAAAAATCCCTCCCACGGGTCGCCCTTCAGCCGCTTGAGCCGCGCCGGCAGAGTCGTGAGCGAATAAGGCGCCGCGGCCTTTAAGCCCTTGAGCTCGTCCCAACGGAGCGGGCATGCGACCGGCGCACCCGCCTTGGCGCGGGTCGAATAATTGACGATCGCCGAACCGCCGCGCTGATTGCGGAGATAATCGACGAAGATTCTCCCCTCGCGCGTCTTCTTGAGCGGGTTGGCCGTGTAGCGGTCGGGGCGCGCGGCGACGAGTGCATCGGCGATCGCCTTGGCGAAGGCCTTCACCTCGGCCCAGCCGAGCTTCGGCGAGAGCGGCGCAACGAGATGAAGTCCCTTTCCGCCGGTCGATTTGAGGAAGGTGGTGAAGCCGAGATCGGCAAGGAAATCGCGGACCTCGATGACCGCGGCCTTGAGCGTGGCGAGATCGAGCCCTGCGTCAGGATCGAGATCGAACACGAGGCGATCGGGCTCCTTGATGTGGTCGAGCGACACGCCCCAATCGTGGATCTCAAGGGTGCCGATCTGCACCAGCCCGAACAGTCCTTGCTCGTCGTCGATGTAAAGATAGGGCTTCTTGCTCTCGCCGCCTGAGATGGGAATCTGCTTGATCGCGCTGCTCATGCCCTTCATGGCATGGCGCTGGAAGAAGTGCTCGCCGTCGATTCCTTCCGGGCAGCGCACGAGGCTGATCGGACGCTTCACGGCAAAAGGCAGCATGAAGGGCGCGACAGTCTCGTAATAGCGCGCGAGGTCGAGCTTGGTGATGCCGGCTCCCGGATAGTAGACCTTGTCGGGATTGGAGAGCCTGATGCCGGCGAAAGTGGCATCGCCTTTGTTGCCGGCAGAGCTTCTCGTCGTCGTGGCCATGTCGGCCTCCTCGTCGTCTGATTGCTCGCGATGCACATCGCGCGCCGGCTTGTCCTCACGCAGACCCTTGAAGCTCGGATGCCTGAGCCGTCCGTCGCGCGTACGTTCGGTGAAGGCGATTTGCGCCACGAGCTTGGGCTCGAGCCACACCGCGTCCTTGCGTTCGACCGCAGGCACCTCCTCGAACGGAGAGCTCTTGCGTGCGAGCGGCTCGAATTTCTCCGCGAGGCGATCGAAATCGGCCGAGACGAAACCCGTGCCGACCTTGCCGGAGTAGATGAGCTTGCCGTCCTCGAAGGTGCCGAGCAGGAGCGAAGAGAAGGGTTTGCCCTTGACCTCCGAGCGGCTGAAGCCGCCGATAACGAACTCCTCGCCCTTGAGGCACTTGATCTTGAGCCAGTCTTTGCCGCGGCCCGAGCGATAAAGGGAATCCGCGCGCTTCGACATGATGCCTTCGAGCCCGGCGTCGCAGGCTTGCGCGAAGAACTCGGGTCCTGAGCCCTCGACATAGTCGGCATAGACGAGCCAGTCAGGCACGCCCTTGGCCATAAGCTTGGCGAGCCGCGCGCGCCGCTCTTTCAGAGTCTTCTTGCGCCAATCCTTGCCGTCCAGCGACAGGAGGTCGAACGCGAAATAGCGGATGGCAGGGTGCGGCGTGTCGATGTGCTCTTGCAGCGACTTGAAGTCGGTGATGCCATCAGGCTTCACGAAGGCAACCTCGCCGTCGATCATCGCGCTGCTCGCGGGAAAGCTCTGCAGCGCCTTGGCGATCAGGGGAAAGCGCACCGTCCAGTCGAGTCCGCTCCGGCTGTACAGGGTGATCTCATCGCCCGCCTTGCGCGCGAGGATGCGGTAACCGTCATATTTCGCTTCGTGCAGCCAGGAGCGCCCTTCCGGCACCTCGCTGACGAGTGTGGCGAGCTCGGGCTCTATGAACGCGGGCGCTTTAGCGCGGGCCGCGTGCGGCGGGGCTTTGCCGTGCCACTTTTTGGCGCGGCCGTCTTTCGCGCCGTTTGAGTTTTTTTTTGAGCCTTGTTCGAGGTCCAGATGGCGGACTCGCCGTGCAGGATCTGGTCCATGGTGCGGCCGCTCTTGACGCTCGTGTCGAACTTTTCCGTCGGCTCGTCGCCATCGCCTGCGTATTCGTCACGCTTCTTGATGAGCAGCCAGTTCTGCCGGCCGCGATCTTCCTTGCGCGGCTTCATGCGCACGAGCACGTAATCGCCGTTCAGCCGCTCGCCGTGCAAACGGAATTTGAAGTCGCCTTTGGCGAGGCCTTCGTCGGGGTCGCCGATCGGCTCCCACGTGCCGCGGTCCCAGATCATCACCGGTCCGCCGCCGTACTCGCCCTTGGGGATCACGCCTTCGAAGCCGCCATATTCGAGCGGGTGGTCCTCGGTCATGACCGCGAGCCGCTTCTGGGCTGGATCGAGGCTCGGACCTTTGGTCACGGCCCAGCTCTTCAGCACCCCATCATGCTCGAGACGAAAATCGAAATGAGTGCGGGTGGCCGCGTGCTTTTGGATGACGAAGCTGTTGCCCTTTGCCTTGGCGCGCTTCGGTCCCGGCTCGGGCGTCTTGGCGAAGTCGCGTCTCGCCTTGTATTCGGCAAGCAAATCTCTCGCTTGGCCACGCGCCATGACTTAGGCCGACTTCCGTTTGGGCGTGCTCTTCGCCGTCTTCTTGCCGGTGCTCTTGGTCGACGCGGCGCCGCGCTTGGCAGCGGTCTTGGCGGGGGCGCCGCCCTTCCCCTGCTGCACGCTCTTCTTCAGAGCGTCCATGATGTTTATGACCTTGGCGGTGCCGGGCTGCTCGGTGACGATCTCAGGTGCGCGCTTCTCGAGCTTGGCGTGGATCAGCTCCCACACTGCCTCGTTATATTGGTCCTTGAACTGGTCCGGCTCGAACTTGCCCGACTTACGCTCGACCAGCTCCTTGGCAAGCTCGAGCGCCTCCTTGTCGATCTTGACGTCGACGATCTCCTTGAAGATGGGCTCCGCGGCCCGGACCTCGTTGGCATGCCGCAGCGCTTCGAGGATAAGGCCCTTGCCGAACGGCTTGATGGCGACGATGTTGCCGTGGCCACGCAGAATGAATTGGCCGACGCCGATCTTGCCGGTGTCCTTCAGCGCCTTTTGGATGATGACATAGCCTTCGTCGGCCAGCTCGCCGTCGGGCAAGAGGTAATAGGGCGTCTCGTAATAGCGGACGTCTATCGCGCCCTCGTCGACGAAGCGGACCAGCTCGATGGTCTGTTTTGCCTCGAGCTTCAGCTCGTCGATTTCCTTGGGATCGATCAGGACATATTTGCCCTTCTCGTATTCGTAGCCCTTGATGATCTCCTCATTCTCGACGGGCCCGACGCCTGGAGCGATCTTCTGGTAGCGGATGCGCTTGCCGGAAGGCTCGTGGATCTGGTGCAGCTCGATGCGCCGCTCGGAGCTGGTTGCGGGATAGAGCTTGACCGGGATGTTGACGAGCGAAAGCCGCAAATGGCCGGTCCAGAATGCGCGCGGTGCCATACTCTCTACTCCTAGGAAGGCAGGAGGCCGGGCACTGGATGAGCCGGCCGAGATCAAACGGAACCCGAACCCCAAGGGTTCCGGCCGGGCTGCCGGCCGCAATCTTTGGAGCTTGGGGTTATTTCTCTATCTTATAACCATTTTCCTTAAGCATGCGTTCGAGCGCGTCTGGGTAGGTCAGCTTGATGGTCTGGCCCGGGCATTCCCCATCCTCTTTGACCGGCTTGTCGCAGCTCTCGAGCCCCCAGTCCGACGCTTTGTCGTAATAGTTCAGCATGATCTGCCAAGCCCCCTTACTTTCGCCGAGCAGGCTTTTCTCGCCCACATAGCCGGCCAGATAGCCGTTGACGTCGTCATCGGGGACCTCGCTGATCAACTCTTTGATGTACGCCGCATGCACCGGCCTGAACCGCTCCTCGCTGGTGACGTTCTTGACCGCGCCGTTCTCGATCGTGAGCAACTCGAGCGGCGCCGTGGAGCAGGCATAGCAGGCGAAGGCGTAGAGAAAGGCGTTGTCGCGTGTCTCGAACTCGTAGCGCCCGTCGCCGTTGAGATCGGTGGCGAGCAGTGGGCCGCCATCGAACTCCCCGACGTCGATGGTCTTCCACGTCCCATCGGGTGCGCTTGCCACCACGCTCGTCTCCGAGCAGCAATGCGCGCCTCCGGTGAAGAACGATACCACCACCTCGGGAGTCTGATTGGAAGGATCAAGCTCGGCGATCTGCAAACTGACGGGGGGATCGGCGTAGAATGTGTCCTCGCCTTCGAGCTTAGCGACCTCCTTGTCGTTAACGAAGATCGTCACGATCGGGGTGCGCGTGATCTCGCCGTCGTCGCCTTTTGCCTCGGTGTAGCTGAGCGCGGCCTTCACAGCGCCTTGTGAGATCTCCTGAGGCTTCGGCACCGAGCCTTCCTCGCCGTTGCCGGCCTCGATCTTTGGCGCGTCCTCCTTAGGCGTGACGTCGGGCGCGTTCAGATATTTGGCATCCTCTTGCTTGATCGCATCGGCCAGGCTATTCGCCGCGCCGGCAGGTCCGGAAACGACGAGAAGGCCGAGCATGCCAGCCGGGATGGAGAATGAGGAGGGGGCTGATATCACGAAACGGCCCTCTTTTGCGGGTCGATTGGGTTTGGCTAAGGCGAATAAGCGCGGGTCGGCGCGCTAACTTTACCCTGCCCGGGGTCAGCTTTCCCAGCCCCCGCCGCCCTACAGTTATACGACCACCGCCTGATGCGTTTGGCCGCTTACGCCGCGGGCCGATTAGCTATTTGCTTGCCATGCCAAATATGCTTGCTTTCAACGACCGGCAGGCGGGGATGCGAGAATCGGACGGCGCATGAATGAGTTGAACATGAGAGTAGAGTCATTCGCTCCCGCCGTTGTCATTACCGGAGCGACGCAGGGCGTCGGCCGCGCCTTGGCGGAAGAGTTCGCTCGCGGCGGTCACGCGCTTCTCCTCGTCGCCCGCGATGGGGCAAGTCTCAAGAAAGCCGCGCAGGAGCTGTCCTCGACCTACGATGTCGAGGTGAAGTTCGTCGCCGCTGATCTCGGCACCGAGGAGGGTTGCGCTGCCGTCGAGCAGGGCCTGCAGAGTTTCGGTCTCTATGCCGATATGCTCGTCAACAATGCGGCGATGATGATGGCAGGCTTCTTCCAGGATCAGGATCCGGCGAAGCTGCGCAAGCTGGTCGATCTCGATGTGCGCGCCGTGGTCGATCTCACGCGTCGCCTCCTGCCGGGAATGATCGCCCGCCGCGCGGGTGGGGTGCTTAATGTCGCCTCGGTCGAGGGCTTCATGCCGGTGCCGTATCAGGCGACTTATGCCGCAGCCAAGGCCTTCGTTCTGTCCTTCAGCCGCGCCCTCGCTTACGAGACCATGTATACGGGCGTACGCGTCTCGGCGCTCGCGCCCGGCACGGTGACGACCGGCCTGCATGAGAAGGCCGGCGCCGAATATTCGCGTTACGTCCAGCTGCTGCCGGCGATGACCGCTGAACAAGTCGCGCGCATCGGCTATCGCAAATTCATGCGTGGGCGGAAGGTGATCGTGACCGGCTGGTTCAACCGCTTCGGCATCATGGCTGCGCGCTTTACGCCGAACTTTCTGCTCGTCCCGTTCATGGGCCTGTTGTTCCGCGTTCGCGATGCCGAAGGCAATCTGCAATGGCCGCGCGCGCTGCCCCGCCCAGAGCCCGCCAAGCGACCTACCCCCGATAACGCGGTCGAACAGGTGCGGCGGCTCGGGCGCTGACCGCGCGGCTCGAGCCCGAAACGGCAGGCCGTTTACTGATCTGCGGGCTTGACCACGGTCGACCAAATCGAAGAACGGCAGGCTTCCAACGCAACGTTGTGGGCATCTGCTTTGGCATTCGATTTGATGAGATCGACTCCGCAATCGTCAATTTTGCGATTGCACGTCTTGGCCTCTTCAAGTCGACCCTTCTGCATAAGGACGTCGCAGTCGGAGTAGCTGCCGCATTTCTCTCCCGTGTCAAAAGTCGGCCACTCTGTATCGTCGCCGTCGGGAGGACAAGGCGACTCGGCCTGCGCCCCGTGGAGGAACACCAACACGGTTGCCACCGCTAAGGCCGGCAGCATGATAAGCCGCTTCATCGATACCTACCGTCCCACCTCATCCTGCGTGCATCGCTTGAGGAATGAGGCTTTAGCGTCATCCGAAATTTTTTGCTCGATCACGCGTCCCGCGCACACCATCTCGGCGAGCGATTTACAGGACTCCATGAAGGCTCGAACCTCCTCGCCACGGAGCTTGCTTGCGACTGCCTGAGCGCGACAAGAGTCGTCTGCCAAGACGCCGATCGATGCCACGCCGGTCATCAGGAACGCGAGAGCAGCAGCTTTCATCGCCCGCCTCCGTCAAAGGGCGGGGTGCATAATGTCAGAGAGACGATGCGGGAAAGAGGGCGAACCTTGTCGCACCTTCTACGAGCGGGGACTTCTCACCACCGCTTCCAAATCGTGCCGTCGTCCTGCTTGCAATAGCAATGACAGACATCGCCCTTGCACGATCTGTAGCATCTGCCGCTCGGGCCCGAGCAGGCGCAGGCGCCGTTCGGGCACGAGTAGCCCGACGTGGCGCTCCTTGCCGCCGCGTTCTCCGACGAAAGCGCCAACCCAAGCGCCATCAGGGCCAAAACGCCGGTCACCGTCAGCACCTTCATTGCATAGGACATCGAGGGCTCCGTCACCAGTTGGCTGTGCAAGGGCGACAATGTGCCCGGCCGTCCTGGTTTTGACAACGGCCGAACGCTGAGCAGGGGTTCTGCTTAGTGAAGCGTGGAAGATTAAGTGGTGGAACCGAGGCGGTCGATAACGTTGGACGATGCTCCACACAATCGCGAGTAGCGATCAATTCGGGTCCATAGAGGATCGTCTCTCGACGACGGCATTAGGCCGGTCACGACCGCAAGCGGGCCTATGGCGTTTATGAGATTCTTATAGCGGCGCCACCGCCTCCTTCTCGAAAACCTACGCCGGACCGCGCTAATCAGCAGTGTCGGAAACAATATCGGCTTGATCAGCGTCAGTGCTGTCACATTGGCGCAAGCTCATCGATGTTGAACTTGGCGTTGTAGCTGATCTGAGGAGCATCCGCATGTTGGACCTGATCCTGCTGGCCCTTGGGCTCGGTTTTTTCGCGCTGGCGGTTGGCTACACCATCGCCTGCGACCGTTTGTAAGGGAGGCTGCCATGACCTTCGATTATTGGCTCGCCGGTATCGTGACGGTTGGGCTTCTGGTCTACCTGACCTACGCCATGCTCACTCCCGAGAAATTCTAAGAGCAATCCCATGACTCTCAATGGTTGGATTCAGATCGCGATTTATTTCGTGGTCCTCACCGCTCTCGTCGTTCCGCTCGGGCGCTTCATGGCCAGCGTCTTCCAGGGCGAGCGTACGTTTCTCACGCCGGTTCTTGGGCCCCTCGAGCGCGGGCTTTATCGCATTGCCGGCGTCGACGAGACACGCGAGCAGACTTGGATCACCTACACCGTCGCCATGCTGCTGTTCAATGCGGCCGGCTTCCTGTGTGTCTACGCGCTCATGCGCCTCCAGAGCTTCCTGCCGCTGAACCCAGCGGACATGTCGGCCGTAGCCCCAGACCTGACCTTCAACACGGCGGTCAGCTTCGCCACCAACACCAACTGGCAGAATTACGGCGGCGAGAGCACGCTAAGCTACCTGACCCAGATGGCGGGTCTCACCACCCAAAACTTCGTCTCGGCCGCCACCGGTATCGCGCTCGCCGTCGCGCTGATACGCGGCTTTGCGCGGGCATCGGCCAAGACCGTCGGCAATTTCTGGGTCGATCTCACCCGCTGCACGCTCTACGTGCTGCTGCCGCTCTCGATCATCGCCGCTGTCTTTCTCGTCTGGCAGGGCGTGCCGCAGAACCTTGGGGCTTATGTCGATGCGACCACGCTCGAAGGCGCCAAGCAGACGCTCAGCCAGGGACCTGCCGCGTCGCAGATCGCCATCAAGCAGCTCGGCACCAATGGCGGAGGCTTCTGGAACGCGAACTCTTCCGTTCCTTACGAGAACCCGACGCCAATCAGCAACTTCGTTGAGGTGATTTACATTCTGCTGATTTCGGCGGCTCTCACCCACACATTTGGGCGAATGGTCAAGGATGAGCGGCAGGGCTGGGCGCTCTACGCGGTCATGTCGATCCTGTTCCTGGCCGGCCTAGTCGTTTGCTACTGGGCCGAAGGCGCCGGCAATCCGCAATTCGCCGCGCTCGGGCTCGATCCATCCAATATGGAGGGCAAGGAGGTCCGCTTCGGCATCGCAAATTCCAGCCTGTGGGCTGTTGCGACCACCGATGCCTCGAACGGCTCTGTCAACTCGATGCATGACAGCTTCACGCCGCTCGGCGGGATGATTCCTATGCTGAACATTATGCTCGGCGAGATCATCTATGGCGGCGTGGGCTCGGGTCTCTACGGCATGCTTCTCATGGTCATCATCGCCGTGTTCGTGGCGGGACTGATGGTCGGCCGCACGCCGGAATATCTCGGCAAGAAGATCGAGGCGAAGGAGGTCAAGATGTCGATACTCGCCATCTTGATGTTGCCCTTGGGAATGCTCTGCTTCACGGCTGCGGCCGTGGTGCTGCCGTTCGGTGTTTCCAGCATGGCCAATGCCGGCCCGCATGGCTTCAGCGAGGCCTTGTACCTCTACACCTCGCAGACGGGAAACAATGGTTCGGCCTTCGCCGGCATCACAGGCAATACGCTCTGGTACAACACGACCGGCGGTATCGCGATGCTGATCGGGCGCTACTTCATCATCATTCCGATGATGGCGGTAGCGGGCTCGCTTGTGGCTAAGAAGACCGTCCCCGCATCAACCGGCACCTTCCCCACTCATGGCAGTCTTTTCGTTGGGCTGTTGGTCGGCGTGATCCTGATCGTCGGCGGTCTCTCCTTCTTCCCGGCGCTCGCGCTCGGACCGATCGTCGAGCACTTCGCCATGATGGCTAATCAATTGTTCTAATCGAACGCACTTTGGAGTCATTGCGATGGAGACGTCTCGTATCCGCAAACGCACGCCGGTCACGGCGCTGACCGATCCCAAGATCGTCGTGCCGGCGATCGGCTCGGCTGTTGCCAAGCTCAATCCGCGCGTGATGATGAAAAACCCTGTGATGTTCGTCGTGGAGGTCGTTGCGGCGCTCACCACCGTCATCTTCATTCGCGAATGGATTCAGGGCGGCGAGCATCTGGGCTTTACTTTCCAGATCATCGTCTGGCTGTGGTTCACCGTGCTGTTCGCCAATTTCGCCGAGGCTGTGGCCGAAGGGCGCGGCAAGGCGCAGGCCGCTAGCCTGCGTCAGACCCGCGAGGAGACCAAGGCCAAGCTCATCGTCGATGAGAAAACGGGGCTGGTCGTGCCGACGCCGGCCGGCAAGCTTGGGCCCGGACAAGTGGTCCTGGTTGAGGCTGGCGATCTCATTCCCTCTGACGGCGAAGTGATCGAGGGCGTCGCCTCGGTCAACGAGGCGGCGATCACCGGCGAGTCGGCGCCCGTCATCCGCGAAGCGGGCGGTGACCGCTCAGCAGTGACGGGAGGTACCCTCGTCGTCTCCGATTGGATCAAAGTCCGTATCACGGCGGCCCAGGGCTCGACCTTCCTCGACCGGATGATCGCGCTGGTCGAGGGTGCCGAGCGCCAGAAGACACCGAACGAGATCGCCCTCAACATCTTGCTCGCCGGCATGACCATTATTTTTGTGTTCGCCACGGCGACCATCCCAAGCTATGCAGCCTACGCTGGGGGCGCCGTCTCGATCGTCGTTGTGGTGGCGCTGTTTGTCACCCTCATCCCGACCACGATCGGCGCACTACTGTCGGCCATCGGCATCGCCGGCATGGATCGGCTCGTGCGCTTCAACGTGCTCGCCATGTCGGGCCGTGCGGTCGAAGCGGCTGGCGATGTCGACACGCTTCTGCTCGACAAGACCGGAACCATCACGCTCGGCAACCGCCAGGCGGCCGAGTTCAAGCCCGTCTCCGGCGTGACCGAGCAGGAGCTTGCCGATGCGGCACAGCTCGCCTCGCTCGCCGACGAGACGCCGGAAGGCCGCTCGATCGTCGTGCTCGCCAAGGAGAAATACGGCATCCGCGGCCGCAACATTCACGAATTGGGGGCGAAGTTCATCCCGTTCACCGCACAGAGCCGCATGAGCGGCGTCGAGATCAACGGCTCGTGGGTCCGCAAGGGCGCCGTCGATGCCATCCTGGACTACCTCAAGACCTCCTCCTCGAAGCCCGCGTCTGTCGGGGCTGCGGCACGGAAGACCGGCGTGACCACCGAGATGACGCGCGAAATCAATGCGCTCGCTGAGAGTATCGCCAAGTCCGGCGGCACGCCGCTTGCGGTTGCCAAGGACGGAAAACTGCTCGGCGTCGTGCATCTCAAGGACATCGTGAAGGGCGGCATCCGCGAGCGCTTCGCCGAGCTCAGGCGCATGGGCATCCGCACCGTCATGATCACCGGCGACAATCCCATGACCGCTGCCGCCATCGCCGCGGAGGCGGGCGTGGACGATTTCCTCGCCCAGGCGACGCCGGAGGAAAAGCTCAAGCTCATCCGCGCCGAGCAGGCCAAGGGCAAGCTCGTTGCCATGTGCGGTGACGGCACCAACGATGCACCTGCCTTGGCTCAGGCAGACGTCGGCGTTGCCATGAATACCGGAACGCAGGCGGCCCGCGAGGCCGGCAACATGGTCGACCTCGATTCCAATCCCACCAAGCTCATCGAGATCGTCGAGATCGGCAAACAGCTCCTCATGACGCGCGGCGCGCTGACGACGTTCTCGATAGCCAACGATGTGGCGAAGTACTTCGCCATCATCCCCGCGATGTTCCTCGCCTTCTATCCCCAGCTCCAGGCGCTGAACATTATGCACTTGGCAACGCCGCAAAGCGCGATCCTATCGGCGATCATTTTCAATGCGCTGATCATCATTGGGCTTATTCCGCTTGCCCTCAAAGGCGTTGCCTATCGTCCAATCGGCGCGGGCGCGCTGCTCCGCCGCAATCTGCTGATCTACGGACTTGGCGGCATCATCATCCCGTTCATCGGCATCAAGGCGATCGACCTCGCCGTCAGTGCCTTGCACCTCGTTTGAGGAGAAGAGACATGTTGAAAGAAGTGCGCCCTGCGATCGTACTCATCCTCGCCTTCACGGTAATCACAGGTCTTCTCTACCCGCTCGCCATGACCGGTATCGCCGAGGCCATCTTTCCCTATCAGGCGCACGGGAGCCTTATTGAGAAGGATGGAAAAGTGGTCGGCTCTGAATTGATGGGACAATATTTTAGCAGCGACCGCTACTTCCACGGCCGGCCCTCGGCGACGCTCGGGCCCGATCCCAACGATCCAAGCAAAACCACGTCGGTACCCTATAACGCAGCCAACTCGGGGGGTTCGAATCTCGGCCCCACCAGCAAGGCTCTCATCGACCGCGTCAAGGGCGACGTGGCGAAGCTCAACCAAGAGAACCCCTCTGCCCAGGTTCCCATTGATTTGGTTACGACCTCAGGCAGCGGCTTGGATCCCGATATTTCACCGGAGGCGGCCTACTTCCAGGTGCCTCGCATTGCGAAGGCGCGTAACCTGTCGGAGAATACGCTTCAGGCGCTCGTCGCGGAGCACATCGAAAGCCGGACACTGGGCCTCTTCGGCGAGCCGCGCGTCAACGTGCTTGAGCTGAACCTCGCTTTGGACAAGGCCGGCACTTGAGCGTCGCGGGCGGCTTAAACCCCGCGTAAGGGACCGGGAGTGCATGGCGGATCAGCGGCGTGAACCCAACCAGCGTCCTTCGCCCGACGCCTTGCTCGCCAAAGTCAGCAAGGAGGAGAGCCGTGCCGGCCGGCTGAAGATCTTTCTCGGCGCGGCACCCGGTGTGGGCAAAACCTATGAGATGCTCACGGAAGCGCGCGGCAGGTTGAAAGACGGCACGGACGTTGTCGTCGGCGTGGTCGAGACCCATGGCCGCAAGGAGACGGAGGCCCTCACCGAAAGCCTGGAGACGATCCCCCGCAAACGCATCGATTACAAGAACCGCGAGCTCGATGAAATGGACATCGACGCCATCCTGGCGCGGCGTCCGAAGCTCGTTCTCGTCGACGAACTCGCGCATACCAACGCCGCCGGGAGCCGGCACCCCAAGCGCTATCTCGATGTCGAGGAAATCCTCAATAACGGCATCGATGTCTACACCACGCTCAACATCCAGCACATCGAGAGCCTCAACGACGTCGTCGCCCAGATCACCCATGTCCGCGTGCGCGAGACGGTCCCCGACTCGATCCTCGACCGCGCCGATGCCATTGAGCTTGTCGACATCACGCCCGAGGACCTGATTCAGCGGCTAAGGGACGGCAAGGTCTACATTCCACAGCAAGCAGAGCGTGCGCTCGAGCACTTTTTCTCACCGGCCAACCTGACGGCGCTCCGCGAGCTCGCGCTCAGGCGCACGGCAGAGCGCGTCGACGAGCAACTACTCAGCGAGTTGCAAGCGCGGGCAATCCCGGGCCCATGGGCTGCCGGCGAGCGCCTTCTCGTCTGCGTCAGCGAGGATCCGCGCGCTGCGGGGCTTGTGCGCTACACCAAGCGTCTCGCCGATCGTCTCCATGCCTCTTGGACCGCGCTCTATGTCGAAACCAAGCGCAGCTTGCAGCTCTCCGAGGAGGAGCGCGATCGCATCGCCGACACACTCCGCCTCGCACAAGCGCTCGGCGGGGATCCAGTCACCGTTCCAAGTGGCGGCCGGCACGTCGCCGACGACGTGATCGCCTTTGCCCAGGCGAACAACATCACTCAGGTCATTGTCGGCAAATCGACCAGGTCGGCTTGGTTTGAGCTTCTACATGGCTCCATCGTGCGTGATCTGGTGCGGAGGTGCGGCAACATCAGCGTGCATGTCATCGCAGGCGAAGAGCTTGAGAAGGAAACCATTCCGAAGAAGACGGTGCGCACAGAGGGCGCATCGGCGCCCCGCGACCCGCTCCCCTACGCCCTTGCGCTGCTGGCCGTTGGTATCGCGCTTGGCGTCGGCGTTCTTGTGCGGCCCTATCTTGGCATCGAGAACATCGACCTCGTGTTCCTGACCGCGGTGGTCGCCGTCGCCGTTCGCTATGGATTGGGGCCGTCGCTGGTGGCCAGCGTTACCGCCTCTCTCTGCTACAACTTCTTCTTCTTGCCGCCGCTCTACACTTTCACCATCGCCGATCCGACCAATGTGGCGGCCTTCCTGTTCTTCATGTTTGTCGCTGTGGTCGTTTCCAATCTTGGCGCGCGAGTCCGCTTGCAAGCCTTCGCCGCACGAGGCCGGGCGCGCACCACCGAATCGCTCTATGTGTTCAGCCGCAAGCTGTCCGGCGTGGGAAGTCTCGATGACGTGTTGTGGGCCACGGCCTACCAGATCGCCCTCATGCTGAAAGTTCGCGTGGTCCTATTGCTGCCGGAGAACGGCTCCATCGAGGTCAAGGCCGGCTATCCCCCCGAAGACCTTCTCGATCAGGCCGATCTCGCCGCGGCGAGGTGGGCATGGGAGCATGATCGTGCGGCGGGTCGCGGCGCCGATACACTGCCCGGAGCCAAGCGGCTTTTCCTGCCGATGCGCACGGGTCGCGGCGCCATCGGGGTGGTGGGCATTGACAGCGACAAGGCTGGTCCGCTTCTCACACCTGACCAGCGTCGCCTGCTCGATGCGCTCATCGATCAAGCAGCGTTGGCAATCGAACGGATCTACCTGGTCGACGATCTCGACCAAGCCGAGCGCCGGGTCGACGCTGACCGACTTCGCGCCGCGCTGCTGACCTCGATCTCTCATGATTTGAAGACGCCGCTTGCGTCGATTGTCGGCGCCGCAGGCGCGCTCAAGGATTTGTCCAACTCCTTAAGCAACAAGGCGAAGGCCGATCTGCTCGCCACCATTCTCGAAGAGTCGGAGCGGCTTAATCGCTTCATTGCCAATCTTCTCGATATGACGAGGCTTGAGGCGGGTTCGTTCAAGCCGAATACGGCTTTGCACGACGTCGGGGAGGTCGTGGGAACTGCGCTAGAGCGCGCCAGCAAGCTTTTGGCCCGCCACAGGATCGAGCTCGAGATGGCGGCTGAACTGCCTATGGTTGAGCTTGATCCAGTCCTGTTCGAGCAGGTTCTGGTCAATCTTCTCGACAACGCCGCGAAATACGCTCCGCCTGACACCACGTTGCGCATCTTTAGCTGGCGGGAGGACGACACGGTCAAGCTTGGGGTGGCTGACGAAGGTAGCGGCATCCCGCCGGAAGAGCTCGAACGCATCTTCGACAAATTCCACCGGGCGCAGAAGGGAGATCAGGTGCGGGCCGGGACCGGGCTAGGCCTTGCCATTTCGCGTGGCTTCGTTGAAGCAATGGGCGGATCGATCGTCGCTGCGAACCGCACCGATCGCCCCGGCGCCGTCTTTACCATCACCATGCCCGTCCCCAAGAATGCGGCTCATCTGGGAACGGCTGCATGAGCGCCGCCCCGCTCAAAGTGCTGGTGGTCGATGATGAGCCGCCCATTCGCAAATTGTTGCGCATGGGACTTGGTACGCAAGGTTATCAGACCCTCGACGCAGCGGATGCCAAGACCGCTCTCAAGCTGATTACCAGCAAGCCCGACCTCGTCATTCTCGACCTTGGGCTTCCCGACATGCAGGGGCTCGAGTTGTTGCGCCAGATCCGGGCTCTGCGGGAGGATCTGCCGATCGTGGTGCTGTCCAGCCGCGGCGATGAAGCCGCCAAGGTGGCGGCGCTCGATCTCGGCGCCGACGATTACGTAACCAAGCCCTTCGGCATGGAGGAGCTGTTGGCGCGTGTGCGCGCCGCGCTCCGTCACCAGCTGCAGTCACGAGGCGAACGGCCCGTGTTCAAAATGAGGGATTTGTCGGTCGATCTCGTCCGCCGCATCGTCAAGGTCAAAGACCAAGACGTTAAGCTGTCGCCGAAGGAATATGACCTGCTGCGCGTTCTGGTGCAGCACGCCGGCAAGGTTCTCACCCACAAATTCCTGTTGAACCAACTCTGGGCGGTCCCCATCGATGCGCAATATCTGCGCGTTTATGTGCGGCAGCTCAGGAACAAGATCGAGCCCGATCCCGCGCGGCCTCAATACATCCTGACGGAAACGGGTATCGGCTATCGGCTAAGAGCGCCCGACTGACTCAACCTGACGCATGGGGTTTCGCCAAAATATTGGAATAACGCGCGATCAAAAGGACAGATCGACGAAGGTGGTGGAGCCGAGGGGGATCGAACCCCTGACCTCAGCAGTGCGATTGCTGCGCTCTCCCAACTGAGCTACGGCCCCGGATTGAGGCGCATTTAGGGATCGGCGTTCTGCCCTGTCAAGGGAGCCACAATCTCGTCATTCCGGCGCGAGCCGGAATCAGATTGAACATTATTTGGCTTGGGGGCTGGATCCAGGCTTTCGCCGGGATCGGCGCGAGAGGACAAAGGCTTGCCCTTTTCGGCGCCTCTCCGCTACATGGTCGGCGCGAAGCGAGGAGATCTCTCGATGGTGCCTTTGATCGGATTCATCGTTCTCGTGATCGACCTCTATATTTGGGTCGTCATCGCGGGAGCGATTCTGAGCTGGCTGATCGCCTTCAACGTGGTGAATACCAACAACCGCTTCGTGTATCAGGTGGCCGATATGCTCTACCGGCTGACCGAGCCCGCGCTTCGCCCGATTAGGAGCATCCTGCCCAATCTCGGCGGTATCGACATCTCGCCGGTGAT
>DATHCZ010000120.1:0-5701 GCA_035319265.1 Methyloceanibacter sp. | reverse complement strand
TTGATCTTGTCCACATTGTCCATGCCGCCGATCACCCGGCCCCACACCGTGTATTTCTTGTCGAGGAAGGTCGCATCGTCGAAGACGATGAAGAACTGGCTGTCGGCTGAGTCGGGCGACTGCGCGCGCGCCATGGAGACGGCGCCGCGGGTGTGTGGCTCGGCGTTGAACTCGGCCTTGAGCTTTTTGCCCGAGCCGCCGGTGCCGGTGCCGGTCGGGTCTCCGGTCTGCGCCATGAAGCCTTCGATGACGCGGTGAAACGGCACGCCGTCATAAAAGTGCTGGCGCGCCAGCTCCTTGATGCGGGCGACATGCTGTGGCGCGAGGTCGGGCCGCATCTCGACCGTCACCGTGCCCTTCGTCGTCTCGATGATGAGAGTGTCTTCGGGTTTCGCCATGAGATCTGATCCTTATTTGCGCCGCTCTTTTTTCGCGCATCATCTTTTCGGAAAACCGGTTCCCACTTTTCCGGATGATTCGCCCTATGGCACGATCGTCGCCGTCCTGATGTAGTCGAGCTTGGGGAAGTCCTTCTTGAGATAGGCGTTGCCTTGGCTCTGGACGAGCCCCTGGTCGGGACCAGCGCCCTGCGGCGCGCCTTCGCCATATTCGGGATAGAGGGCATCGACCACGTCCATCCCCGAGATTACCTGGCCGAACGGCGCGAAGCCCTGATCGTCGAGGCCGGCATTGTCGCCGAAATTGACGAATACCTGAGTGGTGCGCGTGTCGGGTCCGGCGGTAGCGAAGGTGATCATGCCGCGTTTGTTGCTCGCCTTTACCGGATCATCCTTGATGTTGGCGTCGCGCCACACCTTCGAGATCTGCGGATTGCCGTTGATGCCGAACTGCACCATGAAGCCCGAGATCACCCGAAAGAAGCGCGCGTCGTTATAGAAACCGTTCTTGACGAGATTGTAGAAGCGGTCGGCGCCGTTCGGCGCCCAATCGCGATGCACCTCGACGGCGAAGCTGCCTTTGCTCGTATCGAACTTCACCTTGTAGGTGGCGGGTGCCTTTTCGTTGAGGCTCGCGGGGTTGGAGAGATCGCCGGCGCTGACCGGCGCCAGCGTCGTCATGAGACCCAGCGCAAGGCTCGCGCCGAACAAAACCAATGCGTGAATTCGCATGAGACCTCCTTGGACGGGATTGGACCGGGTTTAGCCGGCGAACTTCTTCTTGAGCGCCGCGGCGACGACAGGCGGCACGAAGGCCGTAACGTCGCCGCCCATTGCGGCAATCTGGCGGACAAGGCTCGCGGCGATGTGTCGTGAGTCCGGCGAGGAGGCCAGAAACACCGTCTCGATCTCCGGTGCAAGGGCTTGATTCATGCCCGCCATCTGCATCTCGTAATCGAAATCGCCGGAGTCGCGTAAGCCCCTGATGACGATGGTCGCCCGCGCCTCTCGCGCGGCCACGACCGTCAACGTGTCATAGGTGGTCACCGCGAGTTTGAGCCCGATTTCCTTGGCCACGGGGCCCAGCACCTCGGCCGCGAGCTTTACCCGCTTCTTGGCGGTGAACAGCGGATGCTTGTCGTGATGGGTGCCGATAGCAATCACGAGCTTGTCGACGAGATGCGCCGCCCGGCGCACGATATCGACGTGACCGTAGGTGACGGGATCGAAGCTTCCCGGATAAAGCCCGACGCGCATGTCAACGCTCCTCGGCGCGACGGCTCATTCCCGCGCGCGAGCCATGTTCTAGCGGCACGTCGCGGAAATAGAAAGGCCCGGCGGTGCCGGGCCTTTCCGCCTCCCTTGACCTTGTGCGTTATTTAATTGGGGCGGCTTGTGCGTAATGGCCGAAGATTCCATCGAGATTGAAGCGATAGCCGACGCCAGCGGAGAAGATCCACGGGTCAAGTTGGGCATCGCCCACGACGTTGGCCCCACCGGCAGCGGCGGCGTTGTGCCACGTCACATTAGTATCGAGCCAAGTCTTCTTGACGTCGAAATTGAGCGACCAGCCATTACCAAGACCGACATCGATGCCCCCTTGCAAGGTAAAGCCCCAGGCGTCGTCGATACTGACCTTGCTGGCGCCCAGCACGTTGTCACCTGTGCCGGTGTCGAAGAAGTTGATGTATTGGGTGCCCACACCGACATAAGGCTGCCAGCGCCCCATGCCCAGGAAGTGATATTGCAGCGTAAGCGCCGGCGGAAAGATCCAGGTGTCGGCAATCTCGCCGAGATTGGCGATCGTTCCCTTACCCTTGATGGTATGCTGCGAGAAGCAACAGAACAGTTCGGCCGAGAGGTTCTTCGTGAAGTAATAATCGAGCGTCAAGGCCGGGATCACCTCGGTGCTGACGTCGGCGTCGGCGCCGGGGATGAGCACGCCGCCTGCGCGCACCGTCGCGTCGGTATCAGGGTCGACCACCGTGCCGAGCAACTTGATGCCGAATTTCCCGTCATCGCTTCCCGCCGCCGCGGGCTGTGTCAGCACGATCGCGCTCAAGCCCATGCTCAAGATCACTAACGCGCTTCTCGCCGTTCTCGTCATTTCGACTTCCCCCTGTTCCGCAACCGATGTCCGCTTCGGGCAGGTCGGTTGTCGGTCATTCTTGGAATCGGGGGAGTGGCAAGAGAAGCGCTGATCGCCCCACTCTGCTGACTGAGGTCAGGACGGCGCGCTTAGCCCTACGACTGTTGCGGCAGCGACACGGTCTTTCTTGATCCAGGTCAAATCGTTGCGGGCCCAAGCGTTCACCCCGCGATGCCACGCGACTGACGGCCTTGATCGAAATCAAGGCGCGACTCGGTCTCTCGCTCGACTGCTTTCCTTGATGCGAGGCACGCCGCCCTCGGAGGGGTAGACCGTTCGCCATGACCACAGGGACGAATCCGCAGAGCACAACTCGACCTTCGGCCGGCGTCCCGCTTTGTAAGCGCAAGGGCGACGGTCTGGCGGAGCTGCAGACTTCGCTCGGCTCACACGTCGCGACCATCCGCACACGCCGGGGGCAGAACGTCGCGCTCGCGCTCGACGGCGGCGAGGCGGCCTTCATCGTTCACTCGGGCGTGTTGACTGTCAGCGTGACCATGCCGGGGACCTCCCGGCAGGTCGTTGCCATCCTCTTTCCCGGCGATGTGCTGCACTCTGGCGTCGTGCCGCGCGAGGCTGACGGAACGCTGACGCCAGCCAACGCCGGCGAGTTGTGGCGACTGCGCTGGTCGATCTTTGCCGAGCTCCTGGCCAAGGATGCTGCGATCGCGAGCTTCTACCACGAGGCGATCGACCGTCAGATGACCTGCCGCGCGATCCATGTCGCGGCGATCGGCCGGTTCGACTGCCGGCAGCGGGTGGCGACCTTTCTGTTCGAGCTCGCCTTGCGCACCGGTACGCCGTCGCCGAGCGGTGGCGGCGTGGTGTTCGACTTGCCCTTGAGCCGGATCGACGTCGCCGATTATCTCGGGCTGAACGCCGACACGCTGTCGCGCACCATGTCGCGGCTTAGGTCCTCGGGCGTGCTGGATCATAGCGAGCGCAATCGCGCCGTGGTGCGAGATCTTCGCGCGCTGGCGGCGCTGTCGCCGGCTTCGCGCGCGCTCATCGCCCTCCACGGCGACCGAGTGCTGTAAGGCGAGGCGGCGGCTCACTATCCCGCGTGGGGCCCGCCGTCGTTCTCACTACCGTTTTCTCCGCCATTCTCGTCAGGGATGTGCTCGACCGAGACCACGCGCTCGCCTTCGGCGGTCGTGAACACGATCACCCCTTGGGTCGACCGTCCCATGACGGAGATGCCTTCGACAGGCACGCGGATGAGCTGACCGCCGTCGGTGACCAGCATGATCTGATCGCTCTCCTCGACCGGGAATGACGCCACCAGGTTGCCGTTTCGCTGATTCACGGTCATGGCGATGATGCCTTTTCCGCCGCGCCCCGAGATGCGGTACTCATAGGCGGATGTGCGCTTGCCGTAGCCCTTCTGCGAAACGGTCAACACGAATTCCTCGTGCGCGCTGAGCTCGGCATAGCGCTCCGGGCTCAACACCACGGCCTCCTCGCCGTTCTCCTCCGTCTCCATGTCTTGCTCGGGTTCGGCCCCGCCGCGTCTGATGCTGTTGGCCTGACGCACATAGGCCGTGCGCTCCGCCGGCGGCGCCTCGACGTGGTTGAGGATCGCCATGGAGATCATCTCGTCATCGCCTTCGAGCTTGATGCCGCGCACGCCGGCCGATTCGCGGCCCTTGAACACGCGCACGTCCGTCACGGGGAAGCGAATCGCTTGTCCTTCGGCGGTGGTCAGCAGCACATCCTGTTGTTCGTTGCAGACCTGGACGCCGACGATGCGGTCGGGGCCTTCGAGCTTCATGGCGATCTTGCCGTTCTGCCGCACCTCGATGAAGTCCGACAGCTTGTTGCGCCTGACCGTGCCGCCATTGGTGGCGAACATCACGTCGAGCTTCGCCCACGAGGCCTCGTCCTCCGGGAGCGGCAGGATGGTGGTGATGGTCTCGTCCTTGTCGAGCGGCAGCAGATTGACGAGCGCCTTGCCGCGCGCCTGGGGGGCCGCGAGCGGCAGGCGCCATACCGTCATCTTGTAGGCCATGCCGCGCGAGGAGAAGAACAGTACCGGCGTATGCGTGTTGGCGATGAAGATGCGGGTGACGAAATCCTCCTCGCGCGTCGCCATGCCGGCGCGGCCCTTGCCGCCTCTCCGCTGGGCGCGATAGGCCGAGAGCGGCACGCGCTTGATGTAGCCCTTGTGGCTGACCGTGACGACCATGTCCTCGCGCTGGATCAGGTCCTCGTCCTCGACCTCGCCTTCCATCTCGAGGATCTCGGTGCGGCGCGGAGTGCCGAACTCGGTCTTGATGGCGGTGAGCTCGTCCTTGACGATGCCGACGATGCGCGCGCGCGAGCGCAAGATGTCGAGATAGTTGCCGATCTCGGCTCCGAGCCCTTTCAGCTCATCGCCGATCTCGTCGCGGCCAAGCGCCGTCAGCCGCTGAAGACGGAGATCGAGGATAGCCCTCGCCTGCTCGTCGGAGAGGCGATAAGTGCCGGCGGCCGAAACCTTGTGGCGGGGATCGGCGATCAGCTCGACCAAGGCGACCACGTCCTTGGCCGGCCAGTCGCGCGCCATCAACTGCTCGCGGGCCGTCGAGGGATCGGGCGCGTGGCGGATGAGCTTGATGATTTCATCGATATTGGCGACGGCGATGGCAAGCCCGACGAGAATATGCGCCCGATCGCGCGCCTTGCGCAGAAGGAACTTGGTGCGCCGTCCGACCACGTCCTCGCGGAACTCGGTAAAGGCCCGGATCAGATCCTTGAGGTTGAGCTGCTCGGGCTTGCCGCCGATCAGCGCGACCATGTTGCAACCGAAGGTCGATTGCAGCGCCGAGAAGCGGTAGAGCTGGTTCAGCACTACGTCGCCCATGGCGTCGCGCTTGAGCTCGATCACCACGCGCATGCCCTGGCGGTCGGACTCGTCGCGAATGTCGGCGATGCCCTCGATCCTCTTGTCGCGCACCAGTTCGGCGATCTTCTCGACCATCGCCGCCTTGTTCACCTGATAGGGAATCTCGGTGATGATGAGCGCCTCGCGCTCCTTGCGGATGGTTTCGGTGCTGACGCGCCCGCGCATGAGAATGGAGCCGCGGCCCTTATGATAGGCGCCGCGAATGCCGGAGCGGCCGAGGATGAGTCCGCCGGTTGGGAAATCAGGACCGGGAACGATTTCGATCAACTC
>DATHCZ010000119.1:0-9661 GCA_035319265.1 Methyloceanibacter sp. | reverse complement strand
ATGCGCTTGCGGATGCGGATCTCGGTGAGGCCGCCCGCGCTCTGCTCGATGGTCATCGCACTGCCGGGCAGGAGCTCGCCGACGACGCGCGCGGCGATCGGGGCGATCTCCTCCTTGTAGGAATAAAGGATAACGAGGGCGAGCCCGAGCGCGAGCCAAGTCACGGCGTCGCGCACCATCGAGCTCGCGCGCCCGCCGTAGCGCGACATCATCCCGCCGAGAAAATAAACGAGTAGGGCGAGGAAGACGGCGACATAGCCGAAGGTGGTTGCATCGAGGCCCGCGATCATGCCGGACTCGTTGCCGACGAGGAGCATGGCACCGAAGGCGAGGATCAACAGGGCGAGCCAAGTCGTCACGCGGTCTCACTCTCCGACTTGGTGAAACTCTCCAGACGCGCGGGCAACGCCGCCATGATGGCAGACCGCTCGGCGTCGCTCATCGACGCCCAGCTCGCAATCTCGTCGATGGTGCGACCGCAACCGACACAGAGCCCGAGCTCCGCGTCGAGCAAACAGATATTCACGCAAGGCGTTTCCACGGCTTTGTGTCCGTCCGATGATCGCTCGTATTTATGTAGGCGTCGCGCGGCTTGCGAGCAATTGCGAGAGCAAGAGCGCGCCTGTCGCGATTAGGGTCAGATACGTTTGGGGCTGGTCGCCGCCAATCGTCTCATTCGCCTGCGAGGACAAGGGTCCAATAGGCGCGGCCGCTGCTATCCTTGGCCATCGCCACACCGATCGCGGTCACGTTCGGACGGAGTAGGTTGGTGCGATGGCCGGAACTTTCCTCCCAGAAGTGCATCGCGTCGGCAAAAGACTTCTGCCCCGAAGCAACATTTTCGGAGGCGATCTTGGCATGATAGCCGGCGCTCGCGGCGCGATCCTTGGCCGTGGAGCCGTCGGAGCCGTAGTGGCCCATCCAGCTCCGGGCGGCCTGGGTCTTGGACTGCATGTCCGCCGCGCGAGAAAGCCGCGCATCGAGCACGAGAGGCGTAAGGCCATTGCCGGCACGAAAGCCATTGACCGCCGCGAGTGCCTTTTGCGGATCGAGCGGCTGCACGGGACGTGCGGCGTATTCGGGAGACACAAGCGAGATGGAGCAGCCGCTGAATGGGCTCCACCAGCACGGGATTCGCAACTCGGCGACCGCCGGCGTCGCCAGCGACATCAGCATGGCCATCGCAAGGCTTCGCCGCATCATCCCGTCACGCTAGGCTTTGCGAACTCAGAAGCGGAACAGGCCGCCGAAGGGACGAAACTCCCGCTTCTGCTGGGGCGGCAGGCTCGGTGAATAGAAGCCGGGGGGATCGGGCCCTCTCACGATAACGGTGGTCTTCCCCATGCCCGCCGCCGTCACGAGGTCGTAAAGCGTGGCGGCGTTTGGCAGCGAAAGGCGGACGCATCCGTGGGAGACGGGCGTGCCGAGGCCCGGGTGATCCGAGCCGTGAATGCTGTGGCCCCGGGTGGTGAAGAAGATCGCGTGCGGCATGCCCGCATTGTCCCACTCCTGCGAGTAATGCATGAGCTCCATGCGGAAGGGCGTATAGGAGCCGGCCGGAGTCGAGAAGCCGGTCGCGCCGGTCGAGACCGGCCAGCGGTAAAGGAGTTGCCCATCGACCGAGACGGTCATGGTCTGGCTCGGCTTGTCGACCTGAATAAGGATATTGGCGAGGCTCGGCGCGCTCGCGGCGCATGCAAAGCCCGCGACGAGGAATAGCCCAATCGCAAGAAGCCGGATCCGCCTCATGCCGTCGTTTCCCTCAAGGCCGCGAGAGCGGCCCGCGCATGGGCAGAATCTACACTCGATTTGGCCGCGAACAAGGGGAAAGCGATCGCTAGGCGGATCCGCTGCGCTGTGAAGCCGGGAAAGGCACTTTCCCGCTAGCGCTTCACCCCTGCGCGCCAGGAGGTCCGCGGCTTCTCGGGTTCGATCTCGCCCCGTTCGGGAACCCGGGGGAGGGCTTCCATCACTCGCTTGCGCGGGAAGGTGATGATCACCTCGGTCCCATAGCGGAGCTTGCTCTTCAACTCGAACGCGCCGTCATGGAGCTCGGTCAGGCCTTTGGTGATGGGAAGGCCAAGCCCGGTGCCGCCTTCGGCCGTCTGATGGGCGAGCGAGCCCTGGCCGAAGCTCCGGAGCACGCGGGGGATCTCATTCTCGGGAATGCCGGGGCCGGTATCCTTGACGCTCAAGAACTGACCGCCAGTGCCGGTGCGCCCGACCTTGAGCGTCACGGTGCCGCCGGTCGGGGTAAACTTGATGGCGTTCGACAGCAGATTGAGACAGATCTGGCGGATGGCACGCTCGTCCGCCCAGAGCTGAGGCAGGTTGTCGGCGAACTCTTCGACCAGCTTGAGCCCTTTGTTCTCGGCTCTGAGGCGCATGAGCCGGTGGCAATCCTCGACCACCTCGGCGAGAGAAACGGGCCCCTCATGCAGCTCATAGCGGCCCGCCTCGATGCGGCTGATGTCGAGGATCTCGTTAATCAGATTGAGCAGGTGCTGGCCACTCTGATGAATGTCGTTCGCGTATTCCTTGTAGGTTGGATTGGCATGGGGACCGAGGATCTCTGAGCGCATGATCTCGGAGAAACCGAGAATGGCGTTGAGCGGGGTGCGCAGCTCATGGCTCATGGTGGCGAGGAAACGCGACTTGGCGAGGTTCGCCTCCTCGGCGCGCGCGCGCGCCTCGTCGGAGTTCGCCTTGGCCTGCTCGAGCTCGCCGATCAACGCGTCCTTCTCGGCGCGATATTCCAGCATGGCCATGACGGTCGAGTTGAGCCCGCTCATCAGCCAGATGAAATAGATGTGCACGCCGACGGCCATGGCGGCCATCGCCCAGTAGAACGGATTGTCGAGGAGCGCGAAGCGGATGACGATGGCGGCCGTCATCGGCAAGGTGCCGGCATAGACGATAGGCATGACCGTCGAGGCGAACAGCATGCGCATCGAGATGACGACGAGGAGCGAGGCGAAGATGAACGTATGGGCCGCCTCTCCCTGCGTGTCGGGGCTGATGAAGGCGACGGCCGCCCAAGTGACGCCGTAGAGAAACTCCGCCGCCGTGATCTTGGCGCGCCAGGCGGGGGTGGTCGCGTCCTCGCGCGGGGTCTTGATGAATTGCCGGCAAAGGCTGATCAGGATGCCCTTGGAAACGAACACCATGCCAAGCCAGAGCAGGAGCTCACGCGGCGGCGCCCAGAACATGGCGCCCATGGCCACGATGATGGCGAGCAGCGGCGTCGTCACGGCGGCCGACAGCTCGTTCTTGACGAACATCAAGAGGAGTTCGTACTCGAACTCCGGCTTGGCCCCCGATTTGTAGGTGAGCTTCTCGCGAGCCTCCTGGACGCTGCGGAAGGAGCGCCGTTTGCCGTTGACCGATGGCGACGCGGCTCGCTGAGCCCCGGGTGAGGCGCCCCCTGACATGGTTATGTGACCCGCAACACCCTAACTGACTAACGAAAAAGCGAGAGCTGCCAATGGCATAAGCCCAGGGCAACCGCACCTCGCTGCGACGCAAAGACTCCTTTACGAACTATCACCGGAAATCCCTAACGGCGCGTTTACTCTCGCCCCGCGCTGACACGAGGCTCTAAGATGCGGCCGCCATGCGACTAACCCTCATCGGCTGCGGAGACGCTTTCGGCGCGGGCGGCCGCTTGCAGACCTCGTTCCATGTCCGCTCCGCGACGTCGACCTTTCTCATCGATTGCGGTACCTCGACGCTGATCGGCATGCGCCGGCTCGGGCTCGAGCCGAACGATATCGACGCCGTGTTCGTCACCCATCTCCATGGCGATCATTTCGGCGGTCTGCCCTGGATGTTGATCGACGGGCAGTATGTGAGCAACCGCACGCGGCCGCTCATCGTAACGGGGCCGCGTGGGATCGAGGCGCGCTACCTCACAGCGGCAGAAGCGCTCTATCCCGGCATCACCACCAACGATCCGGGCTTCAACCTCGTGTTCCACGACTACGAGGAGCAGAAATTGCTCGATGTCGGGGGCGTGAGGGTCACGCCGTTCGAGGTGAAACATCCGTCAGGGGCGCCGCCTTATGCCCTCAGGTTCGCACTCGAAGGGAAGGTGATCGCGTTCACCGGCGATACCGGCTGGGTGGACGTGCTCTGCGAGGTAGGGCAAGGCGCCGACCTCTTCATCAGCGAATGTTTCCAATATGATGTCGTGCTTCCCATCCATCTCGATTATGCGACCATCGATGCCAACTATCAGAGGCTTGGTGCAAAGCGCGTGCTCCTCACCCATATGGGGGAAGCCATGCTATCAGCGACGGGAAACGTCGACCGATCCCGCTATCTCATCGCCCAAGATGGCATGACGCTTGATCTATGAGCGGTGACGCAGGGGAGGTGCGTGCCGCCGGGCTTGAGCGGTTGCTCGCCGCCATTCGCTCGTGCCGGAAATGCGTCGACGACCCGCAAGGCCGGCCGCTCGCGCACGCGCCGCGGCCGGTGCTCCGCGCGAGCGCGACGGCGCGGCTCGCCATCTGCAGCCAGGCGCCCGGTACTTTGGTGCATGCGTCAGGCACACCCTTCACCGACCGCTCGGGGGACCGCTTGCGCGATTGGCTCGGCGTCACGCCGCAAGAATTCTACGACGAGGCGCGTGTCTTGATCGTGCCGATGGGCTTCTGCTTCCCGGGCCAGGATGCGAAGGGCGCCGACCTTCCGCCGCGACGAGAATGTGCGCCGCTCTGGCGCGAGAAGCTGTTTGCGATGCTGCCGCAGATGGAGCTTCTGCTTGCGGTCGGAAGCTACGCTCAGGTCTGGCATCTCGGCGGCGGAATAGGGTCACTCAACGACACGATGCGCGACTGGCGCCGCCATTTGCGCAGCAAGAATCGCCCGCGTGTCCTTCCGTTGCCGCATCCCTCGTGGCGCAACAATGCTTGGCTCAAGGACAATCCCTGGTTCGAGGAGGAGCTCCTCCCGGTGCTTCGCCGCGAGGTGCGGAAGCTCCTCGAAATTTAGCGCTTGCGCAGGGGAGAGAAATAATCTACTAAACAGATAGAGATTGAGGGTATGGAAAAGGGTTCCCAATTTTGCTAGACCCGAGAAAAAATATCGTCAGACCAGCCATGCTCGACCGTATGGACCGCAAAATTCTCGACATCTTGCAGAAGGACTGCACGCTGCCCGTCGCCGAGATCGGCAAGCAGATCGGACTTTCGACCACGCCGTGCTGGCGGCGCATCCAGAAGCTCGAGGAGCTGGGCATCATTCAGCGCCGCGTGGCGGTGCTCGACGCGAAGAAGGTCAATGTCGGGGTCACGGTGTTCGTCTCGATCACCACGAGCCATCACACCCAGGAATGGCTCGACCGCTTCCACGAAGCGCTCAACGACTTCCCCGAGGTGGTCGAGTTCTATCGCATGAGCGGGCAGGTGGATTATCTCTTGCGCGTCGTGGTGCCCGACATCGAGCGTTACGACGCGTTTTACAAGAAGCTCATTTCGCGGATCGAGCTGTCCGACGTGAGCTCAGCCTTTGCCATGGAGCAGATCAAATACACGACCGTGCTCCCTCTCGACTACGCCGCCGAAGACAAGCGCGCCTAGTCGCTTCCCTTGCGCTCCAATCGCGCGATGAGGCTCGAGGTGTCCCAGCGCCGCCCGCCCATCTCCTGGATCTCGGCGTAAAACTGATCGACCAGCGCCGTGACGGGAAGGCTCGCACCGTTCGCCCGCGCCTCGTCGAAGCAAATCGCGAAATCCTTGCGCACCCAATCGACGGCGAAGCCGAAATCGAACTTGCCGCCCACCATCGTGCGCCAGCGATTGTCCATCTGCCATGATTGGGCCGCGCCTTTCGCGATCGTGTCGATGACCTTCTCGATGTCGAGGCCGGCGCGCATGCCGAAATGAACCGCTTCGGCGAGGCCTTCGATCAGGCCCGCGATGCAGATCTGGTTGACCATCTTGGTGAGCTGGCCGGAGCCCGACGGGCCGATCAGATTGACCGCCCGCGCATATGCTTCGATCACGGGCGCGGCTTTGCCGAAATCTCCTTCATCGCCCCCGACCATCACCGTGAGCGTGCCGTTCTCGGCGCCGGACTGACCGCCCGAGACCGGCGCATCGAGGGCGCTTGCGCCGCGCTCCTTCGCCGCCGCATAGAGTTCGCGCGAGATGGTCGCCGAGGTCGTAGTGTGGTCGACATAGACCGCGCCCGCCCGAAGCGCGGCGAACGCGCCCTCAGGCCCGAGCGTCACTGCGCGCACATCGTCGTCGTTGCCGACGCAGGTGAAGACGAAGTCCGCATCCTTCGCCGCTGCCGCCGGCGTCTCGGCAAATCGTCCGCCGAAGCGTGCGACCCAATCGTCCGCCTTCTTGCGCGTGCGGTTGAACACGACGACGTCGTTGCCGCCGCGTGTCTTCAAGTGCCCGGCCATGGAAAAGCCCATCACGCCGAGCCCGATCCAAGCGACTTTACTCATGCGATACCCATCGGAGTGTCATTGCCCGGCTCGACCGGGCAATCCAGTAACCACCGGTCATCGTGATGCGCAACGCCCGGGATTACTGGATACCCGCTTGCGCGGGCATGACAATAACGTGGATGGCCGAGACGGGCCCAGCCACGACGTAACACAAACGGGAGAGTGGAAGCCTAGGTGATCGGTGTTTCCGGGAAGGCAAGCTGCTCGCGCGCGCGCCACTCATTGGTCACGTAATTGATGATGAGCGACGTGCGTACGCCCACGATCTTCCGCTTCTCGAAGCCGTGATAGGTATTGTTCGACGGCACGAACACCATGGCCGCGTTCGAGACGAAAACCGAGCGTCCGACCTGCTTCTTGTTGAAGTCGTAAATGTCGGTGCCGAGATCGGCATGACTCGGGTCCTTGGACAGATAGAGCAGCATGGTGAACACCTTCACCCCGAGATCGGTGTGCGGCTCGAGCCAAAAACCGTCGATGTCCTGGGCGAACTCGATGCGAAGATAAGAGCCCTTGAGATTGGTGCCGAACACCTTTTCGATATGGCCGGTCACACGCTTGTCCTGGAAGGCGTCGGCGACCGCCTCGCAAACCGGAAAGAGCTTGCGGTTCTCGGCGTCGAAATATTTGCGGGTATTGTTGTGCAGCTCGCGCTTACCGGAGACGCCGTCGAGCGAAGGCGCCTCGAAGGGGAGCGCCAAGATGTCGTCGACCACGTCTTCGGGAAAGCAGCGTAAGAGTGACCAATTGGTATAGGGCCGGTCCGACCGTTTGGCGGTATCGACGCTCCTTACGAAGCTATGCACGACGTCCGACGCCGTGCTCGTCGTCCCATGACCGACCGCACGCTTGACCGCGACGCTTTCCCTCATGTTCCCCGTCCACTTCCTAGGAATGGTGCAATCTTGCTGGCCATCCAGCGCCCAGGCGCCCCATCTTAAGGCTCAATACCACCCGTGGCGACTCCTCGCAAATGGCCAGGGCTTCGGCCTTTTCCGCCAGGATCAGACCTATCCCGGCCGCCGACCGACACCTTGACCCAGCGCAAGGACGCCTCAGTTGACGTTCGTCCAGCGAAAATGCCCGGCCGGCAGATCCCGGAACTGCTCCTCCATGGTGAGCTCAGGTGACCGCAGGCATTTGGCAAGAAGCTCGAGGAGGGAGGCGTGCAACTCCCGCTCATCCTCAAGCTGAGGCGCATTGGCGGCGAGAAACGACAGGATTTCCCCGTAATCAGGCATTGGGACCCCCGTGCTTTCCCCAGCTCCGGCGAGGGTGGCCAAGCGGTGTGTCAAAACTTAGGCCTGGCGGCCGTAAGGCCTGAGACGGCTCATGCGCCGAGGCGATAGCGGCCGATGAGGCGGAGCGGCGAGCGGCCGCCGCAATCGCCGAACAGCGACAGGCCGTCGACGGTCACTCCCGAGGCGCAAATCTCCTCGAGCACAGGCCAAAGCGCCTGCGTCACCCGCTCGAGATGCGTCTTGTCGAGCGGCCCGGTAAGCGTGATGTAGAAGCGATATTCGCTCAACACATGAGGATCGCCGAAGCTTTCCAACAGCAGCCGTTGATAGTCGCTGAGATTGGGACTCGCATGCGCGGCACGCTCGGTCTCGCTCGGAGGCGCGGCGAAATCCTCGAAGGCGGCCACGCATTGCGCTGCGAGCCAGTCGAGCATCGGCGTCGGCTCGACGGGGCGGAGGACAAGGAAGCGCCCTTCGCGCGCGAGCGTCAAAGGACCCGTCTCGGCAGGCTTGCGCCGCGTGGCGAAGCTGACCAAACGCGACTTCAGCGCATCGACACCTATCCCATCGCGAAGGGCAAATGGGGCCTTGAACAGAGCGTGCAGTCCGGTATAGCGGCCCGGCGCCGACGGAACCCTGGCGAAGCCGGTGCCGGCGAAGCCAGAATCGGAGAAAGCCTGCAAGGTGGCGCCATCATTGGCGCGGCCGAACCAAGAGCGCCCGAAGGCTGCAAGCGCAGTGCCTGGCTGCGGCGTAAAATAGATAGCATAGCGGGTGACGCTCGATCGGCTTGGCGCAACGCCCTTCTGGTCGCTCTCGATGTGAGCACAATTGAGCATCGAATCCTCCCTAGGCGCACACGTTGAGTCGTTGGCGCGCACTCATCCCCGGTTACCATCGTCCTGTGGCGTGGGAGCGACAGGTTCTTGGCGATAGGGAGGCCGATGAATGAACACTTGGTGAATCAAATTTTCCGCAACTGCGAAACAGCGCGCGTCTCTGTCACGCCGTCTTTGACAAAACTGGCTTTCACATCCATGCGTTGGCGCGAACGCGCGAGAGGAAGGGCGAAGAGGGCATGATCGAGCTTTATACCTGGATGACGCCAAATGGGCAGAAAGTGTCGATCATGCTCGAGGAGGTCGGCCTCGCCTATCGTGTCCACCCGATCAACATCGAGAAAGGGGCACAGTTCGACGCCGCTTTTCTCAAGATCGCGCCCAACAACAGGATCCCGGCCATTGTCGACACGGATAATGGACTTCATCTCATGGAGTCCGGCGCGATCCTGCTCTACCTCGCCGAGAAGACGGGCAGGCTCTGGCCGCAAGACTTCCCTACCAAATGGCGCGTCGTTGAGTGGCTCATGTGGCAGATGGGAGGAGCGGGGCCATTCCTCGGCCAGGTCCATCACTTCGTGAGGTTCAATCCCGGCAAGAGCACCTATGCCGAGGAGCGTTATGCCAAGGAGGCGAAGCGGCTGTGGGGCGTGCTCGACCGTCGGCTTGGCGAGGTCGAGTATGTCGCGGACGATTATTCGGTCGCGGACATCGCCATCTGGCCGTGGATCTCGCGCTTCGCCTGGCAGAGAATCGAATTTGCTGAGCATCCCAATGTGCTGCGCTGGTATCTCGCCATCGCCGCGCGTCCCGCGGTCAAGCGGGGTTGGGATGTGCTCAAGGAAGGCCGTCCGATCCCATTGCCGTGATCGATGGGAAACCGAATAAGTCACAGGTTTCTTCCTTGCCCGCGGGCTTGGCCATGATTAGCGCCATTTCGCGGTGATGATGGGCCTCGCTAGGTCGTGTGCCTAATCTCTGCCTTCGCGGAGCGGATGTGGTAGCGTTGAGTGCTCGCGTGGCGCCAGCAGCGCCTGAGCGTTGAGGTCTTCGATGGCGGGGAGACGAGGAGGCGCGCGGGGCCTGGTCCTCAGGCTCGTGGCTGCAACGGCGGGATT
>DATHCZ010000118.1:0-3644 GCA_035319265.1 Methyloceanibacter sp. | reverse complement strand
CCGGGGCTGCGGGGCCGAATACCTCGACCTCGACCCAGCAGTCCGGCAGCGGCGTGGTTGGCGGTGCAGCCAGCGCCATCGCGGACGCCTTCAAGCCTAAGACTGCGGGGCCGAATACCTCGACCCAACACTAGGGATCTGAAACCGCCGAGATGACCGCTAACAAGTCATGGCCGGGCTCGTCCCGGCCATGACGCGGCCTCTCAAGTCAATCGTCGTTCGCGAAGACCTGCTCACGGCAAGCACGGCCGCCTGACGTCTTGATCAGCCGCCGGAGACGAGCCGATCCGCTGTCGGGGCCCGCAAAGCTCCGTCAGCGCGCCTCCATCGGCACGTAGGCGCGCTCCGTCGCGCCGGTATAAAGCTGGCGCGGCCTGCCGATGCGCTGCGACGGATCCTCGATCATCTCCTTCCACTGGGCGATCCAGCCCACGGTGCGGGCGATGGCGAACAGCACCGTGAACATGTCGGTCGGGAAACCGAGCGCCTTGAGCGTGATGCCCGAATAGAAGTCGATATTGGGATAGAGCTTCTTCTGGATGAAGTAGTCGTCCGACAGCGCGATGCGCTCGAGCTCGAGCGCGACCTTGAGGATCGGGTCGTTGCCATGGCCCACGGCGTCGAGCACCTCATGGCAGGTCTTCTGCATGATCTTGGCCCGCGGGTCGTAATTTTTATAGACGCGATGGCCGAAGCCCATGAGGCGGAAGGAATCGTTCTTGTCCTTGGCGCGCTTGATGTATTCGGGGATGCGATCGACCGTGCCGATCTCCTGCAACATCTGCAGCGCCGCCTCGTTAGCGCCGCCGTGTGCTGGACCCCAGAGACAAGCGATGCCGGCCGAGATGCAGGCAAAGGGGTTGGCGCCGGATGAGCCGGCAAGCCTCACCGTCGAGGTCGAGGCGTTCTGCTCGTGGTCTGCATGGAGGATGAAGATGCGCCGCATCGCGCGGGCGAGAATGGGATTGACCTTGTACTCCTCGCACGGCACGGCGAAGCACATGTGCAGAAAATTCGCCGAGTAATCGAGCTCGTTACGCGGATAAATGAAGGGCTGGCCGATCGAGTATTTGTAGGCCATCGCCGCGATCGTCGGCATCTTGGCGATCATGCGGATCGACGCCATCTCGCGCTGTGCGGGGTCCTTGATGTCGATCGAGTCGTGGTAGAACGCGGACAGCGCGCCGACCACGCCGACCATGACCGCCATCGGGTGCGCGTCACGGCGGAAGCCCGTGTAGAACTTGGTCATCTGCTCATGCACCATGGTGTGGATGGTGATGAGGTGCTTGAAGTCCTCGTACTGCGCTTCCGTCGGCAGCTCGCCGTAGAGTAGGAGGTAGCAGGTCTCTAGGAACGTGCCGTGTTCGGCAAGCTGGTCGATCGGATAGCCGCGATAGAGCAAGATGCCCTTGTCGCCGTCGATGAAGGTGATCTTCGACTCGCAGCTCGCGGTCGAGGTGAAGCCGGGGTCATAGGTGAAGCACCCCGTCTCCTGGTAGAACGTATTGATGTCGATCACGTCGGGGCCGATCGTGCCCTTCTTGATCGGCAGCTCGTACCTGGCGCCATCGATCAAGACGGATGCCTCGCCCGCGCCCGACATTGTGAGGTTCTCTGCGACGCTCATCTAAAGGCTCCTATCACCATTCTGTGGGACATGGCTCGCCGGGCAACGCAGCGCGCTAAGGCCGCAGTTAAGGCTCCAGCAAACCCGCGTTTTTTGCACTGCCGCATCTTCGCGCCAATTCTGCCGCAGTGCAACAAGCCTGCATGCTCAAATGTTAAGCAGATTTTATTACCGCTGTCTGATCACGCAAACGCGCAAGAGACTCTTCGCGGCCGAGCACGTCGAGCACGTCGAAGATCCCCGGCGACGTGGATTTTCCCGTCAGCGCCGCGCGGAGCGGCTGCGCCACCTTGCCGAGTTTGCGGCCGGTCTCCTCGGCAAAACTCCGCACCGACGCTTCGAGCTCCTTCAGTGTCCAGGGCTCGACGGCCCCAAGGCGTGGCAGAAGCTGCGCGATCATGTCGCGCGCCTGGGGATCAAGCAACTTCGCTGCCTGCTCGTCGAGCGCGAGCGGGCGCTTTGCGAAGAGGAAGGCCGCGTTGTCGAGCAGCTCGACGAGAGTCTTGGCGCGCTCCTTCAGCCCCGGCATCGCCCGCTCGAGTTTCTCCCAGCCTTCAGCACCGATTCGTGCGTCGAGCGCGGCACCGTCGGGCAGCTCGGGCACGAGTGCCTTGAGCTGGCGCACGATCTCGGCGTCTGGCGCCTCGCGGAGATAATGTCCGTTCAAGGTCTCGAGCTTGACGAAGTCGAACCGCGCCGCTGAGCGACCGATCGCATCGAGATCGAACCACTCGATCATTTCCTCGGTGGAGATGATCTCGGCGTCGCCGTGGCTCCAGCCGAGCCTCACGAGATAGTTGCGCAGCGCCGCGGGGAGATAGCCCATGGCGCGATAAGCATCGACGCCGAGCGCGCCGTGGCGCTTGGAGAGCTTGGCGCCATCGGGACCATGAATCAGCGGCACATGGGCGAAGACCGGCGTTTCCCAGCCGAGGGCTTTGTAGATCTGAGTCTGGCGCGCCGCGTTGGTCAGGTGATCATCGCCGCGGATAATGTGGGTGACATCCATATCGTGGTCGTCGACCACCACTGAAAGGTTGTAGGTGGGCGAGCCGTCGCTTCTTAGGATCACGAGGTCGTCGAGCTCCTTGTTGGCGAACACGACGCGGCCCTGCACGCGATCCTCGATCACCGTCTCGCCTTCACGCGGCGCTTTGAAACGGATAGCCGGCTCGATGCCGGTCGGCGCTTCCGATGGATCGCGATGCCGCCAGGTGCCGTCATATCCCGGAGCACGACCCTCGGCGCGCGCCTTCTCTCGCATGGCTTGAAGTTCCTCGGCGCTCGCATAACAGCGATAGGCTTTGCCCTCGGCAAGCAACTGCTCGGCGATCTTCCGATGCCGCTCGGCGCGAGCGAGTTGATAAACCGGTTCGCCGTCCCACTCGAGTTCGAGCCAGCGCAAGCCATCGAGAATGGCGAGGATCGCTCCTTCGGTAGAACGCGCCTGATCGGTGTCCTCGATACGCAGCAGCATCGTCCCACCGGTATGTTTGGCGTAGAGCCAATTGAACAAGGCCGTACGCGCGCCACCGATATGCAAATAGCCCGTGGGCGAGGGGGCAAAACGCGTGATGACTTTGTCGCTCATGGGTGCGGCAAGACTTGTAAGTGAGGGGCTAGGGGTGGATGCGGGCATGATGTAGCATGACCTTGGATGCGGGGTAAGGGCGAGCGCGGGAGGAGCGTGCTTGCCAGTTCTCGAGCTCGGCAATGGCTGTCCGAGGCGACCAGGATTTTGGCGAGGGGGACAGCGGACACCGACGACGCCGCGACACCTTGACTCTTATTGCTCTTGCTGCCGCGGGCCGCGCGCTCGAAACCGAAGCGGACCGCTGGTTCGTCTGGCTCCCCGTGTTGCTCGCAGGCGGGGTTGTCACCTATTTCGCCCTTGAGAATGAGCCCGACCCCCGGGTCGCCTTTGCGCTTGTCACAGGAGCGCTCGGGCTTTGCCTTGCGCTCCGCGCCGCTCCTTTAGGACTGGCGATCGGTGGCGCCTCTCTCGCCTTCGCGC
>DATHCZ010000117.1:0-13579 GCA_035319265.1 Methyloceanibacter sp. | reverse complement strand
CTCAGGCCGGTAAGGGCTTGGCGCAAGGGACGGCGACCGTCGCGCGCGGCACAGGCCAGGCGACTGTCGGCGTCGCGCAAGGGACGGCCACGGTCGTCAAGAAGACCGGCAAGGGTGCCTGGTGCATCGTGACGCTCGGCTTCGGCTGCTAACCGCGGAATTTTGGTCAAGCTCGGCGGGATTGCCATGCCCTTGCTTGCATCGCGCAAGCAAGGCGCCTTAGTAATGGGGTAAGCGGTTTGCCCCTTTATCGAATGGGCCAAGACCCCGTAGCTCAGTAGGATAGAGCATCAGATTCCTAATCTGAGGGTCACAGGTTCAAATCCTGTCGGGGTCACCAATCTTCTCGATATATTTCTACAAACGCCGCTCGCCCTAGCTGAACGGCCGAGCGCGTTAGGCTGCCCAATGGGCTCACCCCAGGCCCCCTCCAGCGCTCGGTGCAGGCATCATAAAGACGTCGTGGCTGCGCAAATTTCTCCAGCCCCCGTAGGACTTAGGTCAAATAGTTAAACCGAGGTAGCACGCATGCGCCGTTGTCTACCATAGAGGGGGTAGCCCATGTTGTGGTTAACGCGTCATGGAACCGTTAAGCGCCGGGGGACTTGAGGTCGGGGGGACGTGTGACTGCTGGGCACTCGGTATGGTCGATAAGCGGGAGCCCCGAGGCTGATCCCTGCATGCAAATCGTTGCGCACTACGGCAATGCCCGACGGATCCATGACCGTTTCAGCCTGACCAGGTTGATAGCGGGATACCGGATCAAGGCAGATGAGCGCTCATGGCGGAGAGCCGCCTATGGCAACCAGTCGAACTGGCCATGGGAGTGGCTCGTCGCAGCAGGGTTGTCGGTTGCAATCGTCCTCACCGGCTTAGTTCAAACGCGCCAGCATTGGGGCACGGTGCAAAGCCCGCGCGACGGCGCTGAGCAAGCCGCAGCTCTGAAGAAAGCGCAGGATAAAGGCCTCCCACAAAGGCTCTCCAGCCTCACCTCGGCGCTCGATGAATCGAACGCGCAACGCCAAGGGCTTCAGGCCAAATTTGACCAGGCTCAATCGGAGCTCAAGGACAAGCAGTCCGAGCTAGAAAGCGTGCAGAGCGAACTCGAGGCGGCCAAGCAAGCCGCCGCCCTGATGAACACGCAGGCCGCGGAGTTCCCGAAAAAGATCGCCGGCCTCACCTCAGCGCTCGATGAGTCGAACGCGCAACGCAAGGGGCTTCAAGCCAAATTCGACCAGGCCCAATCGGCGCTCAAGGACAAGCAGTCTCAGCTCGAAGCGGTGCAGAGCGCGCTTGAGGCGGCCAAGCAGACCGCAGCACTGACGAACACGCAGACGGCAGAGCTGCCAAAAAAAATCGAGGAAGCGAACGCTCAACGCAGAGAGCTTCAAACCAAACTGGACCAGGCTCAATCGGCGCTCAACGATAAGCAGTCTGCGCTGGAAGGCGTGCAGAGCGAGCTCGAGGCCGCCAAGCACGAGGCCGATCAGGCGAAGGCTCAGGCCATGGACTTCGCGAAAAGTTTCGCCAGCCTCAACTCAGCGCTCGAGGATGCGAACGCTCAACTCGTGATGTCTTACACTAAGGTCGGTGACGTGCTGATGGCGCAAGGGAATTTCGCGGAGGCGCTGAAATCCTACCGGGACGGTTTGGCGGTCGCCGACCGCTTGACCAAGGCCGACCCTGGAAATGCCAGCTGGCAGCGCGATCTCGCGATCAGCCAAGGCCGCGTTGGCGTCGTACTCGCTAAGCAAGGCGACGCGGCGCACGCCCTCGACATGTTGCAACAGGGGCGCGCCGTCCTCGCACGGCTCGCGAAGCAATCGCCGGCCAACGCTCAGTTGTCTAAGGACGTCGCTGCGTTTGACGACAACATCGCTAAGCTGAAGCAAGCAGGCATCGCTGAGACTGGATCGATAAAACCGAAACAAGCCGCACCGTGACGCGCATCACACGCTGAGCGGCAGAAAAAGGCGTTCTGGATATCGCGTAGGGGGAGATCATGTTTTTCAGGCGCAGAGGAACCGTCATTGCAGAAGGCTTGAAGATCAAGGGCAACATTTCGGCCGACGGCTTGGTCGAGATCAACGGCCATATCGAAGGCGACGTGCGTTGCAGGTTTCTTTTCGTTTCTGCGCAGGCGGTAATCAATGGCGGCATCGAGGCCGAATGCGTTGCCGTGAACGGTCGTGTCGAGGGACCCATTCATGGCAGCGAGGTCGTGCTCAAATCGTGCGCTCACGTTCTGGGCGATATCCAGCACCAGAGTCTCTGCGTGGAGCCCGGGGCTTACTTCGAGGGCCGCTCAATGCACCCGCCCGAGCCCAATGTGCGAAGAGTACCGGACACGCTTGCTGCGAGACTGCAAAGGGTGAGCGAGCTCAAAGCGGCACGAGAGCCGGAGGACGCGTCCGCGGCTTGATGCCGAAGTGGTCGCCTTTGCTTAGGTCAGCTACTGAATCTGATGGACTCGACAGCCATCTCCCTGCTGCGGTTGCCACCTCGCTTGGTGGCATGAGAGGTTGAGTCGGTAGCGGGAATCTCGATATCGATCTCGAGCAGAGAGACCGCCTTGCCGCGCTCGATCCTCACATTGACCTTTTCCGGGTCCACGGCCACGTGCCTGGCGACCACGGCGACAACCTCCTCGCGCAGGAGGGGGATCAGATCCGAGTGGCCGCCTGCCACACGCTCGTGCGTCAACAGAATCTGCAGGCGCTCGCGCGCAACCGAGGCAGATTTTCGTCTTGCCAGTGCCGCGAACCAGTTCATGCCGCTCTCCTGCCAAACAGCCTGGTCAACAAACCGCTGCGTCCGTTCGGAATGGAGATTGGCACATCGACGCCCATCAAGCGCTGCGCCGCCTCGTCGTAAGCCCGAGCCGGTGCGCTCTTCGGGCTGCTGATCGTGACCGGTGAGCCGATATTCGAGGCGCGCAGCACCTCCTCGCTCTCAGGAATGACCGCAAGGAGCGGAATCGAGAGAATATCGAGGACATCCTCGATCCCGAGCATGTCGCCCCGCCCGGCTCGGATCGGATCGTAGCGGGTCAGCAACAGGTGCTTCTCCATACGCTCGCCGCGGCTTGCCTTCTCTGTCTTCGCGTCCAAGAGTCCGATGATGCGATCTGAGTCGCGCACCGAGGAGACCTCCGGGTTGGTGACCACGACCGCGAGATCAGCGTAGCGCATCGCGAGCGTCGCGCCGCGCTCGATGCCGGCCGGGCTATCGCAGACGATCCAGTCGAAGGATGAGCGAAGCTCGCTGATGACGCGCTCCACGCCATCATCGGTCAAGGCGTCCTTGTCTCGGGTTTGCGAGGCCGCCAGGAGGAAGAGCGTCTCGATGCGCTTGTCGCGGATGAGCGCTTGGGGGAGACGCACTTTGCCTTCCGCGACATAAGTAAGGTCGTAGACGACCCGGCGTTCGGCGCCCATGACCAGGTCGAGATTTCTCAACCCGACATCGAAATCGACGACAACCACCCGCTGCCCATGTTGCGCCAGTGCAGCGCCGAGCGCGGCGGTCGTCGTCGTTTTACCGACCCCGCCCTTACCCGATGTCACCACGATGACCTTCGCCATTCCCTGTCTCCTTCCGTATCTCAGTCGAGTGCCTTGATGGCGAGTGAGCCGTCTTCTAGCCAAGCGTGAGCCGACTTCCCCAGAACAGAGGAAATCTCCTCGGCCATGCGGTAATAGCCGTCGATCGCGATGAGCTCGGCCTCAAGGCGGCGGCAGAAAATATGTGCCTGTGAATTTCCGTCGGCACCGGCCAACACCCGGCCCCGCAGCGTTCCATAAATGTGGATTGAACCGGTCGCGACGATCTCAGCGCCCGAGGACACCGAGCCGACGACGGTGATGTCGCCCTCGTGAAACAGCGATTGGCCGGAGCGGACGTGGGAATCGATCAACAGCGAAGATGCTGGCGCCGGAGCGGGAGGGGGTGATGCCTGCTGATTCGGCGTCTCGTTCGCCACGTCGAATTCGCTCTTTCGCCCCGGCGACAACACCGGAGGCAGAGTAGGATCGGTCAAGCTCGCGTCAGCGCCGAGCATGCCGAAGACGCGGATGTCGCGCGTGTTCAGATCGGCAATCAGCTCGGTCAGCTTGGTCTTGGTGAGGGGAAGCCCGGAAACATCCATCACCACGGGCTTGCCCGTGAAAAAGCCGGGGGATCGGGACAGCCAGGTATCGGCTTCGGCCAGCCACTGGCCCACAGGCATTTTGGGCTTCAGGACAAAAGCGAGGAACGAGCGACCACGGAATTGGAAGGATGCTGACGGGGCGATTGCTGTCATGACGATGGCCGTAAATTCGCAATGGTTAATATGATGGCCATTTTGGTTAATGAGCCGTTAAGGGCCCGAGCCGCGCCCTGCTCGAAAACCGGGGAATTACGGGACGTAAGCGGACTGCGCCGATCGGTAGCAAGCCGCTAAGCTACGGGACGTGCTAGCTTTATCGGTCGCGGGGGCGGAGATACTGGCCCCCGTGCGATGGAGGGAAAGATGCGCAAAATCCTTATTTCGCTTGCTGCCGGAGCGGCTTTGCTGGGTGGTGGCTATGCCTTCGAAGCCAATGCAACGATGGGCGTGGCGTTCCAGGGCCTCAAACAGCCGGCAAGCCAATTCTCCCCGGTCGAGAAGGCCGATTGCACGGACCAAGGGTGGTTCTGCCCGAAGGGCGCTTCCTTGCAGTGCGACCCGGTCTGCGTCTGCGTGAGCTGCGTGAACCACGCGAACCCGCACAAGCATCATAAAGCCTGACGCGCGGCCCTTCTCTTAGGGCCACGATCGGGCACGCGCTCGAGCGCGGTGGCCGCATGAACGCGGGCAGCGGAGCGGCGGGGGAAATCTCCTAGCCGCCGATCCGCGCCGTGCCCGACCGTCGGTCAGTGCGCGCCCAGCGCACCGAGTTCCCCGACCGCGAGCTCGCAGCAATGATGCTCCGCTCAGCGCGCCATTCATGCGGGGTGGGGCGCTCGTTCCCGATCGATATCTTCGTGTCTAAGATTTAATGCGAAGAGGGTTGGCGCGAAGCTTCCGAGCGCCTTACAATCGACATTGAAAGTGGGGTTCATTGGCCAGGAGCGTCGGTTATGAAATCTCTGGAGAGAAACATGTCGAGGAACTTGGCGAGACTGAAATATTCGACCCCTGCGGTCCTTGTAGCGGTCGCTTGCATGGCCGCTTCATCCTTTGCCGTGGCAGAGACGGCTCAATCCAAGGTGAAGTCGGCCGCGCCGTCGGCCCAGATGCTGTCGGCGAGCGCGGCACAGGCCGCATCGGCGCAGGCCGCCGCCAAATCGGCGCCGTCGGCCCAATCGATCTCTGCGAGCGCCGCGCAGTCGGCACAGTCACAATCCGCGGACCCCGCCAAGGTGGCGGCCATGAGCACGTCTCAGGCAGCCTCGGCGCTTGCCACACAATCGGCGCCGGCTCGCATGCAGCTCATCATGCAGACCAGCTCGGCGGCTCAATCGGCGGGGGCCGCTCAGTCGGCCCCGGCTCGCCTACAGGGCGCCGTACAAACCAGCTCGGCGGTTCAATCGGCAGCATCTTCTCAGTCGGCGCCGGCTCACGTGCAGGCCGCCGTGCAAACCAGCTCAGCAGCCCAATCGGCGGCGGCCGCCTCTCAGTCGGCGCCTCCTCACGTTCAGACCGCGGTGCAAACCAGCTCAACAGCCCAATCGGCGGCGGCAGCCTCTCAGTCGGCGCCGGCCCGCTTGCAACTCGCCTCACTTGAGAGTTCAGGGGCGACCCAGGTGCAAACGGTTCTGGTCAAGCCGGATTTTTCTGCCGCCATCCAGTCGGCCAGTCACGCAAAAAAGGCCTCGCAAGGGGCAAACGCGGCCAAGAAGAGCTCGAAGGTTTCGCGTGCGTCCTATTCGGCCTCTAAGGCCGCCAGCTTCGCCGCAAAAGTGCAGAGCGCCAGGGCGCCCAAGGCAAGCAGCCTGAAAACGAAATCCGCATCGCAGTAAGGAACCGCTTCGACAACATGATCGGGCCGTCGCCGTGACCTGGCGGCGGCCCGATGATTTGTACAGCGTTAATCGGAGTCCGAAAGAGGGCTCACGATGAGGTTGTCGTATTTGAACGTCGCCGCCTTGTCGTCGGGCGATCCGGCCGTCACGCCGATCACGCCACCGTCCTTCGGCGGCGTGCCCTTGAAGCGCTTAACCTCCGTGCCATTGACGAGGATCGTCGCGTCCTTGGGTCTGAGCTTGAGTTCGAACTGGTTGGTCGCGCCGACCCCTTTTTTGATGGCAAGCGTGGAAACCCAGAACAGATCGCTCTCCTTGCCTTTGACGACGCGCCGCACAACCATGCTGCCGTCGACCCAGTAATAGAGATAATAGTAGTTGTCCCAATCGGCCCACCAGAACACGATGCCGACCGCGGTGCTGTCGGGCGCCGGGGCGTCGGCAACGGTGATGTCGAGGCAGACATCGGCAGTCTCACTCTTGGTGCCGAAATTGACGTGACCCGTCCAACCCTTGACGACGAGAGAGCCGCCCTCGACGTAGAAATTGTCGTCGGCATCGCCCCAGGTGCCGTCCAGGAAGTCGAAGTCGTCCTCGAAGATGGCATTGTCCTTGCTGCATTCGGCGAGCGCAGGCGTCGCCAGGAGCCAGCCGAACAGCAGGGCAGCACCCGCGCAGGCAACCACACTTGAACGAAAAGTCATTACCTTACCTCCCTTCGAACGCCGCACGGTCGATCCCGCCGGCGTACTCTGAGCCGATGTGAACGAGAGGACCGGTCCGATCGAGTTGTACGATCGAGACCGGTCAGACGTCCTTCCGATTCTTCACCTCAGTGCCTCGGCTCTGGCCGGTCGCGTTCCTCGGTTCAGAGCCAAAAAGATTGGCTCAGTTCATTGGCCGCCGCTGTCCCCGCTTGGCGCGCTGACAACGAAATTGTCGAACTTGTAGGTGCCGGGCGCACCGTCGGCCGAAAGCGCGATGAGGCCTACGACGCCGCCGTCTTTAGGCTGCACGCCCCTGAAGCGCGTGACCTGCGTGCCGTTGATGAACAGCGTGGCGTCTTTCGGTCTGACATCGATCTCAAGATGATTGGTCGCTCCGATGTCCTTCTTAAGGGCGAGCGTCTGTGTTTGCAGCACGCTCACGTACTTACCCTTGACCATGCGGTTCACGGCGACCGATCCAGTCGCCCAGTACCACACATAGTAGAAATTATCCCAATCCTGCCACCAGAAGATCAGTCCGATCGGGCTTTCGTCCGGCTTGGGAACTTCGACAATCGTCGCGTCCACGCAGATATTCGCTCCCTGGTTCTGGGTCGCGAAATTGACGCGCTCCACCCAGTCCTTGACCACCGCACTTCCACCTTCGGTATAGAAGTGGTCATCGGCATCGCCCCATGAGCCGTCTAAGAACTCGAAATCATCGGCGTAGAGTGCATCGTCGGCATTACAGTCGGCGCGCGCCGTTCCGGCTGCGAAGAACAGAGCGAGCCCAACGACGCCAAGAGCGCCAGCGAAAAGACGCAGCATTTTCATGTTCACCTCGCGAGGTTAGGCGGCCCCCACCCAGGCCGCCGAGGACCAAAGCTCCTGCACCTGCGCCGAGCCCGCTTCGTCTTGCGAGCCCAACGCCCCACCGAAAATCGACGTCACGCCGCCAGACAACGATGTGACGACATCATGCTGGCAAGCCCCCGGCGAGACGGGGCTGTATCTCAAATAAATGTCGGAAAAAGCAGAATTGGAATTGGCGGCGGCCGATCTCGCGCCTCGCGCCGAGATCAAACCGACAATGTCGGCGGGGCCGGTGTCAGCCAGATCAGGCAGGCAAACACGCACACTTGCCTCCCTGAGGCAGAAGGTCCTTTATGACTGGGAAAAATCTTAGCGGCGAAAGATGACATCTTCAAGCGCCTGGAACGACGCAGACAAGTCTTCGTCACCAAGACCTGCGTCACAAACCCGGTATCGACGCCTGGAAGCAGCGCGGAAATTGGCGATAGTTACCGTGTAGGCATTGGCTTTTCGCCGCGATAGTCATAGAAGCCGCGCTTGGTCTTGCGCCCGAGCCAACCCGCCTCGACATATTTCACCAACAGCGGACAGGGGCGGTATTTGGAATCGGCGAGCCCTTCATAGAGCACCTGCATGATCGACAGGCAGGTATCGAGGCCGATGAAATCGGCGAGCTGAAGCGGCCCCATGGGATGATGCGCGCCGAGCCGCATGGCGGTGTCGATCGCATCGACCGAGCCCACGCCTTCATAGAGTGTGTAGACCGCCTCGTTGATCATCGGCAGCAGAATGCGGTTGACCATGAAGGCGGGAAAGTCCTCTGACACCGCGACGGTCTTGCCGAGCGTCTCGACGAACTCCCTGGCGCGGCCGAAGGTGACGTCCTCGGTGGCAATGCCGCGGATCATCTCGACCAGCTCCATTACTGGAGCAGGGTTCATGAAGTGGAGCCCGATGAAGCGCTCGGGACGATCGGTAGCGGCAGCGAGGCGGGTGATCGAGATCGACGAGGTATTGGTTCCGACGATAGCATCGGGTTTGAGGAAGGGACAAAGCGATACGAAGATCTTGCGCTTGACCGTCTCGTCTTCGGTTGCCGCCTCGATCACCAGATCCGCGTCGCTCAGGGCTTGCATCGCGTCCGCGTAGGAGATGCGGGCCAGCGCCTTATTCTTGTCGGCCTCGGTGATCTTGCCCGAGGCGACCTGACGGGTGAGGTTCTTGTTGATGGTGGCGATCGCGGCGTCGACCCGCTCTTTGGCGACGTCGTGCAACGCGACGTCATAGCCGTGGAGCGCGATGACATGGGCGATGCCGCTGCCCATCTGACCCGCGCCGATGATGCCGACTTTGCGAATAGGTTCCACTTCAGTCTCCCCATGCGCTTTCGGATCCGTGTGGATCGTCACGCCTTGAACTATGTCGTCCATTGTCATTCCTCATGAACCTGCTTCTTCTTTAATAGCCCGCCTTCTTCAGCTCGGCATCCAGCTCCGGCAGGACAGTGAACAGATCGCCGACGAGGCCGTAGTCTGCGACCTGGAAGATCGGCGCCTCGGCATCCTTGTTGATGGCGACGATCACCTTGGAGTCCTTCATGCCGGCGAGATGCTGGATGGCGCCCGAGATGCCGACGGCGATGTACAGCTCCGGCGCAACCACCTTGCCGGTCTGGCCGACCTGGTGGTCGTTGGGCATATAGCCGGCGTCGACGGCGGCACGCGAAGCACCGACCGCGGCGCCAAGCCGGTCGGCGAGAGGTTCGATCAGCTTTTTGAAATTGTCCCCCGACTGCATGCCGCGGCCGCCTGAGACGACGATGCGGGCGGCAGTAAGCTCGGGCCGCTCGCTCGCGCTGATCTCCGAGCCTTCATAGCTCGACAGCCCGACCGAAGGCGCCGGGGCCACCGTTTCTATCGGTGCCGAACCGCTTTCGGCTGCGGGCGCGAATGCCGTGGTTCGTACCGTGCCGACGATGATCTTGTCGCTCGCCTCCACCGTCTCGAGCGCGTTGCCGGCATAGACCGGACGCACGAAGACGTTGGGCGACTTCACCTCGACGATATCGGAGACTTGAGCCACGTCGAGCAGCGCCGCGACCCGCGGCAGCACGTTCTTGCCCATGGTGGTCGCCGGCGCGAGCAGAACCGTATAATTCCCCATCAACGCGAGCACCGTTGCCGCGACCTCCTCGGCCAGCCGCTGCCCGAGGTATGGCGCCTCGGCGAGCAGGACTTTGCTTACGCCCTCGAGCTTGCTTGCGGCTTCCGCGACGGCGCGGCATCCCTCGCCCGCCACGAGAACATCGACGTCGGCGCCGAAGGCGCGCGCCGCGGTCAGCGCTTTGGCGGTCGCCGGCGCGAGGACCTTGTTGTCGTGCTCCGCGAGCAGAAGGACCGCCATCTAGAGGACCCCCGCCTCGTTCTTCAGCTTGTCGACGAGGGCGGCGACGCTGTCGACCTTGATGCCGGCCTCGCGCATCTTCGGCTCGGCGGTGGCGATCACTTTGAGCCGCGGCCCGATGTCTATCCCGAGCGCCTCCGGCGTGGTCTCATCGATCGGCTTCTTCTTCGCCTTCATGATGTTGGGGAGAGAGGCATAGCGCGGTTCGTTGAGGCGAAGATCGGTGGTGACCACGGCGGGCTTTGCCAGCACGACCGTCTCGAGCCCGCCATCGATCTCGCGCACCACCTTCACCTTGGCGCCGTTCAGCTCGACCTTCGAGGCGAACGTTCCTTGCGGCCAGCCGAGGAGCCCCGCGAGCATCTGTCCCGTCTGATTGCAGTCGTCGTCGATCGCCTGCTTGCCCATGATGACAAGGTCGGGCTTCTCGTTCTCGACCACGCGCTTGAGCAGCTTGGCTACGGCGAGCGGCTCGATCACGCTCTGCTCGGTCTTCACCAGGATGGCGCGGTCGGCCCCCATGGCGAGTGCCGTGCGCAGAGTATCTTGCGATTTCGTGCTGCCAATGGAGACGGCGACAATCTCGGTCGCCTCGCCTCGCTCCTTGATGCGGACGGCCTCCTCGACGGCAATTTCGTCAAACGGGTTCATCGACATCTTCACATTGGCAAGGTCAACCCCGCTGCCATCGGATTTGACGCGGACCTTGACGTTGGAATCGACGACCCGCTTCACGGGAACGAGAATTTTCATGCGGCCATTGTTCCCCGCACGCTTATGACCGGCCCCCCAGACCCAGCCATCTCGCAACTGCGAAATGGCCGCGACCGTACTGCCGGCCATGGCTCAAGTCAATGGTTTCTAGGCTTTTCGGGAGGGTCTTAGGCGCCGCCTCGAGTCTTGTCGAACAAGACTACACCGCGCCGCCGCATAAACAGGATCAGGACCGCTCCGGCCGCGAGCCCACCGACATGGGCCCACCAGGCGACATTTTCCTCCCCCTCAATCAGGAGGTTCACGAATTGGGCGGCAATCCAGATGCCGAGCGCCCAAGCGGCGGTGATTTTGATGGGAATGCGCCAGAGCGCGAGGATCCACACCTTAACCTTGGGATGCAGGATGAGATAGGCCGCGATGACACCCGCCACGGCACCTGACGCTCCGATCAGCGGCAGCTCGGACTGCGGCATCATCCAGGAATGCAGTACCGCGGCGAAGATCCCGCACATTAGGTAGAACATGATGAAGCGGAGATGCCCCATCGCGTCCTCGATATTGTCGCCGAACACCCACAGGAACAGCATGTTGCCGATCAGATGGATCCAGCTGCCGTGGATGAACATGTAAGTGATGAGGGTGAAGCGCTCGGGGATCGGGAAGGCGCCCGTGGCGAAGATCGAGCCGCTCGTCGGTCCGGCGGCCATCAGCTTGGCCGGAATGACGGCAAAGGCCGCCGTGTTCTCATCGTCAAGGGGAATGAACCAGCCCGTCTCGAAGATGGTGAAGATAGCCACGTTGATGACGATCAGTGCGACCGTCACATATTGGAAGCGGATGCGCTTGAGGGGATTCGTGTCGTGCAGGGGAATGAACACAAAGACACTCTGATCCCTCGTTACCGGTTCTTACCCGGCACCCACGTCACGTCGGCCTTGCCCTTGTCATTGGCGTAGCGCGCCGCGACGAACAAGAAGTCGGACAGGCGATTGACGTAGCGAAGCGCAGCCTCGCCGACCGGCTCGCCGGGGCGCGCCGCCAACGCAACGATCAGACGCTCGGCGCGGCGCGAAACGGTGCGGGCAAAGTGGAGATGGCTCGACGCGGGAGAACCGCCCGGAAGGACGAAAGAGCGCAGTGGCTCGAGCTCCCTGTTGAGCTCGTCGATCTCGCGCTCCAGGCGCTCGACCTGCGTGTCGCTCACCGTAAGGCGTCCGCGCGCGTCTTTGGTCTCGTCGGGGAAGCAAAGATCGGCGCCCAGATCGAACAAGTCGTTTTGGATGCGCGCGAGCATGGCATCGAGGGTTTGATGGGTGCCGCGCGTGCACAGCCGGGCGATGCCGATCGCGGCGTTGGTCTCGTCCAACGTGCCATAGGCCTCGACCCTGAGATCGTATTTCGCCACGCGGCGCCCGGAGCCGAGCGCGGTCGTGCCGTCATCGCCGGTCCGCGTATAGATCTTGCTGAGGACGACCATCGCTACCCGCCTTGGCGCATGACTCTGAAAAGTCTAGGACTTTTCGCGAGCATCAAGCGTCGAAGACAACGTTTCTGCCAAGGCCCCGAGAGGGTTAGCCCCGTGTCTTGGAGCCTAACGTAGCTTGGCTCAAGACCGGGTCAAGCCTTCGTTACATGGGGAATTTGCCGGCGAGATAGATTGCGGTCATCACGATGATGATCGCGACGAACTGCAAAGCAACGCGCCAGCGCATCAGTTTTTGGCTGAGATTGGGGCTTCCGCCGCGCAGCATGTTCCACAGCCCGAGCAGCAGCACGGTGACGACCGCGGCGAGCGCGAAGGGAATGGCATAGTGGACTACGCGTTCCATGGGGACTCCTTACAGGGCGTGATTGCAACGCCCGGGATGGACTTTAGTTGCTGGCGGCGACGGCGTCGAGGACGCGCGTGGGAAGGAGACGCCGCATCAGCACTGCGGCATAGGTCGGCAGCGTGACGTAATAGCGGGGCCTTGGCCGCTTGCTCGCAAGGGCGCCGGCGAGCTTGGCGGCGACAGCCTCAGGACCGAGCTTGAAGGTCTGGCTGCCGCCCTCCTCGAGCCGCGCGATCCTAGCGCGGTAGATGGCACGATGCGGCGAGCCTTCGAGATCGATGTTGCGCCGGTAGGCCTCGAGCGCGTGCTCCACGAACCGCGAAGCGATCGGTCCCGGCTCGATGAGGATGACCTTGATGCCAGAGGGCGCAAGCTCGATGCGGAGTGCGTCGGCGAGCGCCTCGACAGCGAATTTCGAGGCGCAATAGGCGCCACGATAGGGCGCTGCGATGAGCCCGAGCACCGAGGAACAGAACACGATGCGCCCCTCCCCTTGCGCTCGCATCGCTGGGATCAGCCGCGTGGTGAGGTCGTGCCACCCGAACACATTCGCTTCGAACTGCGCGCGCAGCACCTCCGGCCGCAAATCCTCGACCGCTCCCGGCTGGCCATAGGCACCGTTGTTGAACAGGGCTGCGAGCGTGCCGCCCGTCGCCGCGAGCACGTCATCGGCTGCCGCCGCGATCGACGCCGGCTCGGCATAATCGAGGTAGAGGCTCTCCACTCCGATCTCGTCGCGCAGACGCTTGATATCGTCAGGCTTCCGCGCCGTGGCGAACACCCGCCAGCCGCGAGCTTTCATCTCGCGCGCTGAGGCGAGCCCGATGCCGGAGGAGCAACCGGTGATGAGGATCGAGCGTTGCTCCATGACCCGTCGCGGCGGGAGTGAAACGCGGCCTAATCGCCGCCCGCAGTGCCTTCCGGCGGCAGGGTCTTTTGCTTGATGCTCTTGAGCCCGGCCATGAAGATGTCGCTGATGACCTTCGTTGCCTCCTCGTCGCTCTTGCCGTTGGCGTCGAAGGTCGCGTCCCAATGGATCACGGTGCGCGCGGCATCGCGGTCGTCGGGCTCGACCCAAAGCTTGGCCGAGTAATTCTTCACCGGTAGTGGGCTCTCGAC
>DATHCZ010000116.1:0-8910 GCA_035319265.1 Methyloceanibacter sp. | reverse complement strand
ATCGAGGACGCGCGCTCGAGAATGCGTTCCATCTCCATGTCGTTCAGACCGGGAATGACCGGCGCCACCATGACCGCCGTCGGAACGCCCGCATCGACCAGCCGCGCCAAAGTCTCGAGCCGCTTGTCAGGCGTGCTCGCGCGCGGCTCCATCGCACGGGCCAGCTTCCTGTCGAGCGTCGTGACCGAGAGCGCCGCTTTGACCAGGCCGCGCTCCGCCATCGACTTCAAGATATCCAGATCGCGCAATACGAGAGCAGACTTGGTGACGATGCCGACGGGATGGTTCGCGGCACTCAAGACTTCGAGGACGCGGCGCATGATGCGGTAGCGCCGCTCGATCGGCTGATAAGGATCGGTATTGGTGCCGATGGCGATGGTCTCGACGCGATAGGAGGGATCCGCAAGCTCGCGCTCGAGAGCCTGGCCGGCATTAGTCTTGGCGAACAGCTTGGTCTCGAAGTCGAGCCCGGGCGAGAGTCCGAGGAAGGCGTGGGTGGGGCGTGCGAAGCAGTAGATGCAGCCATGCTCGCAGCCGCGATAGGGATTGATCGAGCGGTCGAAGCCGATATCGGGAGAGTCGTTGCGCGTGATGATGCGCCGCGCGGGCACCTCCTGGACCTCGGTGGTCAGTGCCTCGAGCTCCGCGAGCGACTCCCATCCGTCATCGGCAGGCTCATAGGAGACTGGCTCGAACCGTCCCGAGCGATTGGTCTGTGCGCCTCTGCCGTGACGGCGGCCCGCGGCGACGCCTCCTGCTTCCAGCGCGTAGCTGTCAAATTCCTTGGATTTTACCAGCGAAACGGACATGCGCTGTATATAGTCGCGGCGTGAGAACAAATCAAGAACATAAGCACGGTTACCCGCATGTGATGATTGCCGGTCCACGACCAGCCGTTATAAGTCGCGTTTCATGATCTCCGTGATCATCCCAACGCTGAACGCCGAGAGAACGCTCGGACCGACTCTCGCCGCGCTCGTTCCAGCGGTGGTCGATGGTTTGGTGCAGGAAGCCATTCTTGTCGATGGCGGCTCGACCGACGAGACCTGTCTGATCGCGGATGCCGCCGGCACGCATCTGATCACCGCGCCACGCGGGAGAGGCACACAACTCGACGCTGGCGCGGCAGCCGCGCGCGCCGGCTGGCTCCTTTTCCTTCACGCCGACACGGTGCTCGAACCATCTTGGGCAGAGGAAGCGAAGAGCTTCATCGAGCGGGTCGAGAGTGGACGCCGCCGCCAGGCTGCCGCCTTCTTCCATTTCGCACTCGACGACGACGGGCTCATGCCTCGTCTCATCGAGAAGATGGTGAGTCTCCGCTGCTTTTTGCTCGCGCTTCCCTACGGCGATCAGGGGCTCTTGATCTCGCGCCAGCTTTATAACCGGCTTGGCGGCTTCCGCCCGATCCCGCTGATGGAGGATGTCGATCTCGTGCGCCGGCTAAAGCGAAGCGAGATCGCCATGCTCGCCTCGCGCGCCGTAACGAGCGGAGTACGCTATCGGAGCGAGGGCTATCTCGCACGGAGTCTGCGCAATCTCGGTTGCATCCTGCTGTATTATCTTCGCGTGCCGCCGCGGGTGCTCGTGCGTCTCTATGACTGACGGAGGGGCGACGCGCTTACGCTGCGGCCCTTTCGCCAACCGCCTCGTCATCATGGCCAAGAGCCCGCGTCGAGGCGCGGTCAAACGTCGGCTCGCGAGCGAGATCGGCGAAGGCGCAGCGCTTCGCTTCTATCGCTCCTGCCTCTCTCACTCGGTAATGCGGCTCGCGGGCGATCCACGCTGGCTGACGCTCCTCGCCATCGCGCCCGATCGAGAGGTTGCCTCGACCGTTTTGCCTTCGCGTCTCCGCGTCCAATGCGTGCCGCAAGGGACGGGTGACCTTGGGGAGCGCATGCAGCACCTCTTCGAGCTTCTGCCGCCTGGACCTGTGATCCTCGTCGGTAGCGATATCCCGGCTATCGCGCCCGGCCTCATCGCCGAGGCGTTCGTGCTGCTTAAGGGATCTGATGCCGTGTTCGGCAAGGCGCGGGACGGGGGATACTGGCTCGTGGGGCTAAAGCGAGGCCCGCGCCTGCTTGCGCCCTTCAGGAATGTACGGTGGTCGAGCTCACACGCTCTCGCCGACACTCTTTCCAATCTCGACGGACGCCGCATCGCCTTCGTTGCGACCCTGAGCGATGTCGACACGGAGGACGACTTCCGCCGCGAGCGATGCTTAGCGGAACGACTTGTCTGATTAGATCAGAGACGCGAGGTTGCGTCTGCTCTGAGATCAGACAACCTGCGGCGCGCTTAATTCAACTTTAAGGCGCTTCCGCTAATGCCCGATCCATTCGGATTTAAGGTCAATCCTCAATGCGCATCGCTTTGGTCGAACCGAGCCGCACCACTCGGTTGATCGTTGCCCGCATGCTCGAAGCGGGTGGTCATGAGGTGGCGCCGTTCGGCGACGAGCGCGATGCGCTCGCTAGGATCAAGGCCGATCCCACCATCGAGGCGCTGATAACCAGCGCCGAGCTCACGCACATGTCCGGAGTGGAGCTTTGCTGGGAGGCGCGGCTTGTCGCCACCTGCCGCCGCCCGATCTACGTGGTTATGATGTCCAGCCAATACGATCAGCGCAGCCTGATCGAGGCATTGGACTCGGGCGCCGACGATTTCATAGGCAAGCCGCCGCTCGCCGAGGAGCTTTACGCGCGTCTCCGTGCCGCTGAGCGCATCGCCTCCATGCAGCGCGAGTTACTCCGGCTCGCCACCACGGATCCTTTGACTGGACTATGCAATCGCCGCGGCTTCTTCGAGCAAGCGACCGAGGCTTGTGCGCGCGTCGTTCCTCCCGATGGGAGCGTCTCGGCCATTATCCTCGACATCGACAATTTCAAGCAAATCAACGACTCGTATGGCCATGAGACCGGCGACGAAGCCATTCGCGCCTGCGCCAAGGCCGCACGAGTGCAAGAGGCTGTCACGGGTCGTCTGGGCGGAGACGAGTTCGCCCTGCTCCTCGAGAGGAAATCTCTCCCGCAAGCGATCGAGGTTGCCGAGGATCTCAGAGTGCGACTCGCCCGACGGCCGATCGATACCGGCAAAGGGTCGATCACACTCACCTGGAGCCTTGGGGTCGGCGAAGGCAGGCCCGGCGATACGATCGATCAGATTCTCGCTCGCGCCGACGTGGCCCTCTACGACGCCAAGCTCAAGGGCCGCAACTGCGTCGTCGGCAACAGCGCAATCGTGCCGGCGCGAAACGCGATCGTCACCGAAGGCATCGTGCGCGCGTTGGCGATGTGACGCTTAGGCGTCCTTCTTCTTTGCCGTATTCTTCTTCGTCTCGAGCAGTCGCGGCATGATCTCGATGAACGAGCAGGGACGGTGGCGATTGTCGAGCTGCGCCTTGAGAATGCCATTCCACGCATCCTCGCAAGCCCCGGGCGATCCAGGCACGCAAAAAATATAGGTGCCGTCGGTGACGCCGCCGCAAGCGCGCGACTGCACCGTGGAGGTGCCGACGCTTTGATAGCTCAAAAGATGGAATAGCACTGAGAAGCCCTCGATCTCCTTCTCGAACAGCGGCCTCACTGCCTCCGGTGTCACGTCGCGCCCAGTGAAGCCGGTGCCGCCCGTAGTGATGACGACATCGACATCCGGGTCCTTGATCCAGCGCTTCACCTGCTTCCTGATCGACTTGACGTTGTCCTCGGCGATGGCGTGCTCGGCGAGCTCGTGGCCGGCTTCCTTGATGAGGCTCGCAAGCAGTGGACCTGATCTATCTGTCTTGGGGGTGCGCGTGTCGGACACGGTGAGCACGGCGATGCGCACGGGAATGAAGGGGCGGGTCTCGTCGAATCGGGTCATGCTTGCTCCAACGCTTTTCTCACCAATAGCAGGTCGCGCCAGGCGTAGCGCTTTTCCTCGGGCTTGCGCAGGAGATAGGCTGGGTGGAGCGTGGCGAGCGTTCGAATATCCGCCCCCGCACAAGAGTAGTTCAGCCATTTGCCTCTGAGCCGCATGATGCCCTCGCTCACGCCGAGCAGACTCTTGGCCGCGGCGCCTCCGAGCAATACCAGGACATCGGGCGACAACAGCTCGATCTGCCTCGCGAGAAACGGCGCGCAGGCCTCGATCTCCTCTGGCGTCGGCGTGCGGTTGCCGGGAGGGCGCCAATAGACGGTGTTGGTAATGTAAATGCTTCCCTCGTCGAGCCCGATTGCCGCCAGCATGCGGTCGAGCAACTGGCCCGCGCGGCCGACGAACGGCTTCCCTTGCAAGTCTTCGTCGCGCCCCGGCGCTTCCCCGATCAGCATGAGACGCGCGTTCGTGCTACCCCGCGCGAAACAAAGATTCTTTGCCGTGCGCTTGAGTGCGCAGCCGTCGAAGGCGGCGACCATGGCTTCGAGCGCCTCGAGCGTCGTCGCTTCAGCGATACCGCTGCGGTCGAACGGGCTCACACTTGCGGCGGGCTGCTTGGGTGGCGCGGGGCGCGAGGCGGGTCGCGGTCTTGGATTAGCTTGGGCAGGGGGAGCGAAGCTGTTGACGGGGACCTCTCCGATCGCCTCATCGACGCCCATCGCCGCGTACCAGGCAAGCAGTGCCTCAGCCGAGCTCTGATCCGAAGCCGCCATTTGCCTTGCCGCCCACGATTTCCTATGTGTGATTGCCCGTTATGACACGGGCAGCCAGTATCCCCGACTCGTTACGCCGGCGAAAGCCCGTATCCAGCCACAACGACCCGATTTGGAGTTTAAGCCTTGAGTGAGGGTGTTGAGCGCGAGACGATGGAGTTCGACGTCGTGATCGTTGGCGCCGGGCCCGCGGGCCTTGCCGCCGCGATCAGACTGAAGCAGCTCGCCGCTAAGGCCGGCAAGGACATCTCCGTCGTGGTCCTCGAGAAGGGCTCCGAGGTCGGCGCCCATATTCTCTCCGGCGCGGTAATTGATCCCGTAGGGCTCGACCAGCTCATCCCCGACTGGCGCGAGCAAGGCTCGCCGTTGAAGACCGAGGTCAGCGAGGACCTCTTCTATTATCTGTGGAAGACGGGCGGCATTCGCGTGCCCAATATCTTCATGCCGCCGCTGATGAGCAATCACGGCTGCTACATCGGCAGCCTCGGCAGCCTGTGCCGCTGGCTCGGCGAGCAGGCCGAACAGGCCGGCGTCGAGATTTATCCCGGCATCGCCGTGACCGAGGCGATCTTCGGCGAGAATGGCGCGATCGAGGGCGTGATCACCGGCGACAAGGGCATCGCCCGCGACGGGAGCCACAAGGACAGCTACGCGCCGGGCATTGCGCTACGCGGCAAATACACCCTCATCGCCGAGGGCGCGCGCGGCTCGCTCTCGAAGCAGCTCATCAACAAGCTTGGGCTCGACTCAGAATCAGGTCCCCAGAAATTCGGCATCGGGCTAAAGGAGCTGTGGGAGGTGCCGGCCGACAGGCACCGGCCCGGCCTCGTGCAGCACACGATGGGCTGGCCGCTCGACGACAAGACCGGCGGCGGCTCGTTCCTCTACCATTTCGGCGAGCGTCTGGTATCGGTAGGATTCGTCGTGCATCTCGATTACGCCAATCCCTACCTCAATCCCTTCAAGGAATTTCAGAGGGCCAAGTCCCATCCCTCGATCCGCCACCATCTCGAAGGCGGCAAGCGCATCGCCTATGGCGCCCGCGCGCTGACCGAGGGCGGCTGGCAGGCGATCCCGAAGCTTGCATTCCCGGGCGGCGCGCTGATCGGCTGCGCCGCGGGCTTCATGAACGTTCCCCGCATCAAAGGCTCTCACAACGCCATGCTGTCGGGGATGATAGCGGCTGACGCCGCCTTTGCCGCGATCGAAGCCGGCCGCTCCGGCGACGTGCTCGAAGCCTACCCCGCGAGCGTGAAGTCCTCGAACATGGCGAAAGAGTTGAGGAAGGTACGCAACGTCAAGCCGCTCTGGTCGCGGCTCGGCACCATCGGCGGCGTCATGCTTGGCGGCGTCGACATGTGGCTCAACACCATTCTCCCCTTCCTGCCGCACACCTTGAAGCACAAGAAGGCGGACTATGCCGGTTTGACCAGGGCCTCGGATGCTCAGCCTATCGAGTACGAAAGGCCCGACGGCAAGCTCACCTTCGATATTCTCTCCTCCGTGTTCCTCTCGGGCACCAACCACGAGGAGGACCAGCCGGTGCATCTCAGGTTGACCGATCCCACCATACCGATCGAGCGCAATCTCCCGGAATATGCCGAGCCCGCTCAGCGCTATTGCCCGGCCTTGGTCTACGAGGTGGTGGGTGAGGGAGAGACGCTTAGGTTTCAAATCAACGCCCAAAACTGCGTCCACTGCAAGACCTGCGATGTGAAAGACCCTGCTCAGAACATCACTTGGGTCCCGCCCGAAGGGGGCGACGGGCCGAATTATGTAAATATGTGAGCGGGGACGTCCCTCGCGAAAAAGTCGCGGGGGAGTGGCCACAAACGCGCCGCGATTGGGCCTCAAGGAAGCAATCAACCGGGTCCTAACACCCTTGCGGCGAAGCCGCTTTTGGTTTGCAGATCGGGAATAAAACCGCGTAACCTTGGTAGGGGATTTTCTCACAACCCGCATTTCTGGGGCGGCATGTTCGCCGAGCCGATATTATGACGAAATTCAACGGTGCGGCTTTGCACGGATGGCTGTGGAAAACACTGCTTCTTGTTGCAATTCTCGCAGCTCCCGCGGCCTATTCGGAGGTCGCGCCGTCAGACTCCCCGAGCGACCAACCCCCCGGCACCCTGCTTGGCAACTATCTGTCGGGCCGCATGGCACGCGGCGACCATGACACCGAAGCTGCCGCCGACTTCTACTCCAAGGCTTTGGCCGAGGATCCGGGCAACGAGATCATTCTCGAGCAGGCCTTCCTGCTCGAGGCCGCGTCGGCGCACTGGGATCGCGCGCTCCCGCTCGCCAAGGAGCTCGTTAAGATCGAACCCTCGCACCGCATTGCGCAGTTCTTGCTTGGCTGCGATGCCTTCAAGCGCGGCGACTACGCGGAAGCCGACGAGCATTTCGCCGCCGCCCGCCAGGGGCCGATCGCCGATTTGACCTCAACCCTCGCCCGCGCCTGGGTGCAGCAGGCCGCCGGCAAGACCGACGATGCCTTTGCGACTCTGGACAGTCTGAGCGACGCCGATTGGGCCCAATTCTATCAGCGCTATCACCGCGCGCTCATCGCCGACGTCGCTGGTCGGCACGACGTCGCCGGCCAGGCCTTCGCCCAGGCCTTCAAGAAGAATCCCTCGACGCTTAGGGTAGCTGATGCCTATGCACGCCATGCGGTCAACGAGAACAACCGCAAGCTCGCCCGCCAGACGCTTAAGACGCACATCGCCAAGTCCTCGCCCCACCCTCTGTCTGAGGCGCTTCTCGCCGACATCGATGCCGGCAAGGTTCCGGCGCTTCTCGTAGTCAATCCCTCGGATGGGCTTGCCGAGGTGTTCTACGGCATCGGCGATGCTCTCGCCGGCGAAGGCGGGCTCGACATGGGCATCATCTTCCTGCAATTCGCCCTCTACGTTAAGCCCGACTTCCCGCTGGCATATGTGGCCCTTGCCGAGGCATATGAGGGCGCCAAGAAATACGATCTGGAGATGGAGGCCTTCGACAAAGTCGATAAGGACTCTCCGCTCTGGCTGAACGTGCAGATCCAGAAGGCGTTTGCGTTGAACTCTCTCGATCGTGTCGATGACGCCAAGGTGCTGCTCGAGCAGCTGATCGCTGCCGATCCCAAGGATGTCCGCCCCTTCGATGCGCTCGGCAACATCCTCCGCGCGCATGAGCGCTATGGCGAGGCGCGCGATTCCTATTCGCGGGCGATCGCCCTCATTCCCAAGCCGACCCGCGAAAATTGGACTCTGTTCTATTCGCGCGGTGTGTCCAACGAGCGGCTCAAGGATTGGCCCGCCGCCGAGTCGGATTTCAAGCAGGCGCTCGAGCTGTCGCCCGAGGAATCGCTCGTGCTGAATTATCTCGGCTATTCCTGGGTCGATCAGGGCCGCAACCTAAAGACCGCGATGGACTACATCCGCAAGGCGGTCAAGCTGAAGCCGGATGATGGCTATTACGTCGACAGCCTCGGCTGGGCGTATTACCGGCTCGGCAATCTCCAGGCTGCGGTGGAGAATCTCGAGCGCGCCGTCGAGCTCAAGCCGGACGATCCGATCATCAACGATCATCTCGGCGATGCCTATTGGCGCGTCGGGCGGACGCTTGAGGCAAAATATCAGTGGCAGCAATCCCTCACGCTGAAGCCTGAGGACGATCAGGCCGCGACGCTCAAGCAGAAGATCGAATCCGGCCTGCCCGCTCCGGCCGAGAACAAGGCATCGGCCGAGCGGACGCAAACTGGCCAAAAGGGTCTCTGAGCCAGCCAAGGGCCACGCATGGTGATGACGCTGAGCGAGTCCGCTCGGGCGAAAATCAACCTCACCTTGCAGGTGATCGGCCGGCGCAATGATTCCTATCACGAGCTGGTGAGCCTTGTGGCTTTCGCCGAGGCCGGCGATCTCGTCGCGCTTGAGCCCGGCATGCCGCTTGGTCTTTCCGTCGAGGGCGCATTCGCCGACGGCCTGAGCGGCGAGAACCTCATCCTCGCGGCGGCGACGGCAGCAAAAGCGCTCAAGCCCAGGATCAAGCTCGGCCATTTTCGGCTCCGCAAGGAGCTACCCGTCGCTGCGGGTCTCGGCGGCGGTTCCGCCGACGCTGCCGCCGCTCTGCGACTCATCGCCCGCGCCAATGGTGGCGAGCTCGGCGCGGCCGATCGCGCTGCAATCGCTGTCACGCTCGGCTCAGACGTGAGTGTGTGCCTTGAGAGTAGACCAGCCCTTATCACCGGACGTGGCGAGAAGGTCGCGCTTGTGCAGGGCTTTCCCATTTGCACGGTTCTGCTCGC
>DATHCZ010000115.1:0-19947 GCA_035319265.1 Methyloceanibacter sp. | reverse complement strand
ATTTGCACGGTTCTGCTCGCCAATCCCCGGCTACCCCTCGCAACGGCTCCCGTCTACGGCGCGCTCCAGGCAGCGGTTCTGGGCACGAAGCCTGATCCGGTCCCGGCACCCGACTTCGGCGACGACTTCGAGGCTTTGATCGCCTATCTCGTTCCACGCGGCAACGACCTAGAACGTCCCGCGGCCGGGCTCGTCCCGGCGATCAGGGACGTGCTCGCTGCACTCAGTGGGCTACCGGGCGCACGTGTCGCAAGGCTGTCTGGAAGCGGACCGACCTGCTTTGCCCTATTCGCTACTTATGATGAAGCGGTCCGCGCCGCCGCTGCGCTCTCGCGTGCCCACCCCTCCTGGTGGATCGTTCCAAGCGCTCTTCGCTAGAACGGGCGGTCGACGCAGAACTCGATGGCTTCGAGCAAAGCGGATTTCGCCTCGCAATCGCCGAAGATGGCGAGCGCGTCGCGGGCGATCGCCCCGTAATGGCAGGCGCGCTCCATCGTATCGACGAGCGCGTTGTGGCGCTTCATCAAGGCCATGGCCTCTGCAAGATCGTCATCGCCGATCTCGCCCTCCTGGAGGGTGCGTTGCCAGAAGGCGCGCTCGGTGGCGTTGCCGCGGCGGTAGCAGAGCACGACGGGGAGCGTGATCTTGCCCTCGCGGAAATCGTCACCGACGCTCTTACCGAGCATCGACGGCTCGCCTGAATAATCGAGCGCATCGTCGACGAGCTGAAAGGCGAGGCCGAGATTGCGGCCATAGGAGCGCAGTGCCGAGGTCTCGGATTTTGGCCGGACCGCGATCACCCCGCCAACCTCTGCGGCGGCAGCGAACAGCGCCGCAGTCTTGGCGTCGATCACCGCGAGATAGTCGTCCTCCGTGGTCTCCGTGTTCTTGGCGGTGATGAGCTGCATCACTTCGCCCTCGGCAATCACAGCCGCCGCGTCGGAGAGAATGCGCAGCGCTCCGAGTGAACCGACATCGACCATCATCTTGAAGGCTTGACCAAGGAGGAAGTCGCCGACCAGCACGCTCGCCTCGTTCCCCCACACGAGCCGCGCGGCCGTCTTGCCGCGCCGGAGATTACTCTCGTCGACCACATCGTCATGGAGAAGCGTCGCGGTGTGCATGAACTCGACACTCGCCGCCAGCCGGACATGGCCCTCGCCCTCATAGGAGCAGAGCTTGGCCGCGGCGATGGTGAGCATCGGGCGAAGCCGCTTGCCGCCGGAATCGATGAGATGGCGGGCGAGCTCGGGGATCAGTTCGACGTTCGATCTCGCGCGGTCGAGGATGATGCGGTTGACATGGGCCATGTCCTCCTCGACAAGCGCGGCCAGCGGGGCGAGGCTCGCCTTCGGGTCGCGGCCGCCGGAAAGCTTAACGACAACTCCCAATAGGACTTCTCCTCAAGGCTTAGCGGTGTCTTGCTGATATTGTCGGTGGCGAACTGCCAAGGGTCAAGGCGTTGCACTTTCAAAGGACTTATTGATAAGGACTTCAGCTGGCAATGAAGGAATTATTGCGCTCAAACGACGCGGTGCTGTTGTCCTATGTCAGCTCACTCCTCGAGGGGGGCGCGATCGCCTTCATCGTGGCCGACGCCAATATGAGCGTGCTTGAAGGCTCGCTTGGAGTTCTTCCCCGGCGCATCTTGGTCGAAAGCGACAAGATCCGGCACGCGCGCAAAATCCTTACCGAGGCCGGTATCGGCCATGTCATCTCAGAAGACAAGACCTGAGCGGCGCGCGGCGCGAAATTGCGCAACGAGCCTCGATGCGTTTCTCGGCGGCCGCATCCACATCGTCCAGCCGCGCGGCGGCCATCGGGCCGGAAGCGATGCGGTCTTCCTCGCCGCAGGCGTTCCGGCACGCCCAGGCGAGCGTGTGCTCGATGTTGGCGCTGGAGTCGGCGTCGCCGGCCTCTGTCTTCTCGCGCGCGTATCTCCCCTCGAGGTGACCGCGGTCGAGATCGACGAGGAGCTCTGTGCATTTGCCGGCGAGAACGCCGGGCGGAACGGCGTCTCGGCGAGCTTCAGGATCGTCAATACCGACGTCACGGGAAGCGCCAAATCCCATCGCGACGCGGGCCTCTTGCGCGAGGGCTACGATCACGTCATTGCCAACCCACCGTTCTACTCCGAAGGTTCCGTTAGGCGGGCACCGGGCGAGGCGCGCGCTTCTGCCCATGTGATGAGCGCCGGCGCGCTCGCGGGGTGGGTTCGCTTCCTCACGAGCCACGCCTCGCCCAAGGGGCGGATCACGCTGATCCATCGCGCCGATCATCTCGGCGAATTGCTTCGACTGCTCGAGCGGAGGTTCGGTGATTTAGCTGTCTTTCCGCTCTTTCCGAAACTTGGCGATCCCGCCGCCCGCGTAATCGTGCAAGGACGCAAAGGAAGCCGCGCCGGGATCAGGCTGCTGCAGGGTCTCGTGCTGCATGGGTCGGACGGTAGCTACACGGAAGCTGCCGAGGCGGTGCTGAGGGGAGGGGCAGCGCTTCCGCTTGGAGCGCGAATGAAATAAAGGGCCGCCGCCTCGGGGGGAAAGGCGGCAGCCCTCATTCGCCCGAGCGTGAGGAGAGACCTCGGGCTCGCGAAGCCTGCTAATGCAGACCTCGCCGTTCGGTCGCTAGTACCACCGGGGCTGCCAATTGTACTGAAGCCACCAGGGATAAGGCCGGTAATTCCAGTAGCCGTACTGCTTGTGGTGCGGCTTCTGGATGTAGCGGTAGTCGTCATTGTAGCCGTAGTTCTTCCACTTCTTGCCGCCGTCCCAGTGATCGTCCCGATCATGAGCGCTGGCGGGAGAGGTTGCGCCGAGCGCCAGGAAGGTGAGCGCGGCTGTGGCGATGAGTGTCTTTTTCAACATGGGTTCATTCTCCGATCTTCCGGTCTGATGTGCCGGACGCGAAGTTCCTCGGGCATGATGAGGTTTTAGACCGCAGCCCCTGAACCCAAGCTGAGGCCGCCGTTCATTCGTGGTTCATCGGGCGCGCGCTGGAAACGATAAGGGCCACTCCCTTTCGGGAGCGGCCCTTGCCAGAACCGAACATGCGCCCGGAGGCGCTCGTGCCTAGTACCAGCCGCGCCAGTAGCGACCGCGCCAATAGGGATAATAAGCGTAGGGATAACCACCGTAATAGGCATAAGGCCGGTAGTAGTAGCGAGGGCCATACCAACCGTAGCGCGGGCCGACATAGACGCTGACGCCCGGGCCGCCCCAATAGCCCCAGCGGCGCCAACCGGCTTCCGCCGAATTCGGGGAGAGTGTGACAAAGGCGAGCACGAGGGCTCCCAATGCCACGACGAAAGTCGCAAGCTTGCTCATCAAGTCCTCCTCAGAGACGGGAGCGGCGATTTTTCCGCCGGGAAATGCGCCGCATAGGTGGACGTCCACCTTCAGATTGGAACTATAGCAAGGAATCCCGACAGCCTCATGGCGCCTCGCCGACTTGCGTTAACCAAAGGCTTAAGCCTGCCTCTTTCTGGCCTCGATCGGGACAGAATTGCTACCTCGGCTTGATTTAACCCTGTTGCCCTATACTTTAAGCGCGCCATGGACGATCTAGCGAAAGAGGCAAGCCCGTCTGACCTTGCGGGCTGGTTGAGCTATCTTCCCGCTTCCTGGATCAGCCGCGGGCCGCTCGTGCCCGTGCTCCGATTCAGCGGACCAATCGGCATGGCCACTCCGCTCAGGCCTGGCCTCTCGCTCTCGACCAGCGCCGCTGCCATCGACAAGGCCTTCTCCATGCGCGGCGCCAAGGCCGTGGCTATCCAGATCAACTCGCCCGGCGGCTCGGCCGTGCAATCCATGCTGATCTATAAGCGCATCAGGGCGCTCGCCGCCGAGAAGGGTCTGAAGGTCTATGTCTTCGCCGAGGACGTCGCGGCGTCGGGCGGCTATCTGCTGGCGCTTGCTGGCGATGAGATCTATGCCGACCCAAGCTCGATCGTCGGCTCGATCGGCGTTATCACCGCAACCTTCGGCCTGAACGAACTGATCGCCAAGATCGGTGTCGAGCGGCGTGTCTATACCGCCGGCAACAGCAAGGACACGCTCGATCCGTTCCTTCCCGAAAAGCCGGAGGATGTTGAGAGGATCAAGTCGTTGCAGCGTGACGTGCACGCGGCCTTCATCGATCTCGTCAAAGAGCGGCGCGGAGGAAAGATTGCCAACGCCGGCGAGGATCTCTTCACCGGAGAGTTCTGGTCGGGCAGGCGCGCGCTGGAGTTCGGCCTGATCGACGGCCTCTCCGACGTTCGCAGCAAGATGCGCACGCTCTTTGGCGAGGACGTGCGCCTCAAGCTCGTCATGCCGTCGACCTCGTGGCTCCGGCGCAAGCGGAGTATATTCGCCGAGGCTGGCGTGCTCGATTTCGGTTTCCTGTCCGGCGGGCTTGCCGCCGATGTCATCTCGGCGATCGAGGCGCGCGCGCTTTGGTCGCGCTTTGGACTCTGAGCCATGCCGCAGATCCTTTTTCTGTTCGCAGCGGGCGCTGGGCTGATGCTGGTGCGACGGTGGTATGCACGTGAGCAACTCCGCGTCGCGGCCGAGCTCAGAGCCGCCGAGGAGGCTCTCGCGCGGCGCGAGTCCGATACCGCCATTCCGCTCGAGCGCGATCCCGCCACCGGTATCTACCGGCCGAAGCAGACGGCGGGACGCGCGCAAAACGCAGCTCATTAACGCGCCAGCCATTGTTAGCTCTCATAGCTCGTCATGGCCGGGCTTGACCCGGCCATCCACGTCCTTCTCTTTGCGTAGAAATTCGTGGATGCCCGGCACAAGGCCGGGCATGACGGTTCAATTTGCTGAGGATTTGCACTAGCGTCCCGCGGACTTTATGGACCAGACCATGGCCAAGCCGTCGAAATCGGATAACCCAAAGCCCTCGTTCCAGGACCTGATTCTGCGCCTTGAGCGCTTCTGGGCGGATCAGGGCTGCGTGATCCTCCAGCCTTACGACATGGAGATGGGGGCTGCGACCTTTCACCCGGCGACCGCTCTCCGCTCGCTCGGACCGAAGCCTTGGCGCGCGGCCTATGTGCAGCCGTCGCGCAGGCCGAAGGACGGCCGCTACGGCGAGAACCCGAACCGGCTCCAGCATTATTACCAGTTCCAGGTCATCCTTAAGCCGTCGCCGCCGGATATCCAGGATCTCTATCTGCAGAGCCTCTACGCCATCGGCATCGATCCCAACAACCACGACATCCGCTTCGTCGAGGACGATTGGGAGAGCCCCACACTCGGCGCCTGGGGGCTCGGCTGGGAGGTATGGTGCGACGGCATGGAGGTGTCGCAGTTCACCTATTTCCAGCAGGTCGGCGGCTTCGACTGCGACCCCGTCTCCGGCGAGATCACCTATGGGCTGGAGCGGCTCGCCATGTATGTGCAGGGGGTCGACCGCGTGTTCGAGCTCAATTTCAACGGCCGCGAAGGCAAAGACAAAGTCACCTATGGCGATGTCTTCCTCCAGGCCGAGCAGGAATACTCACGGTTCAATTTCGAGGCCGCGGATACGGAGCGTCTGCTCGGTCATTTCCGGGACGCCGAGACCGAATGCAAGGCGCTGCTCGCCAAGGGCAACTCGGGCGAGAGGCATTTGATGGTGCTGCCCGCTTACGACCAAGCCATCAAGGCCTCGCATATCTTCAATCTGCTCGACGCCCGCGGCGTGATCTCGGTGACCGAGCGCCAAGCCTATATCTTGCGCGTACGCGAGCTCGCCAAAGCTTGCTGCGCAGCGTGGCTCAAGACCGCGGCAGGCGGCAACGCCCATGCTTGAGGTCTATCGCGATGAGCGGACCGCTCCACCGCAAGAGCGCGCGCTCGCTCTCAAGCCAAAGCTCAGGTCGTGGACGGGGCGCGTCTGGCGTTGGCACCCCGATGCATTTCAACTCATGCTCAAGCTCGACGCGAGCGTGGCTGTGCCGGACGTCGCGCATGATGGATTGCGCGCAGCGCTGTCGCCCTTCGCTGCGGAGCTCATGAGCTTCGCGCTTTATCTCGACTATACCGGCGAGGGTAAGCTGCCGTTCCCCTGGGCAGTCGGTGCCTTCAACGTCGAGCGGGGGAAGGGCGCCTTCATGCGTTTCTACGATTTCCTCAAGACGCCCCCAGCGCAGGTCCTCGTTCCGCTCTTGCCGGCGGCAGGCGCGCAGTCTGACCTGATCTTAAGTGTCGTGCCCTATCGCCTTGAAACGAATCTGCTTGTCTTCCTCATCACCGAGTACGATCTCGGCTTCCATAACCGCATCGGCTAGTCATGGCTGAGCTCCTTCTCGAGCTGTTTTCCGAAGAGATCCCCGCACGCATGCAAATCCGCGCTAGGGACGATTTCGCGCGCCTGCTCGGCAATGCGCTTTCCGAGGCCGGACTTGAGTACAAGGACATCAAAGCCTTCGCCACGCCGCGCCGACTGACTGCTGTGGTCGAAGGCTTGCCCGCGCGCTCTCCCGACATCCGAGAGGAACGGAAAGGTCCGCGCGTCGATGCGCCCGAGGCCGCGATCAAGGGCTTCCTCAAGGCAGCGGGGCTTTCCTCGGTCGCTCAAGCGGAGAAGCGCGACGACAAGAAGGGCGCCTATTACGTGGCGCTCATCGAGAAGCCGGGCCGCGCGACTGCCGAGGTCATCGCCGGGATCGTGCCCGAGATCGTCAGGAGTTTTCCCTGGCCGAAATCGATGCGCTGGAGTTCGGGCAAGCTTCGCTGGGTGCGCCCGCTCCACTCGGTCCTCTGTCTCCTCGACGGCAAGGTGGTGGAGTTCGACATCGACGGCATCAAGAGCGGCAAGGAGACGCGCGGCCACCGCTTCATGGCACCGGGACCGTTTAGTGTGAAGAGCTTCGGGGATTACCGGAAGAAGCTGCGCGAGGCGAAAGTGATCCTCGACGGCGAGGAGCGCGCGCGACTGATTGCCGAGCAAGCCCGAGCGCTAGCCAAGAAGCACGGCCACTCGCTCGTCGAGGACGAGGGGCTGCTCGCCGAGAATGCCGGCTTGACCGAGTGGCCCATTGTGCTGATGGGCGCCTTCGACGAGGACTTTCTGTCAGTGCCGCCTGAGGTGCTCGCCACCTCGATGAAGACGCACCAGAAATGCTTCTCGCTCCGCAAGGGAGAGAAACTCGCCAATCGATTCATATTAGTGGCCAATCTCGAGGCCGAGGACGGTGGCAAGGCGATCGTCGCCGGCAACGAGCGCGTGATCGCCGCGCGTCTTTCCGACGCCAAGTTCTTCTTCGAGCAAGATCGCAAGATCATGCTGCCAGACGGCGTGCCGAAGCTGAAGGAGATCGTGTTTCATGAAAAGCTCGGCAGCCAATATGAGCGGGTGCAGAGAGTGTGGCGGCTAGCGCGCGAGATCGCGCCGCTCGTCGGCGCCGATCCTGACCTCGCCGAGCGTGCAGCCATCCTCGCCAAGGCCGACCTTATCAGTCTCATGGTCGGAGAGTTCCCCGAGCTGCAAGGGGTGATGGGCCGCTATTACGCGCTCGACCAACAGGAGAACCCGAGCGTCGCCGACGCCATCGCCGCGCATTACAAGCCGCTAGGTCCGTCGGACGACGTGCCACGTGAGCCGGTCGCGATCGCCGTCGCTCTTGCCGACAAGCTCGACATGCTGGTGGGCTTCTGGGCGATCGACGATAAGCCGACCGGATCCAAGGACCCTTACGCGCTTCGCCGCGCAGCGCTCGGTGTCATCCGCATTGTCTTGGAGAATGAAGTACGGCTCCCACTCAAGGAATATCTGCTGACGCATCAGGTCACGGGCAGGTTTGATCCGGCCATTCATAATTTGGCGGAGAGCCTCCTCGCCTTCTTTGCCGACCGGCTCAAGGTGCATCTTCGCGAACAGGGAGCGCGGCACGATCTCGTCGATGCCGTGTTCGCGCTCGGCGGCGACGACCTCCTGATGATCGTTCGCCGCGTCGAAGCGCTCGGGAAATTCCTCGATACCGAGGACGGAGCGAACCTTCTCACCGGCACCAAGCGCGCCATCAACATCCTGCGCATCGAGGAGAAGAAGGACGCTCGCGTCTACGATGAGCCGCTGGACCCCAAGCTCTTCAAACGGCCCGAGGAAAAGGCCCTCGCCAAATCCGTCGATGAGGTGGAAAAGGCTGCCGCCTCCGCCGTGGCGCGGGAAAATTTCGAGGCGGCCATGGCCGCGATGGCCAAGCTCAGAAAGCCGGTCGATGAGTTCTTCGATCATGTCACGGTGAACGCGACCGAGGCCGATCTAAGAGCCAATCGCTTGCGCCTCTTGAATCGCATCCGTGCCACGACGCTCGCGGTCGCCGACTTCTCGAAGATCGAAGGGTAGGCTCTAATTGGGGCCTCACCCTTCGAGACGGGCCTCCGGCCCTCCTCAGGGTGAGGCGTCTAACCCTCATGGTGAGGAGCCGCCGAAGGCGGCGTCTCGAACCATGAGGCCCACGTTCGGAGACAAGTTCATGTCACAAAGCATAAGCCTCATCACCCTGACTGTCGCCGACATTGCCAACGCCACGCGCTTCTATCAGGCGCTCGGCTTCGTGAAGTCGAAGCGCGCGAGCCAGGAAGACGTGACCTTCATGCGCGCCGGTGGCGTGGTGCTGGCCATGTGGGGGCGCCAGGCGCAAGTCGAGGACGCCTCTGCGGAAAACGTCTGGACCGGCAATGGCGGCATCGTGGTAGCGCGGAACTTGGCGAGCGAGGCTGAAGTGGACGCGGCGATGGCACAAGCCGAAGCCGCAGGCGCGCGCATCCTCAAACCTGCGGCCAAGGCCTTCTGGGGCGGCTACAACGGCTACTTCGCCGATCCCGACGGCCATGTCTGGGAGGTCGCCTTCAATCCTTTTTGGCAATTGGATGAGGACGGCCGTGTCAAGTTGCCGGAATGAATCCTGAAATGCCCGATCTTCACCTCTTCGTCTACGGCACGCTTCGGTCCGAGAGCCCACACCCGATGGCGCGGCGCTTAAGGTCGGGCGCCAGGCTTCTCGGCAAGGCAACCGCGGCGGGCGCACTCTACGATCTCGGCTACTATCCCGGCGCCACCTTTGCGCCAGAAACTAAGACGCGGGTCACCGGTGAGGTTTTCATCGTTCATACCGCAAGCCCCCTCAAGGCCGCGCTCGACATTTATGAGGGCGCCGAGACTGACGCGATCGGCTCCATGTATGGGCCGGTCGAGGTCGAGGTCGAGCTCGACCGTGGCGGAAGAAGGCTCGCGATCGTTTACGCGCTCAAGCGCATCCCGCGCTTTGCCAAGCCGGTCGAATGTGGCGACTGGATCGCCCACAGCCGGATGCGCGCGGCGCGACCCTTCCGCCGTTAGGGTAAAGCGCTGCCGGTTTGTGCCGGGCGCATCATCGGCTACAAGGGCTCATAGCTGAGCCAAGCCATGAACATGAATAAGACAGAACATGCATCAGTAACCGAACCAAGATGGGTCTTCACCTTCGGCGCCGGCCATGCCGATGGCTCGGCGAGCGACCGTAATCTGCTGGGCGGCAAGGGCGCCTATCTTGCCGAGATGTCGCGGCTCGGACTGCCGGTTCCGCCGGGATTCACCATCTCCGCCGAGGTGTGCTCGGTCTATTACGAGCTCGGGCGAAGACTTCCCGACGAGCTCAAGCCGATGGTGAGCGACGCACTTGACGCCGTGGGCCGGATCGCCGGCGCGAAATTCGGCGACGTCGAGAATCCTCTGCTCGTGTCGGTCCGTTCCGGCAGCCGCGCCTCGATGCCCGGCATGATGGATACCGTGCTCAATCTCGGCCTCAACGACCAGACTGTCGACGGGCTCGCGCGCCGTTCGGGCGACCGACGATTTGCCTACGACACCTATCGCCGCTTCATCCAGATGTATGCCGATGTGGTGCTCGGCATCGACCATGAACTGTTCGAGGAGATCCTCGAGAACTTCAAAAATCTCAAGGGACTCGAATACGACACTGAGCTTTCGGCGGAGGATTGGGTGGCGATCGTCGGTCGCTACAAGACCCTCGTCGAGAGCGAGCTTGGCGAGCCCTTTCCGCAAGACCTCCACGCCCAGCTCTGGGGCGCGATTGCCGCCGTATTCGGCTCATGGCAGAACGCGCGCGCCATCGCCTATCGGCGCCTGCACGATATTCCCGACACTTGGGGGACTGCCGTCACCATTCAAACCATGGTGTTCGGCAATCGCGGTGACCAGAGCGCGACTGGCGTTGTCTTCACGCGCAATCCTTCGACCGGGTCGAAGGAGCTTTACGGCGAATATCTGGTGAACGCGCAAGGGGAGGACGTGGTCGCCGGCTTGCGCACGCCGCAACCCTTGACCGAGCTTTCGCGCAAGGGCTCCGGCGCACGCAATCCTTCGCTCGAAGCCTTGATGCCCGACGCCTTCGCCGAGTTAGAGCGCGCCTGCGCCAAGCTCGAGGCCCACTTCCGCGATCTCCAGGACATCGAGTTCACCGTGCAGGACGGCAATCTCTTCATGCTGCAGACCCGCTCGGGCAAGCGCTCGACCCCGGCCGCGCTCAAGATCGCCGTGGACATGGCCGAGGAGGGGCTCATCAGCCGCGATGAAGCGGTCCTCGCCATCGACCCGGCTCAGCTCGATCAGCTCCTTCATCCGACGCTCGACCCCGATGCCGATCGGACCGTTCTCGCCAAGGGGCTGCCCGCCTCGCCGGGCGCAGCGACAGGTGAGCTTGTCTTCGATTCCGACGAGGCAGTGCATCTCAAGGCACAAGGCCACACCGTGATCCTCGCCCGTGTCGAGACATCGCCCGAGGATGTGCAGGGCATGCATTCCGCTGTCGGCATCCTCACCGCGCGCGGCGGCATGACGAGCCACGCCGCGGTCGTCGCCCGCGGCATGGGGCGTCCTTGCGTGGTGGGCGCCTCGGCCGTGCAGGTCGATCTCGAGCGCGAGACGCTCTCAGCCAACGGCATTGTTCTCCACAAGGGCGACGTGGTTACGATCGACGGCTCGGCCGGCCAGATCATCAAGGGCCGCGTGCCGATGCGCCAACCGAAGCTCTCGGACGACTTCACCAAGCTGATGCGCTGGGCCGACGAGGCGCGTCGCATGCGCGTGCGCGCCAATGCCGACACGCCGGCGGATGCGCGCCAGGCGCGCGCCTTCGGTGCGGAGGGCATAGGGCTCTGCCGCACCGAGCATATGTTCTTCGAGGGAAGCCGCATCCTCGCCATGCGCGAGATGATCCTCGCCGAGGATCAGGACGGACGACGCAAGGCGCTTGCCAAGCTGCTGCCCGCGCAGCGTCAAGACTTCATCGCTCTGTTCGCCATCATGGCCGGACTGCCGGTGACGATTAGGTTGCTCGATCCGCCGCTGCACGAGTTTCTGCCGCATACCGATGCGGCGATCGGCGAGGTGGCCGCCGATATGGGGGTGACCGTTCCGAGATTAAGGCGCCGGGTCGCCGCCTTGAGCGAGTTCAACCCGATGCTCGGCCAAAGGGGCTCGCGCCTCCTGGTGAGCTATCCCGAGATCGTCGAGATGCAGGCGAGAGCCATCTTCGAGGCGGCGATCGAGGCCGGGAAGTCGCTCCATTCGCGCGTCATACCCGAGATCATGGTGCCCCTCGTCGCAGCGAAGCAAGAGCTTGATCTGGTCAAGGAGCGGATCGCGGCCACCGCGCGCGCGGTCGAGAAGGAGCGTGGCACGAGCGTCGCCTATTCGGTCGGGACCATGGTCGAGCTCCCCAGAGCCTGTCTCATGGCCGGCGAGATCGGCCAGAGCGCGCAGTTCTTCTCCTTCGGCACCAACGATCTCACTCAGACGACCTTCGGCTTGAGCCGCGACGATGCCGGCCGCTTCCTCGGCGAATATGCCGACAAGGGAATCATCCAGCACGACCCCTTCGTCACCCTCGACCCTGCCGTGGGTGAGTTGATGCAGATCGCGGCCGAGCGCGGACGAACGGCCAAGCCCGAGCTCAAGATCGGCATTTGCGGCGAGCATGGCGGCGATCCCGCCACCATTACCTTCTGCGAGAAGATCGGCCTTAACTACGTATCCTGCTCGCCCTATCGCGTGCCCGTAGCGCGCCTTGCCGCGGCCCAGGCCGCGCTCGGCAAGGCAGTAACCGATAATTAGCGTTTTTCACAGGAAATGGACGGCTGTTGCCGTTCACCACAATTTGCCCTAATTTCTCGGGCACGGTTAACGCAATGACACGGGAATCCGGGCAAAACCGGTGGGGGACTTTAAGCTTAACATTCTGATTTCCCACCATTTTGCCTGAATGATTACGGGGACGCCCGAAGCTTGCGCCCTTCCCACTTGGACGGCGCGACGAGGGCAAGCGGGGTAATACCGGCCGGAACGACGGGCGGATGCTCCCGCGGGTTAGGGGTGACCTGGAGGGAAAATGGGCCGACGCTTGCCTCGTCGGGTGTGGCACACCGTCGCTGCGCTGGTGCCGCTTCCCCTAATTGGCTTGGGCTACGTGGCCGCAGTGCCGGGCAATCCCGTCGCCTTTCAAGTCGAGCTTTTCCTTTCCGGCAAAGGATCGGCCTACCCGGTGACACGCGCCGCCGACGCTGCCCCCGCGGTTCTCCCACGACAGGCCGCTTATCTGTTCCACACCGGCCAAAAGGGCCCACGCGCCGATCAGGTGCTCGCCGCCAACACCGTCACCTCAGCCGGCAAGCAACTCATCGCCGCGAGCCTAGTTGGCGATCCCGTATCCAGCTCGCTTGGCATCAGCGGCGAGATCAGCCGGTCGCTCAAGGGCGATCGCTTACGGCCAACCGTCTCCGACGTCGCTTTGAGAGGCCCGGTCGGCGGCACCATGGCGAACTCGCTCCTCATGAACGCGAGCTACGGATCGCCCTTCTCTCAGAATTTCGACGTCGACAGTTTCAAGCCTTCAGCCGCCGAGCTTGCCTACCATCCGACCGCCGAGGGATTGGCTTTCAAGGGCCAAGGCGAAAGCCAGGCCGAATTCGAGGAGCGCGAGCGCCGCTGCCTCGCCACCGCCATCTATTTCGAAGCGCGCGGCGAACCGGTCCGCGGCCAGATCGCCGTCGCGCAAGTGATTCTCAATCGGGTACGGAGCCCAGATTTCCCGCAGACGATCTGCGGCGTGGTCTATCAGGGCCAGATGCATCCCGGCTGTCAGTTCTCCTTCACCTGCGACGGCCATACCGATACGCCGCACAACGACGAGCAATGGGCTCTCGCCCGCAGCATAGCCAAGAAGGCCACCGCCGGAGAGCTTTGGCTTCCAGAGGTCGGCTACTCCACCTACTACCACGCCAATTACGTAAGCCCCGGCTGGGTCGGTGACATGAGCAAGATCGACAAGATCGGGCGGCACATCTTCTACAAGAAGCGGAATGAAGAGCCCTACGTGGTCGACGCCGAGGCCTCGCCGAAGAGCGATTCGGGCATCTCTCTCACGCCTACGCTGTCCCTTGTATCGGCGGCGGTTACCAACGTGGCCGGCACCTCTACCCCGCCCACTCCAGCGATGAGTCTAGGCTACGCGGCGCATGAGTAAGCGCTCCGACCGAGATCACATCGACGCCGGTCTTCGCAATTTCGCCGACAGTCTCTAGCGTCACTCCGCCTGACGCCTCGGTCACCACCCGGCCGTTCACCAGCTTGACCGCCTTTTTCATTGTCTCGACATCCATATTGTCGAGCAGCACGGCATCGATCGGATAGCGCAGCGCCTCTTCGAGCTGACGAAGCGTCTCCACCTCGACCTCGATCTTCACCAGATGGCCGGTGCGCGCGCTGATCATCTTGAGTGCATCGGCGATCCCGCCGGCCGCGGCGATGTGGTTGTCCTTAACGAGCACCGCGTCATATAGACCGAACCGGTGGTTGACCCCGCCGCCCGCCCTCACCGCGTATTTCTCGAAGGCCCTAAGATTGGGTGTCGTCTTGCGGGTGCAGGCAATGCGCGCTTTCGTGCCCTCGACCGCTGCCACGAAGGACGCGGTCAGAGTGGCGATACCGCTCAGCCGGTTGAGGAAATTGAGCGCCGTCCGCTCGCCGGTTAGAAGCGCGCGCGTGTTGCCCTCGACCTCGGCGATGACACCTCCGGCAAGGACCTTCTGCCCGTCGGCAACGACGCGGCTGAACTTGACCTCGGGATCGAGGATCCTGAAGGCCGCCTCGGCGAGATCGAGCCCCGCCACGACGCCCTTCTGGCGCGCCACGATCGCCGCCTTGGCGCGGGCATCGGACGGGATGATGGCGTCGGTGGTGATGTCGCCGGCTTGACCGAGATCCTCATCGAGCGCAGCCGCGACGGCTTGCTCGACCAGAAGAGGTGGCAACTCGAAAACAGGGGAGGGGGTCTCGCTCATGCATTGAGCGCGGCGCCGCGCATCGCCACGACGCGAGGACGAACCCGCGTTTCACGCGACGGCGCCTCGAGCGCGACGCGCGCGATCTCATTCGCCGTGCCGAGCGTGAGAAAGCTCCGTTGTGCCAAATGTTCGTCCGGCACCGGATAGTCGCTGCGGAAATGAGCGCCGCGGCTTTCCTTGCGCGCGAACGCCGCCGCGGCGATCAGCTTGGCGGTGGTCAGCATATTGGCGAGACGCTGGTCGCCTTTGGCCTCAGGCTCGAGCGACAAAATCGTGCCAAGCGCCTTGGTGAGCGAGGTCTCGTCGCGGATCACGCCCACTTCAGCCGACATGGTGCGACGAACAACTTGCTCGAGGCGCTCGTCATGACCGCTGCCCACCGCCGGACTTTCCTGTTCTGCTCTCGCCGCGAGCGGCGTTAGCAGCGAGGCCGCGATGTCATTGGCGACGCGCGCGCCGAACACCACGGCCTCGAGCAAGGAATTGGACGCGAGCCGGTTCGCCCCATGTGCTCCGGTCGATGCTACCTCGCCGCACGCCCACAGCCCGTCGACGGTGCTCCTTCCTTGTGCATCGGTGAGGATGCCACCCATGTGGTAATGCGCGGCCGGCGCGACCGGGATCGGGTCTTCTGCCGGATCGATGCCGGCCGAGCGGCAGGCCGCGTAAACCGTAGGGAAGTGCAGAGCGAGCTCATCGCCGAGGCTGCGGCAATCGAGAAAGGCGCCGCGGCCGCTCGCCACCTCGCGATAGACGGCGCGCGCCACCACGTCGCGAGGCCCAAGCTCGGCATCCTCATGCACGGCGCGCATGAAGCGCTCGCCGCGCGAGTTGATCAGGGTTGCACCCTCGCCGCGCAGAGCCTCCGTGGCCAGTGGCGCCGGATCGCGGCCGATATTGATGGCCGTCGGATGGAACTGCACGAACTCGGCGTCGGCAATCACCGCCCCTGCACGGGCCGCAATGGCGATGCCCTCGCCACGTGCCTCGCGTGGATTGGTGGTGATCGCATAGATCTGGCCCGCTCCTCCGGTCGCTAGCACAACCGCGCTCGCTGGCAAGATGAGGCGCGCGAGAGTGGCGTCATCTGTCGGCGCGACCTCGAGCCCGGCCACGCGGCCGTCACTGAGGGCGAGATCGCGCGCGGCCAAGCCTTCGAGTACGGTGATCGACGGCGTTGCGCGCACCGCTGCCATCAGCGCGTGCATGATAGCGCGACCCGCCGTGTCGCCCTTGACGTGAAGGATGCGGCTCTTGCCGTGCGCCGCCTCGCGGCTGAAGGTGAGGCGGCCTTCGAGGTCCTTATCGAATGGGACGCCGTAGCGCAGCAGGTCCTCGACGCGCTCACGCGCTTCGCGCGCAAGCAGGAGCGCGATCTTCTCATCGACGATGCCGGCCCCGGCCGTGATCGTGTCGGCAGCGTGAGCTTCAGGACTATCGCCCTCGGCGAGCGCCGCGGCGATGCCGGCCTGCGCCCAGAGGCTCGACGCTCCTTCGCCGAAGCGCGCCGCCGAAACGACCGTGACCGGATGCGGTGCAAGCTTGAGCGCGGTGAAGAGTCCGGCCAGCCCCGCTCCGACCACGATCACATCCGAGGTTGCGGAGCGTGCTAGCCTAGGGGAGGAGACATGTATCTGGTTCACTTGCGTTACGCCTACAGACGCCCCTAGGGACTAATGGTTGAGGTTGATCATACGCTCGACGGCCTGACGCGCGCGGCCGGCGACCGCAGGGTCGACCGTGACTTCCTCTTTGAGGAACACGAGCGACTCGAGAATCTTCGGCAGGGTGATGCGCTTCATATGCGGGCAGAGATTGCACGGCCGCACGAACTCGACCTTGGGCGTTTCGACCGCGACGTTGTCGCTCATCGAGCACTCGGTCACGAGCAGCACCTTGTTCGGCTGGTGATCCTTCACCCATTTGATCATGCCGGAGGTCGAGCCGGTGAAGTCGGCCTCGGCGAGCACGTCGGGCGCGCATTCCGGATGTGCGATGATCTTCACGCCGGGGTCGCTCTCGCGATAGGCGCGGAGCTCTTCGCCGGTGAAACGCTCGTGCACCTCGCAATGGCCCTTCCAGGTGATGATCTCGACCCTGGTCTGGGTCTGCACCCATTTGGCGAGATACTCGTCGGGGATCATGATCACCCTCCGCTGTCCGAGTGACTCGACCACGCGCACCGCGTTAGAAGAGGTGCAGCAAATGTCGGACTCGGCCTTCACTTCGGCGGAGGTGTTGACATAAGTGACGACGGGGACGCCGGGATAGGCCTCGCGCAGCGCCCGTACATCGGCTCCAGTGATTGAAGATGCGAGCGAGCAGCCGGCGCGACTGTCGGGGATGAGCACCATCTTGTCCGGATTGAGCAGCTTCGAGGTCTCGGCCATGAAATGCACGCCGCCCTGCACGATGATCCTCGCATCGGTCTTGGTCGCCTCGCGCGCAAGCTGAAGCGAGTCGCCGACCACGTCGGCGACGCAATGGAAGATCTCGGGCGTCATATAGTTGTGCGCGAGCACGACGGCGTTGCGCGACTTTTTCAGATCGTTGATCGCTTTGACGTAGGGGGCGAAGCCCGGCCACTCGATCGGCGGGATGACGCGCGACACGCGCTCATAAAGATGGGCGGTCTCGCGCGCTACCTCCGGCGTGTAAGCGAGGTCTGGCAGGAGCTGAGGCGGAAGCGGCACCTCGAGCGCCACCGTCCTGCCCCGCTGCGTGCCGTGGACCGTCGTCATTGCGTTTTGCCTCCCATCTGTAATGCTCATAGTGAGCATATATGGGTGCTAAAACATCCGGCGCAAGGGCCGGCCCCACACCCGAGTTTACTATTCTCAAGATGAGTATAGGCAACCCGCGACGAGAATCCTAGGCCTCCCGCTTCACATCGTCGCGACGCCTGTGGCGTCGCGACGATGTCTGGGGGGCAAGCTAAGGCGTTACGACGATTTTTCCCGTCATGTGCGGGTGGATAGCGCAGAAATATTCCACGGTGCCCGCCATGGCGAACGTCTGGGAGAAGCTGTCGTCGGTGTCGAGCGCGCCCGATCTGAACTTGCCGTCCTTCTCGGCGACGACGTGAGGGATATCGTCGGCATTAGTCCAGGTGACAGTGGTGCCGGCCTTGATGGTCAACACCGGCGGGTCGAACGTGAAGTTGGAAATTTTCACTGCGGCGTCCGCCGCGAAGGCGTGCGATGCTGCGAGCAACATTGCCACGCCAGCAAGCACTGCAGTGAGTTTGCGCACCTTGTTCATCGGTTCAGCCCGCGAGCGGCGTGTCGGTGATGGCCAGCGGCTTGTCGCCCACCCGCACAGCGACGCTGGTGATTCCGAGCATCGAGCGGAGCCGATCCGCCGGCACTGTCATGGGGCCAGGCGAGGGTGCCGTTCCAGGGACCGGCTGCGGGAAGCAGGTCGAACGCGCCGTGTGGAAGGTCATGTTACCTTCAACCTTCTGCACAATCTGATGGATATGGCCGTTGAGCACGGTCACCGAGCCGAACCGCTTCAGCATGTTGAGCGCTTGCATGCCGTCGTCGGTGCCCCAACCCCATTCGGCATAAACCGTCCAGAGCGGGATGTGCGCGAAGACGACGATCGGTGTTGAGTCGGACTTGTCCTTCAGATCGTCGGCGAGCCAGGTAAGCTGTTCTGCCCCGAGCCTGCCGAGACCGCCAGCCTTGAGGTCGACGACGTTCACGAGCCCGATGAAGTGGACGCCGTGTTCGTCGAAGGAATACCAGCCGGCTCCCTTCGTGCCTTTGCCGTAGCGCTCAAGATAGGCCTTGCCCAAGCCTTCATCGATGAAATCGTGCTCCCCCGGCACGTAATGCACGTCGAGCGCGGCCTCACCGATGAGCTGGCTCGCATTGTCGAACTCGTCTGGCTTGGAGAGGTGAGTGATGTCGCCGGTATGGATCATGAAGGCGGGCTTGGTCGGCACGGCTTTGATCTTGCCGATGGCCTCGCGCAGCGTGCCGAGCGCATCTGGATTGGCAGGCTTGTTGAAGCCGATATGGCTGTCGCTGATCTGGAGGAAGGTGAAAGAGGGCGTCTCCGCGGCGAGCGCATCGCCGAGCAGGCCGAGCGACTTCGGCACGCCACCCGACAGCGCCCAGAGCACGCCGGTCCCCGCCCAAATCATGCATTCGAGTGCGCCTCTACGGCTGACACCATCGGCCTCGGAATGTCCCCCAGCCTCACGTCCTTCCTTGTGGTCAAGCATCGTCATCTCCTCGCGATCGTTGTCGGTCACTGGAGGACAAGACCGGTCGGGCGGGCGGTTTATTCCCGCGCTCTAGGTGTTTGTTCGACGACTCTATTGCTCATCCTGAGCAGAAATTGGTATTCGGGCCGCTCCAAACCACCAGCCCAACAATCGGGCAGATCGCTGTGGCTCTTTCCGCCGTCTCGGATTAACCTACGGCCTAGGGGGTTGTGGGATGCGTGGATACTCTTGGCTTGCCGCCCTTGCAGCGGCCGCTTCCGCCTTCGCATTGGGTGTTTCGTTTGCGTGGCCAGTCTCTGCCGAGGACGGCCCCAAAGCGACCGTGGCTGCGACCCAGTGGGCCGATCCCGACCTGAGCGCGGCCCCTGTGGCCAACCCGCCGGCCAATACGGTTCCAGCGACGCCTGACGCCTCAAGTCCGGAGACTGGTCAGGCCGCGCAACCGCCCGAGGTGACGCCTCCAGAGGCGACACCCGTCGTTGCCAGCATCCGCGCGAAAATTGCCGAGATGCGAAAAACCTCATCGTCAGGAGAACTCGCCGCGCTCGAAGCCTTCTACAACAGCCGAGGCGATGCGCTCTGGATGACCGATATGGGCTTCTCCGCACCCGCGCTTGCGGCAATAGACGAGATGCTCAGGGCCGATAATTGGGGCCTGTCGAGCGCGGCCTTCGACCTGCCGCCGGCGGGCGATCTACCGGGGTCTCCCGATGCCGCCGCGGCGAACGAGATCAAGCTCGATCTTGCCATCCTGAAATATGCGCGCTTTGCGCGCGGCGGGCGCACCGAGCCCGCCAAGCTCAACAAGCTCTTCGGTGTCGCGCCCACCTTGCGCGATCCCAAAACAGTTTTGGCCGATATCGCGCAAGCGCAGGCACCCGATGCGTATCTTCGCTCTCTCCACCCGAAGCACGAGCAGTTCCAGCGTCTTCATCAAGCCCTGCTCAAGGCCCGCGCCGAGCGCGAGGCCGGCGGCAAGACCGCTAATACCGAGAAAATAGTCGTCAATATGGAACGCTGGCGCTGGATGCCGGAGGACCTCGGCTCGCTATATCTCTGGCTCAATGTTCCGGAGTTCAACGTCTACTTCGTCAAGGACGGCAAGTCGATATACTCGGACAAGATCGTCGTCGGCGAACTGAAATATGCCACGCCGATGTTCTCGGCCGATCTGAAATCTGTGGTGTTCAACCCCGAATGGACCGTCCCGCCGACCATCGTCAGAGAGAATCTGCTGCCGAACTTGCGGGGAGGAGGGGGCCTGTTCAGCAGCAACACCTCGATCCTCGATCAGCACGAGCTGAAAGTGAAATATAACGGCCGCTTCGTCGATCCGGGCAGCATCAACTGGAACACGGTCAACATGGGCGCGATCAGCTTCGTGCAGGCGCCGGGCCC